>MEXE01000017.1:5698-41252 GCA_001775555.1 Candidatus Amesbacteria bacterium RBG_19FT_COMBO_48_16 | reverse complement strand
TTTTGTGCTCATAATTGACGAAAATTAAATTAGTTATTATAATATTTATAATATTTTATATATATTAATAACTATGCCTGTAAAAAAGCTTATCACCGCCTTTTCTTTACCTAAAGAAATGGATATTGTTCTTAACAACCTCCAAACCAAGACAGGGAAATCCCGCTCACAAATCCTCAGGGAAATGATAAATTTCTTCGTCATATCTACCAAAGGTGAAAAAGCCGCATCCAGACAAACCGCTGCCAAGGAACTTTATCTTGACAATGCGGATGTGAATAAAATTCTCAGGTTGTATTATCAGCTCCTCTCTCAAACCCGTCCCAAACCCACCTTGGTCGTGGGCATCTCTATCATCAACAAAAAATCCAGGGTATTAATAGGTCTGCGCAAAAGTACCGACACGCATATTCGGGATTTGCATTGGACATTTCCTTCCGGAAAATTCAACTCCCTAAACTTCGAGTCGGAAATTATCAAAACCATCCGTCAGGAAACCGGTCTTACTGCCAGGGTCATCTCTCTGGTCCACGCCCGGTTAATTCCCGATTCACCCGGCAAAAAAATCCGCATCATTGGTCTGTACTACCATTGTAGGATAATTTCCGGAAAAACAGTCGCGGGTGGGGATTTCAAACAGCTCAAGTGGGTGGAGGCCACCCAGGTCAACCGACATTTCACCACCTCCGTGGCCGACGAAATCATGAACTTCCTCGGTACCCTCTAAAAACCCCATCATACAGCCCTTTTCACTTATATAACTTTTCACAAACAGGGTAGGGGAGGGGAGTATGCTACAATTAACCCAATCAACATGTCAGATAAAAAGATATCAACCACTTTTTCCCCTGAAGGCTATCCCATTAATCTAGCCGCAGTTGATGAACTTCCAGATACATTCAGAACACCACTCAATCCCGTAGAAGCACTGTTAACAAGGCTTATTATTCAAGCAGTCGAAGAACCAATCCGAATCGCAGTTAAAAAGTCCCAAGGAAAAGGTCTCAAAGCCAAAAGACCAGTTACTTAACCGGGTGATACTTGCGGTGCGTCTCTTCTGCAAACTTATCCGATGCGTGCACATATCTGGTCGTTGTATCCAGGCTTTCATGACCCAATAATACCTGGATTGCCGCCGGATTGGCTCCGGATTCGGCAAGATAGGTAGCAAATCCGTGGCGCAGGCTGTGTGCCGACGTGGGTACATTAATCAGCAATTTCTCCCGGTATTCCTTGATTTTGGCCTGCAGATAATTGGTGGAAATCCGCCTCGTGGTTTTGCCGGCCCGGCTGCCGCGGAGAGGCACAAACATAGCCGGTCCGTTATCTTTCCTTCGGGTTATATATTGGTTCACCCAAAAAGTTGCCCGATCGGTTAAATATACAAACCGTTCTTTCCGGCCTTTACCCCGGATAAATAGCCGGCCGCTTCCGTCCAACTGGTTTTTGTTCAGGGAGACCAGTTCCGAAATCCGCATCCCGGAAGACAACAACACTTCCAGCATCGCCCGGTTTCTTATTCCCACCAATTCGTCTTTCTCGAGTCTTACCGGCGATTCTATTAACTTAATCAATTCAGACAATTCCGCCACTTGCGGATGCTTCTTGTCCGTCTTTACCATTTTTATCGCATCCGGCGGAATCGGTACCGGTTTGTCTATGTCAATCAAATATCGCAGATAAGTCCTGGTTGCCGACAAAACCCTGTTTACGCTCCGGGGTTCGAGTTTGCGAACCGCTGTAAGCCCCGTAGACGGCTGTTTTCTATCCCGGCTGATAAGATATGCTTTGAATCTGTTTATGATTTGCTTATTCAAGTCCTCAAACCGCAATTTTTCCTCCGTCGCAAAATTAATCAGCATTCGCAGATCCCGCTCATAGTTATACAAAGTTTCTTCGGAATAGTTTTGGGTCTTCAAAAAAAGCAGGAAATCGTCAAAGTAGGGTAATAAGGCTTTGGGTTTAGAATCTGTAACAGGGGAGTCCATAAGAAACTTTTTAAATTAGTTGCTCTTAGACGCAGTCTTCCCCATCGTGGGGAAACTGCGTGTAAGAGATATTATACTCCGTTTCTATCATCTTCAAATACACCTGTCAAGACCCGGTGGGGAATAACCCTCCTCTCTTCTCAAAATAATCACTAATATTTTTCAACTTTTGTAATCTATTTTTAATATTAAATTTGATTTTAAATTTGTTAGTCTCCCTCCCCTGGAGAACCTGGCACTTATCCACAAACACCGTTAACCAAAGTGTAATCTTTACCAGTACAAACTATATCATCCGAAGCTAAATAAGACCGATATAAAGACTTATAGTAATACTATCACTCGTGAAAAACAATATGTATTTGTGAAAACTTTAGTATTTTGAATTTTGATTTTTAAACTTTGAATTTCGCCTCCCCTCTCCCCTCTCCCCTAGTCAAAACCCTCCTAATATTTTATTCTCTTAAACAATCTTTTTTTCCACAACGATATTCAGACCCTCTTTTATCTCGTCTGCAACCACATGTCCACTCGTATTCTATCCCTTCTCCCTTGATCAGCCTTAATATTGTCCATCCGCGTCCTCTTCCTCTCGGGATTACTGGTAGTGTTAACTTAGCCCCTGGTAGTGCATAAGTCTCAGCCGCATATCTCCTCCATTCTTCATCACTAGCTCCTTTGCCGGGATATCTCGGTCTATTTTTTGCGGGTTCTCTCTTTAGCCGCTCTTTCTGCTTCTTTGCGACTACTTCTTCCTGTACTTGAAGCATCTGCATCCTAGGTATCACTACCCTACCCGTTTTTGGATCAATATGCGCGCCTACAAAACCCAACGATTTTGCGTATTTAAGATCCTCACCAGTCCCGCTTAATATATCTCTTCTTTCCTTTTCACTCATATACCCCAACCAGCGGTAAGTAACACCGTCGCCGCCACTACTCCCCCAATGGTCACGTACTCCCACACCATCCGCGGCAGTAGTCTGTCCGCAAAATAATGTTGAGTTATTCCCATCAATATATATAATATCGTACACAAAAACACCGACAGTACTGCCACCGTTATCGGCCAGAAAGATATCGTCATGGCCAGAACTCCTACTAAAACAGCTTGCCAAAAAGAGTACGTTATCACCTCTTTAGACAAGAAACGATCCAACTTCACCGACCATAAAGCCGGCAGTAACATTGCCCAACTGGTCAGCCACACCCATATTCCCACTTCCCAGAAGGGTAACCGGAATGACCAGATGGTGTTATACACAAAAAAGCCTGTTACCAATGTCATCACAAATCCCACCGCACTTGCCGCCCTAAAAAGTGCAATAGTCCTGATGGCCGCCACCGAAAAAATATTTGCAGTCAGAAGCAATGCATACTGTCCTACTCCGAAAAACAGCATCACTGCCCCCCTGGCCCACCACGATCCCGGCAGAAGTATATAAAACATCCCCACTGAACCGGTAAACAATACCTGGGGCAGCAATACCGTCAGCCATTCCACCCCGGACAAACCTTCTCTCAGTGACCAGGCTGACAGTACCCAGGTCGAGGCCGCAAACAGACCCACCAGCGGATACCGCCATTCCAAAGGCGCCGCCTGAGCCAGCAGCAACCCCACCCCCAGACTGCCTGCCGTAGCTACCATTTTTTGCCTTTTACGCATATTCAATCAGCTTTTATCAAATAATTACACCACACGTTTGTCATATCACCCAATTCCCAAAGTTTCTCCACCAGCCGATCCGCTTTTTGTCTCTCCTCCTGAGGTAAGTCCAGAGGTACAAACGGTTTCATTACCAGATCTGCTGACTCCACCTCATACCCCAAATCCTCCAGCCTTTGTTTTATCTCAAATGTCTTCTTCGGCTCGCAGTAAATCAAAAATCCGTCCTCAACTACTTCGACATCTTCTATTCCCAAATCAATCATCTCCAATTCCTGTTCATCCATGCTTTTTAAACTTGTATCCCGAACTTTTACTTTCAGCTCCCCCAGCTGGTTAAACAGATATCCCACAGCACCGCTGCTGCCCAGGCTCCCGCCTCCTTTATCCAATAAGGTCTTTATTTCCTGGGCCGTCCTCAGCTTATTATCCGTCACTGTCTCGATAATAACTGCCGCTCCCCCGGGTAAAAAACCTTCAAACACCGCTTCTGACATTCGTTCTCCTCCCCCAGTACCTGTACCTTTATCTATCGCTCTGGATATATTATCTTTGGGCATGTTAAACTGTCTGGCTTTTTCCACGGCCAGCCTCAGGCGAAAATTCTGGTCAGGATCAGCTACTCCCCCGCTCTGCCGCACTGCTACAGTAATTGCCGTCGCCAGTTTGGTAAAAATCGCCCCCTTCTTCGCGTCTTTGACCTCCTTTTGCCTTTTTATAGTCGACCATTTTGAATGCCCGGACATACCGCTCCAATTATACCAGTTGACTTCCCCCCGTCACCCCTTATACTTTTCGGGGTAGAAATATGGATCAGAATTTGCCCAATCAAGCCATATCCGCAGCCATGGATCGGAATTGGAAACTGGCTGTCAGACTCAATTTACAGATCCTCAAATCCGAACCCCACGATACCCAGGCTCTCAACCGATTAGCCCGGGCATATCTGGAAACAGGACACAAAGTCAAAGCCCAGACGGCCTACAAGCAGGTTCTGAAAATTGATCGTTACGACTCAATCGCGACAAGGGGATTGCAGCAAGTAAAAAATGCCGGTTCTGCCCTTGCAACTGTCTTTGCTTCACCTGCCGCACTACCTCAATTCCTGGAAGAGCCGGGGATTACCCGCACCGTCAGCTTGTCCCGCCTGGGAGACCCGAAAATCTTGTCAGCCCTGCGCCCCGCCGATCCCGTCTTAGTCACCGCCAGACAGCATTGTGTTTCCGTCCTCACTCCCCAAAAGCAGTATCTGGGTCGCCTCCCTGATGACCTGGCTTCCCGTATGCGCACCCTGCTTAAGGCGGGCAATGTATTCCAAGCCTGGGTAAAATCCGTTGAACTGCAAAACTCGGACAAAACCAAGCCCGGGCTAAAAATATTCATCCGTGAAGTCAGCCGCGGAGCCAAGTACAAAGACTCTCCTTCCTTTCCCCCCACGGAAAAACTTACTTACGTCTCATTTACCCCGCCTGAACTTGTCCATCAGGAAAAACCCAACATTTCCACCACCGGTGAAGACACCGCGGAAGTCGATTCGCCGGAACAGATCGACTAACTCCCTTCCCCCAGCCACCATTGTCTGTACTTTTTTCCCAAGATTATTTTTATTTCCTTCTCCCCTAACCCCTCATCCTTACCTTCCCGGCAGCCAAAATATTTCAGCATCCATTTATAGCTAATAGCCACTTTCCTCGGCTCGCTTCCGGTCAAAACTTCGCACTTCTCTGCCTGCGACGACTCACTGACTACGCTTTTTACGGCCAAACCGGTGTTTTCTAAAACTTCCGCTACGTGCGACCCCAACCCGTCTACTTCAGTAGTATTCACTACTGTCACTTCCGCTCCTTCCAAACTAATGCTGGTGGATATCAATCTGCCTGACATGCCGGCTTTAAAACCGGAACTCAGTTCCCGGTACACCTGGCCGTCCGCGGCTTTTGCTTCAACTACCCCCGGAAGTGTTTTTAATTCCAATTCTTCCCAACGCACCTTCCTGCTCCACTGCCACCAATTAAATCTGTCCCACAAATTAATTCCTGATAAATTGTCCGATTTTGCATACGCAGTGTACCCGACACTCAGGTAATCCGCCACCGAATCCGCGACCCATTTACCCCCGTATTTCTCACCTATCTGAGGAAGCACTTTCACCTGCCATCTCCCCCTTCCCCCGACAGTCACTACTTCCAGTTCCGGCGGCAGAATCAGTTTCAATCCCCTCTCCGTTACCGGGTCAAAACTGGCTACAGTCATCATTCCGTTCCAGACAATCAGAGTAAATCGTTCATCCCCCCGCCACTTCCTCTCTGCCCGGGTTTTCAAAAAAAAGCTCACCAAAGCCGCTATCACCAGCACTGCCACTCCCCTACCCAACCACTTTCCCCTCCGGTTTTTGGCTTTTCTCATGCTTTACTTGGTACCAGTTTCCCCGATTCTAATAAGGCTGCCAAGAATTCCCCTCCGATCCTGTGTGGAATCAACACATAATCCGCTCCCGCCGCATACAACAGAGTTGCATCTGTGTCATCACGGGCGGTTAATATCCGCGCTTGCCGGTTTTTCCTACCCTCCGCTTTTAGTCCTCTTAAAAGCAGCAGCTCGTCCCTCACATCAGGCACGGTCGAAATGATTGCTGCAGCTTTCTCCAAACCCAATTTTTCGTATATTTCGAAGTCCGCCATATCACCGTAAACTGCCTTCGTACCTTCGTTTTCCAGTCTCTCGATTATGGTCGGATTGAAATCCACCACCAATACCTCAAAACCCATTTTCTCCAAGACCGGCCGCACCACTTTTCCTACCCGGTTATGACCGAACAATACCACATGACCTGCCAATTTCTCTATTCTTTCACTAATTACTCCCGCCTTTTTACGCTCAAATAACTTAGCTAACACCCCGAAAGTCCGGTACAGCCGGTTTGCGTGCAGGATGAAATAAGAAGATACCGGCATTGTCACCACCGCCATCACTGTTAACACGCTTAGCGCTTTCGGATCCGTCAGTCCCGAACTTACTGCCCCGGCCATCAGAATCAACGAGAATTCCGACACCTGGGCCACCGTCAAGCTGGCCAAAAAAATTACTCTTTTCCGAAATCCCAAGTAACCGAAAATCGCCATCAATATTACCGGGCTGACCAACAGCACAAATACGGACATGACCATTGTGGACCAACCGAAGCCTGCTAAATCCCCCAAATTAATCTTTGCCCCCAAAGCCACGAAAAACCAGGTCAGAAAAAAATCTCTCAAAGGTCGCACCCTGGAAATTATCTCCGCCTGCTCCACCGCCGACGCCAGCGCCAGTCCTGCTAAAAATCCCCCGATTTCCAGCGGAAATCCAAAACCCGGAGAAGCAACCACAGCGGCCAGTACCAGGCACCAGCCCACGGACCCGATAAACAACAGTTCCGTGGATTGGGCCAAAAAATCTACCACCCGTTTAACCACGGTTTCCGACAGCACCAGGATCGCCGTCACCACCACCACCCCTTTAATCACAACGGTTAGTAGTCCCATCCAGTCCACCACCCCGCCTCCCTTGGCCATCCCGCTCATTATCACCATCAGCCCTATCGCTACAAAATCCTGGACCAGAAGATAACCCATGGTAATTTTTCCGTACAGGCTTTGCAGATCACCTATTTCAGACAACAGTTTAACCACGACTATCGTACTGGCGAAAGTCATCCCTATACCCAAATAAATGGCCGTAATAGGATCATATCCCAACACCCTGGCCAACCCGTACCCCAAAACAGAAGTAATAATTATCTGTCCCAACCCGGATATGAGTGCTACCCGGCCCATCTTTTTCAGTTCAGCTATCGGCAATTCCAACCCCACCAAAAACAGCAGCAGCGTCACCCCCAACTGTCCCATAACGGAAATCATGGTTTGCAAAGTCTGGGAATGTGCCGCCTGCGACCTCCAAACCACCGAAATCACCAATCCTGCCAGCACATACCCCAACATTACCGGTTGCTTAGTCAACCTGGCCGCTACCCCCCCCAAAGCCGCAAGTCCCAAAATTACCGCCAGACCAAAAAACACCTCAGGCATATATCCAGTGTAACAAAAACTAAACGCTAGACGCTAGTCACTAGACGCTGCAATTCCTCCGGTACCGGGGCTTCAAAACTTACTCTGTTACCTGTTGCCGGATGGACAAACTCCAGATACTTGGCATGCAGCCACAGCCTCGGGCACCATTTCCTCTCCTCAACCACCTTCCTCCTGCCTCCATAAATCGTATCCCCGGCTACCGGATGCCCTATATGCGCCAGATGCACCCGTATCTGGTGGGTCCTACCCGTCAACGGCGTCAATTCCAGCATTGAATATTGAGCATTAGATATTGAATATTTTTCTAATACCCTCCACTCCGTTACCGCCATTCTCGACAAATTCCCGCTCACGCCAAATTTTTTCTTCACTTTCGGATGCCTTTCTACCGGCACTGCAATGATTCCCGATTCTTTATCCATAATTCCGTTCACCAGCGCCCGATACCTCTTTACCGTCTTTCTCTCCATAAATTGCTTCTTTAATTTCTCATAAATTTCAGGGGTCTTAGCCAGTACCATCACTCCGCTCGTTTCTTTATCCAATCTGTGCACCACGCCCCCCTTCTCATAAAACTCCCCGGTTTTGATATTTGAATTTTGATTTTTGAGTTTAGGAGCATGCCACTCCTGGACCGTAATTTCGGCAGTAGTTTGCGACTTATTAACTACCATCCCCGCCGGCTTGTCGACCACACAAATACTCTCATCCTCAAACATTACCCGGGGGACCAAGATCATTAAAAATTAAAAAATAAAAATTAAAAATTATTTCTCCCTCTTCCTCTCACATTCCACACACAAGGTCGTCTCCGGCATCACCATCAGCCTGTCGGTATCAATCATTTTCCCACAATTCTCACACACTCCATACTTGCCGACCTTAATCATCGACAAAGCCTTTCGGATCTGGATAATACTTCTATCTGCAACCTGTTTTATTGCAGACACCTGCATGTGCCCCACTCTCTCCGCCGCATCGGTATCTATCGCGGCATTATCGTTCAGCCGGCTCGTATCCGAAAAAGGATCTTCCTTGACCAACTCTTTCTTCCTTTTCTGCAGGCCGGACAATTTTGACACCAGGTAATCTCTTACCGGCCGCAATACCTCTTCCGGATACCTGATTACCCCCGCCATTTTGCTTTTTTTAGCTTTTGCCATACATTTATATTTCCTTCTGCTTGCCTCCCCGAACGCAGGTATATTGTCACCCCTGCCGCTACCAGAATCCAGGCGGAAATCCATTGTTCAGGAGACAGGCCGACCCAGTATATATTACCGGGCTTAAGTAATGCAACCACGATTATCCCGGCGGCGCTCCACATTAAGGACACCAAACCTACCATTCCCGGTTTGCCGCTCTTATACCACCTGATTTTTCTGTAATTTCTGGCTGTCCACCCGGCAATCACCCATCCCGAAGCAAACACCAAAGCGTAATACCAGTTCCCCAACCCTAGAATCAGACTCGCTAATACTCCCGCCCCCAGATACACTCCGGCCACCAGGTCAAACCACTCCCAAAAATCCCACTGGTTTATTCTGCACCAGCGCCTCAATGTCCATCCGCTCAAAATTATCCCGCCCCAGACCCACCACCCAAAATCGCGGCTTATTAAGTATCGGCCGGCTATCGATCCTGCGGCAAACCACCATCCCAGGGAAACGATCAGGCTCAGCACTTTTTCCTGGTCAAACTCAAACCGCGTCTGACGCCAAATCAAAAATCCGGACCACACTACCACCCCGCTTACTCCTATTATGCGCAATACAGCCGGTAATCCCCAATCCATTCCCAAATCATACCACTACTTATTTCGCCCGCTCTACGTAACTTCCGTCCCTGGTATCCACCACCACCCTATCTCCCTGATTGACAAACAACGGTACTCTTGTGGTCATCCCGTTAACCAGTTTTGCGGATTTAAAAATATTTGATACGCTGTCACCTTTCACTCCCGGATCCGTCTCCGCCACTTCAAATGTCATTTTCAGCGGCAGTTCCACCAAAAGCGGCTTCTCATCCCAAAACAATATATCCACTATCACCCCCTCCTGCAAATAAACGGCACTAGAACCTGCGACCTGACCACTAATCACTAACTGATCAAACGTCCTGGGGTCCATAAACACACTATTATCTCCGTCTTGGTACAGATACTGCATCGGTTTTCTAGCCGTCTCTATCTCCTCTACTCTGGCAGAATTCACATAACTTTTATCCAGCGTGGTCCCGGTTAGCAAATTCTTCACTTTCACTTTTATCGTCGCCGACCCCCGGCCCATCTTGATATGCTCATATTTGAGCACCTGCCACAGCTGACCATCCTCCTTAAAAGCAATTCCGGATCTCAATTCCTGGACTGCAATCATAACCTGGCAATTTTAACCGCTGCATCTTAAAATGTCACCAAAGCCCTGGGGCAAGTGGCGGAATGGCAGACGCGCAGGTCTCAAAAACCTGTGAGCCGAAACGCTCGTGTGGGTTCGACTCCCACCTTGCCCACCCTATATCCTGACGTATAATCCAAAATATGCCCCCCGAACTACTCTTTAATAATTGCCTCTATAAACCCGGAGAAATTGTCACTGTCACCCGCCGTGGTGTTGATCATAAATACGAAGTCACCTCTTCCCCCGACAACACTAAACCAAAAAAAACAAGAGGCTGCTCTATCAAAAGGGCTCTAATAGCGGCCAAAAAGGTGAAACTAGATACTGCTATCGGCCATTGTCCCGATTGCGACGGTTCCTTCAAAGTCCAGAAAATAACCTAAACCCCTTAGCTTGCTTTCCTCTTCCCCTCTACCGAGTAAAACTTAATTCTGTCCCCTCTGAAGCGCAGTTTAATGGAACGCAGCGGTCCGTTACGATGCTTGGCCACATCCAGGTTCAAACTCTCCATATCCTCTTCATTCTCCCGCCACATAAACATCACCACGTCGGCGTCCTGTTCGATCGCACCCGATTCCCTCAAGTCTGCTAACTGCGGTTTCTTCACTCCCCGGGCTTCCACCTGCCGAGACAGCTGCGACAACGCTAAAACCGGTATCTTCAACTCCCGGGCCAGGTTTTTCAACCCTTGGGAAATTTCTGACACCTCCGCCACCCGATTGTCCAGATTCCTTACCGGCCGTGCCAGCTGCAAGTAGTCTACTATTATCAAACGCAGGCCCTGTTCCGCCTGCAGCCGCCGCGCTTTGGTCCGCATTTCCAGTATAGACATCCCCGGCGTGTCATCAATATACAAAGGCGTCTCATACAATTCTCCCATCGCATCCGACAGTTTGGTAAATTCCTCCTCGTTCAGTCTTCCCGTTTTCATTTTCCAGGCGTCTATTTCCGCCTGTGATACCAACAGTCTGTCCATTAGCTCCTCCTTGCTCATCTCCAGGGAGAAAAAGCCCACCGGCAATCGATGCTTAAACGATGTGTTCTGGGCAATATTCAAGGCCAAGGCAGTTTTGCCGATTCCAGGCCTGGCAGCCAGTATCAGCAGGTTACTATCCTGCATCCCCGCTAAAGTGTCGTCCAGGTCCGGGTAACCGGTCGGTACTCCCCGCAGACTCCCCGGGGCTTTGTGCAGTTCATCCAGCCGGTCAAACGACTCCGTCAAAATACTTTTGACCGGAACGAACACCTGCTTAAGGTGCTGTTGGGCCAGTGAAAACACGCTTTGCTCGGCAGTATCCAAAATCTGGCGCACATCCCCGCCTTCATCAAAAGCCATATCCGAGATTTTGGCCGCGGCAGAAATCAATTGCCGCTTGGTGTAAGAATCCTTCACCAGCCGCCCATAATGCTCGGCATGAGCCGCGGTGGGTACCCGGTTCACCAATTCCACCAGATAACCCGCTCCCCCGACTTCCGTCAAAACCCGCTTTTTCTTCAGTCTTTCTGTTACTGCCACTACATCCACCGGTTCCCGCTCCTGATATAGATCCACAATTGTCTCAAATATCTTCTGGTGCTTCGGCAGATAAAAGTGCTCCGGCATCAAAAACTCCACCACCGCTACCACCGCATCCCGGTCCAAAAGCAGCGCTCCCAGTATGGACTGCTCGGCATTTTCAGAATGGGGTGGGACTTTCACTTCCGCCATGTGCCCCCAATATACACTAACATTTAAAATTTAACCATTTAATCATTTGTGGTATTATTTCCTCAGTCATGCCTCTTGAGATTAATCGCGAAGCCCTACTGCAAGAAAAAAACAGATTGGAAAATGAAGCCCGGAGCAGTAAAAGACTGGCAATCATTTTGGGAATTGCTTACATAGGATTTGTCTCCGGTACAGTCTATTTAGACGCCGCCGGCCTCATTCTTTGCACCCTCCCCTTTTTTATGTTAATCGAGAGCAATCTAATTGCCTCCTCAGAATCAGCCGCAGCAAAACTCCAAAGGCCTTAAGACTTTCTCTCCAAAACTACCACCTGCAATTCACCCGGTAGCCGATCGGCCGAAACTACCAGCTTCGGCACCGGTTGCACCTCGCTCTTACCCATCTCTTTCAAAAACACATCCACCCCCGAAAGCTGTCCGAAACTTCCCGCATCCAAGCCTGCCTGCTGGTAATGCATCGGAATTACCACCCACGGATCCACCTGCTTGACCACTCCGGCCGCTTCCTTGGCATCAAGCGTATACACCCCCCCAACCGGTATCATCACCACATCAATTGCTCCCATCTGCTCCAGTTGATCCTGCGCCAGCTTATGCCCCAAATCTCCCAAATGTACCAGTCTCAATCCGTCCATCTCTATCACATACGCAGTATTTTCCCCCCGCTGTGCCCCTTCCTGATCGTCATGCCAGGTGGGAATTCCCACGATCGACACACCTCCCACTTCATACTCACCTGGACCATTAACCACAAACGGTGAACCTGCAACTGACTTTACTTCGTTATGGTCAAAATGGTCGTGCGACACAGTCACGATATTTGCCGTTACTCCCGCGGGGAATTTACCCGCTTGGGCTCCATAGGGATCAGTCACCAACACGCAGCTTTTCCCCTTAATCCGGAACGCCGAATGGCCTAAATATTGTATTTCCACAATACTAAACATACACCACCGCCCCTCGTCTTGACAAGACAAACCTCGTCAGTTAATCTTCACGTCAGCGTCAAACAGATGAAAAAAGAGATATTTTTCGCCATATCCATCGGCTTCATACTGGGTCTGATTATTACCTTCGGGATTTGGACAGCCAACAAAAGTCTCAAACCCCCCGCCCCATCCCTGCCTTCATCCATTACCACTCCTACTCCCACCTCCTCCGCCGCCAATCCTGCCACGCCTACTCCGGAAGCTCTCAAACCGGAAGACGGCTTGACTGTAAAGCTTACCTCACCTACCGACGAAGCCCTCGTGACAGTCAATACCGTCACCGTCACCGGACTGACTTTGCCTACTGCCGTTATCGTCATTACCGCCGAGAATTCCCAGCAAATCGTTACCCCGGATTCCTCCGGTTCATTTTCCGCCGCGGTCAAACTTGAAGGCGGCTACAATTTAATTACCGTCACCGCCGTTGACCCCGCCGGCAACCGGGCCAGTACAGAACTTACCGTTACCTACACCACCGCCAAAATATAGCCAAAATCAATATGCAAAAATCCAAAAATATTTCTTTCCTACTCTTACTATTCACTATTTACTATTTACTTTCTGGTCATGCTAATGCTCAAACCCCTACTGCCACTGATTCCGGCCTGCGGGATACTATCAAAAAACAAGTCGCGGAAGAGCTTTCGCAAATCAAAAAGGCAGTTACCAAAAAAGCCTACGTAGGCAGCATATCCGCCAAGCTCGACGCGACCGTCACAATCGCCAATCTGAAAAACCAATCCCGTCAGGCCACTGTAACTACCGACACCGCTATCAAACTCGCCACGGGTAAGGATGGTACCCCGGCCGACCTCAAAGTCGGCGACTTTGTCATCGCCATGGGAGACGTCGACGGCTCAGGGCTCATGACCGCCAAGCGGCTTATCGTCACTCCCCGTCCGCCGGAGGACAAACGCCAGGTTCTATTCGGTACTGTAACCAAAACTGCATCCGGTTCCCTCACTCTGGAACATCCCGACAAAAAAACCATCACCCTTAAAATATCTTCTATCACCAAATACTCCGCAAAATCTAAATTCACGGATATCAAAATCGGCACCAAACTCATCTTCGTTGCCGACTCCGCCTCCGCCCTCCTCATCCACCTTATCCCTTAGACTTACTCACCAACGATCCTAACAAAGCCAAGGTTCCCACCGCAAAGGCTCCTAACAGCAATCCGGGTGCAACCTTCTCCCAAGTTTCATTCTGCCAAAAAATAATATTCAGAATCGTAAATCCAACGAAGATTGCCTCCGCGACTAACGCCGTCTTAGTCACTCCTTTCAATCTCTCTTTCACATCTACGTTTTACTCTCCCCGTCAAATCTTCTTTAACCAGGGTACCGAATTTTCGCCGAGCGGTAAAAACCCACTCCCGCCAGAAACAGCCCCCATACCCACTTCGTTCTATTCCTCCACTTCTCATTCTCCTTCTCTATCGGAGAACTTATCGGACGATGACCATCCTCCATCCAACCCAATATTTCACCCCCTTCCACCCAAAACCCATTATGTATCATGCATCGATGCATGATGCATATAACAAGCTATATTTTTTAAATCCGGCCAGCCCCAACAACACCCCAGTCGCTACCATCACAGTCAATATTCGTCTACCTCTTGACAAACAAACTTTCCCATCCTATACTATAAGATAATTAGTAAATCCGTTATCAGCGGAGTCACGATCCGCCAGGAGCCGGCCAAATACCGGACAGAAGGCAAACTGTAAAAATCAGCCAGCTGAAATCAACCCGCCAAGCGTGTTCGAGCCAGCCAGAGAGGTTCCGAGAGTAATCCTCGGGACAAATAAGGATGGGACCGCGGAGGTCCTTTTTTGTGACCCTCGTTCCTTGTTCACGATTTTTCGTGGCCAAGTAACGAGGGTTTTATCTTTTCAAAAAGCTAATGGCCAAAAGCTAATGGCTAAATAAGGTGGGTGTAGTGCAACGGTCAGCACACCGGTTTGTGGAGCCGGTAGTGGGGGTTCGACTCCCCTCACCCACCCCTATGTCACCCGATTTTGATATTCTTTCAACCCTCAAAACGGAGTACAAAAACCGTCTCTCATCCCGTGGTTTAGAAACCGATATCGAAAAGAAACTTTCTCAGGCAAAATCTCTGCGGGACGATTATCAACGCCGCTGGGATCAAGCCTCGGCCAAAGGTCTTCCGAAACCAGACCAAACCCTAGCATTAAACCAAGCATTCCGCCTACTGCGTTCAGTCCAACCGTTAACCGAACGGATATCTAAAACCCGTCAACAACTGGCTGATCAGATCAGCGAGGAATACGGATTCTCCCGTGATTTACCGGAAGATATTCGCTTGGCAGTCGGCGCAATTCTCGAATGTGACAGATTTTTCCCCGCCGGTCTCAACCCCGATCGAACCACCATACTTCGCCAAATTCAATCCGGTTTAGTAAAAAACCAAAAAGTCGAATTATTTACCTTTGCGTGCCCTGAAATAGACTCGGCTTATCTCACCGGACCAGATCCTGATTATTTTATCCAAACCAGTGCTTCCAGAAATAATATTTCCGTCAATACCAAGGCCATTCTGAAACTTGCTCAAAATCTCGGTGCAGCTGATATTCCCTGGGAATTAACAATCATAGTGGGCGAAGAAGATGAAGAAAACTATCTTTTCCCCGTTTTAGGAAATTTTGGCACCAACCCCCAATTTCTCAAACAAAGGCGGTCTGAATATTTAGAGAGTTTTAGAGAACAATGTCGTAAACTTTTAAAAGAAATTCCCCAAAAAATATTAGGCTGGACTCAACTTAAACCTCCCTCTCCTTCCTCACTAAGCGGGTTAAATCCTTCGCTTATTAACCAAGAGGCTTCCCGCATGACAGAGTTTTTCCAACCTGGAAGTTATTACGGCAGCTTGCCGCAACCCACAGAAACCCAGCTTCGGCAAATCGCTCAGTTGAAAGTTGCCACTTACGGTTTCCAAGGCGTCACTATCAAAACAACTTTACCCAACACTGTCGGTCTCCAAAGTGAACAACCAGTCGACTTGAGAACTGACATGCTCAACTCCGCTCTTCCCGAACAAGAAAAGCTTCCCTTTATTTACCCGTTTAATCCCAAAAAACAACCGTGGTAAATTCATCTCAAGCTAAGATCATCAGCCAGCTGTGTCAAAAGTTAACGTCCCTAGACAAATTACCCCCCAACCCCGATAAAAGTTTAATTGCTTTCCGTGTTACCGATCAGGTTATCAAAAACCTCCCCCTCAATTTGGTCATTTTTACTTGCTCCACTATTAATGACAGCTATCTATTTAACTCAAAACGACCCTGGAAATATGTCAGCGTCAACCCCATTGGTAATAATCTTGAGCCGGATCTCCCTACTTTAAAAAAGCTCATTTCACAACTCCAATCTATATATCCTGTAGAGGTTAAAATCATCATCGGTAACACCGATCCTTACTATATCTTTACCCAAAGCTTCTCAATTCTTAAATCCCCGACCGATTCACTCTGGCCTAAATATGAAACCCGATGGAAGCAATATAAGAAAAATTTAAACATTTGGCTCAAAGATCAGGAGGTTAGAAATTTCCAAGTAGTTAATTGGAGACAATGGGAAAAAGACCTCCAACTAAAAACCGGTATTAGCTTTGAAACAATATTCAACACCCTCTTACCCCAAATAAAGGCCTATTTTTCATCAACAGATTTTCGTTGGGAAATCCGCCGTCTTAAATTGGCTTTTGGCCCGGGAAAGTATTTTCCCAATCTGATAGTCCCACCCCCGTCCACATTAGATATTTGGGTCAAACGCAAATTTACCGAATATCTGCTCCAAGGATTTTTTATCTATCTGTTTTTTCCAAATGCCATTCTACTACAGAATGAAAAACCATCGTTACTTCGTTCAAAAATGTACCAACCGTTAATATCTCAAATCTTTAATGACAAATTACCAGTTATTTACCCTTTTGGAATTGATAACACCGGTTATCAATGAAATAATCAAGCTATGACCATGTACCAGGTAGAATTATTTAGAACCCCATCTGGCAAAGAACCCATTGCTGAATTTTTACGCTCGTTACAACCATCCCAAAAGGCTAGGGTCAACTTTGTATTGGAACTTCTCGCTAAATTTGGTCCCCAACTAAGAGCTCCTTATTCAAAAAAACTATCAGGCTATAGGAAACTTTTCGAACTTCGAACCACAGGTAAAATCTCACTGCGGCTCATTTACACCAACGTCAAAAACAAGTTTTATATTCTTAATGTATTCTTCAAGAAAACCAACAAAACTCCCAAAAAGGAAATAGAAACCGCCCTCGTCAGATCAAAAACATTGACATAGCAGTAAAATATGTTATATTCAACATAATATGAACTGGAAGGTTTTTCAAAAAGAGCTCCTCAAGGATCCTGAGGTGGCTAAGGAAATTAAAAAGCTTGAGCCGGAATACCAACTGGCCAGGAGTTTAATTGCCGCCAGAATCAAAAGACGTTTGACCCAACAAGCACTAGCCAGAAAGGCCAATACTGACCAAGCCAGCATCTCCCGCCTTGAGTCAGGCTCATCCAGGCCCTCTCTCACCCTGCTGCGTAAGATTGCCGCGGCTCTCGACGCCCAGCTTTTCATTAAATTCGATCTCTGACTTATGTCCACGACTCTTCCTCTCAAAGGCTTCCGCGACTTCTTGCCTCCCCAGGCATGGGTCAGGCAGTGGCTAAAAAACAAAATCATTCCCGTTTTGGAAAGCTGGGGTTATGAACCCCTGGAAACCCCCACCCTGGAACCGGCAGAACTGTTCGCTGGTGAGATCGGTGAAGACGAAAAACTCTTTTACAAATTTACCGATCTGGGTGGCCGGGAAGTTATGCTTCGCTACGATCAAACTCTGCCCACTTGCCGGGTAGTCGCCCAAAATATTAATCAACTCACTTTTCCCTGGCGCCGCTATCAAATTCAATCCAATTTCCGGGCCGAGAAACCCCAAGCCGGAAGGTTTCGGGAGTTCACCCAGATTGACTTTGATATTTTCGGTGTTGAATCCAGGATTGCCGACGCCGAAGTAATCGCCCTGACTTTGGAAGTATACAGACAACTGGGATTTAAAGAGGTTACGGCTCTTATCAACAGCCGTGAACTATTAAAAGACCTCCCCTATCCGGCCATCGTCGCCATCGATAAATTGGGGAAAATCGGCGAACCGGGATTTATCGATGATATGAACAGTAAAGGCATTTCAACGGCTCAAGCCCAAAAATATTTAGATTACGTCAAAAACTTACAACCCAATGAAGAAATCAAAACAATTTACGCTTATCTCAAAGGTTTAGGATACCCTGACTCCTGGTATCGTTTCCAGCCTACCCTTGCCAGGTCATTTTCTTACTCCCAGGGTCCGATCTGGGAAATCATCATTCCGGGATATACTGCAGGCTCGGTTGCCGGCGGTGAACGTTACGACGGAATATTCCAAAAACTAATCGGAAAATCGTTCCCGGGAACCGGCATCGCTCTTGGATTCGACCGTACCCTGGAAGCTGTCCAGCAATTTGGGTTAGCTCCCGCATACCCTCAACCTACCCGAATCCTGGTCACTATTTTCTCCCCCGAATTTTTTCCCAACTCTCTATCTCTGTCTCTGTCTCTCCGCTCCCAAGGTGTTAACACCGAGCTTTATCCCGACCCCGAGGCTAAACTGGACAAACAACTGAAATACGCCTCCAAAAAGGGTATCCCCTATGTCGTGATCCTCGGCCCTGAAGAAATCGCCAAAAACCAGGTTATGCTAAAAACCCTCTCTACCGGCACCCAGCAGCAGACATCTCCTTCCGAAATCCCCTCCCTTCTGTCAAAATAACCTAGTCACTAATCACTAATCACTAATCATTACCCAATGTCTCCTCGTCTGCGTGCAAATTTAATGCTTCTGACTGTTGCTGTTATTTGGGGTTTTGCCGTCCCGGTGATCAAGTTTACTTTCAATTATTTCGACACCATAACTTTCCTTACATATCGCTTCTTTCTTACCAGCCTTATCCTCATCCCCCTGCTTGCGATCACCCAGCCCCGGACCTGGTCCGCTCTCGCCTCCCTGTCACGCCGGGAATGGCTGACCTTTATTATCGGTGGCCTTCTCGGTTCCACCCTCCAGTTAGGCTTGCTTTTTTGGGGTCTGGATCTGACTTCTTCACTCGACGGTTCAATTATCAATTCTGCCTCACCGATTCTTGTTTCCCTTGCTGGTTATTATTTTCTCAAAGAACACATCACTCCCAGAGAAAAACTTGGCCAATTGATTGCATTTATAGGTACCATCTTCGTCATCATCCAACCCGTCTTTGAATCCGGCCGGATTTTTTCTGGTACTCTGATCGGTAATTTTCTGGTCCTGGCAGGAACTTTGGCTTGGGTAGGATACGTCCTGCTCACCAAAAGACAACTGGGCCATCTTTCCCCCCTGCTTTTGACTACCAATATGTTTTTCTTAGGTTTTGTCTCCATGTCTGTCATAGCCTTAATATTTAAAAATCCTATTACTATTTACTTTTCACTATTAACTAGTCCTCCTGCAGCCCACCTCGGCGTCCTCTACATGGTCGTCTTCTCCGGATCCCTGGCTTACTGGCTGTATCAGAAAGCTCAAAAGATAGTCGAAGTTTCCGAAGCCAACGTCTTTCTTTTCCTGCCACCCGTTTTCACCGCTCCCCTGGCTTACTTTTGGCTGGGTGAACACATCACCTGGCCGGCAATCCTTGGTTCAGCAATCATCGCCGCCGGTGTCTACGTCGCAGAGACTCGGAAAAGTATCAGTCCGCAAACACCTGGGTAATCATCAGCCCGCATTCTTCCCCGTTTACTGCCCCTACTCCTACCCGAGTAAATCTTTTATCCAATATATTCCTCCTGTGGCCTTCGCTATCCATCAAACCCTGGTGGGCTGTCTGGACATCCGGTGCATACGCCAGGTTTTCCCCCATCAGGCTGTATCTCACCCCGCTTTTCTCCAGCCTCTGCGCCGCATTCAACCCTTCCGGTGAGTAGTGGGAAAAATACTTTCTTTCAAACATATCCCGGCTGTGGGCTCTGGCGACCGCAGTCATCCGGTTGTCCACTCTCAACTGCACTCCCCCTGCTGCTGCCCGTTCGTTATTGACCAATTCCAACACCTGCCTCTCCGCCGCCTCATCTACCGCCACTGCACATGTTTCAGGCAGTGCCTGGAGCGACACTCTCTCCGTGGACTGCGGTTTTACCGTCAGGAAACGTACTGCCGCAGCCGCCGCTTCATCCAAAGAAGACTTCACTTCCCCCCCGTATTTTTCCGCCGCCACCACCAGCCTGCTGCCCAAAAGGGAAGATTTTATATCTTTTCTTACGGTCCCTCTCAGCGGCAAGGTCAGGATAACCAGCAACCCGAAGGCTACCAAAACCAGACCCTTAGCTATCGACACCGCAGATCCCAACACCTGGTTTAACTTTGACTTCCAGAATTTTTCAGGCAATTTTCCTGCCGCTGCAGCCAGTATTCCGCTTATCACCAGCTCAGCTCCAAAACCCACCACTACATACCCCAGTACCTCCGTCCAAGTCCTACTGATACCGAACTTCTCCCCCAAAAATCTTCCCGCCAAACTATGGTAACGAATAGCCAGCCACAATGCCCCCAAAAAAGTCACTACGTCCGCAACCAGTTTCACCGCTCCGTCTTCCCACCCCTCCACAATGTAATACCCGGTTATAGCCAATATCACCCAGTCAATCCAATTCATTTTTCAAAGTCTCAATTATATCGTCTAGTTCTCCCTGTACTATCCTGTCCAGTTTATACCAGCTCTTACCCAACCTGTGATCCGTCACCCTATTCTGGGGAAAATTGTAAGTTCTGATCTTTTCTGCCCGCATGCTTCTTCCGATTTTCGACCGCGCGGCGCTAAAAACCGATGCCTTCCGTTCCTCCTCAACTTCCCACAACTGAGCCCGCAACAACTCCAAGGCTATTTTTCGATTTTGCTCCTGAGATCGCTCCTGCCGGCAACCCACCATAATCCCCGTTGGTTTATGAGTCAGCCTGACCGCCGTTGCCACTTTATTTACATTCTGTCCTCCGTGGCCCCCGCTTCGGGAAAATTCCCATAGCAAATCGTCCTCTCTGACTACCACAACTTTTTCCGACACCTCCGGCAAAACTACCACCGAAGCTGTCGATGTATGAATTCTTCCAGCCGCCTCCGTCTCCGGCACTCTCTGCACCCGGTGTACCCCCGTCTCATTTTTTAACAGGTCATAAATACCAGGTCCCGTTATTTTTAAAACCCCATCATCTAAAAACTCTACCTTAATTTTGACTTTAAACTTTTGGTTTCTAACTTCCGCGAAGCGGATGTACATCCTCACCAAATCCTCCGCCCAAATCTTGGCCTCATCACCTCCCACTCCGGGCCTTACCTCCAAAATGATATTATCAAAATCCTGCCCTGTTCCATTCGCAGCCGAGGAAGTAGTCAGGCCGGAATCGTCTGTCTGCATTACCTGCATCAGTTGTTGTTTTTGGCTTTCTAATTTTGCCAGCTCGCTTTTCGCCTCCGAATCCAGATCCGTCCCCAGTAATTTCTGCACTTTCTCCATCTCCGCCTCCAGCTTTTTTCTCTCCTCCTCCAGGTATCGTCTTGAATGATCCATGCTGTTACTCAAATTAATCCTTCGCTCTTACCCTATCAAACATCTCTTTCAGGCTCTTCGGCCTGGCCGCTTCTTCCTCTTCCTCCTGTTTCTTCTTTAATTGCTTCCTGGCCTTTTTGGATATTACCGCTTTTCCGGCGGTAGCTCCCATCTTTTGGGTAAATCTCTCGACTCTCCCCAAAGCATCCACAAACTTCATTTCCCCAGTGAAAAACGGATGGCAGGCTGAGCAAATTTCCACCTTAATTTCCGGCTTAGTAGAACCTATGGTAAACGTATTCCCGCAGACACACGTCACTTTCGCCTGGTAGTACTGAGGATGTATATCCGCCTTCATGCCTTGATTTTACCCAAAATCTGTCCTAAAATCCAGCCACCGATGGAAAAAATAATTCTATTCACTCTCTTACGCCTCCCTGAAGTAAATTTAGACCATCCCGAAACTATTAAAGCACTTGGTATATATACGATTAGCTGCCCCTCATGCGGAAAGGTTTCATCATTTTGCTACGACGCCGTAGCTAACGCCCATATTTGTAGAATGCTACACAGCTCCGGCCAAAATCCTATCCTCAAACTCAGAGATAACAACTGATTATTTCGCCTCTTCCAATGTCACAGTCAATGTCTTCTCCTCCCCCTCCCGCCATACCACCACTTCAATCTTATCCCCGACTTTATGCTTTGAAATCAGCTTGGCCAGCCCGGTATCGTCTCCTGTCACTTTTTCCCCTCCCAGCCGGATAATAATATCGCCCTCCTCCACCCCTCCCTTGCCGGCAGGTGTTTCGGTAATCACTTCCTGAACAAAAGCTCCCTGGGGTACCTCATTCATTATCGCCGTTTTCTGGTCTATCATCCGGTACCTTACCCCCAGATAAGGACGGTTAAATTGCCCTGTTTGATTAAAGTTATCGATTGCTTCCATGACAATATTTATGGGCAGGGCAAAACCGATATTCTGCCCCTCTTGCGAAATCGCCGTGTTCACACCGATTACCTGACCGGCGGAGTTAAGTAGCGGTCCCCCCGAATTACCGGGGTTAATCGCCGCATCCGTCTGAATTACGTTATCCAGCCTCTCCGCCACCGCTTCAAACGGACTTCCCGCAGTTATTCCTCTCCCCAGTCCTGATACCACACCCGTAGTCACGGTATGCCGAAACTCGCCCAGCGCTGTCCCGATGGCAATTACGAACTGGCCTACTTTCAGTTTGCTTGAATCCCCCATCTCCACTGGCTGCAACTCGTCCGCATTTATTTTCAAAATAGCCAAATCATTAGCCGGATCCCGGTATATTTTCTCCACCTCGTACGTCTTATCGTCCTTGGTAATCACCCTGTATCCGGCCTCACTGTCTCCCACTACATGTTTGTTGGTCACTATCAAACCGTCCCGGCTGATTACAAATCCCGACCCAATATCCTGTTCGATATTTCTTTCCTGAGTTTGTCCGTCTGAAGGCGACCGGAACCACCCGAACGGATCCGAAAAAAAGTCATTAAACTGCGGCTGGCGTAAAATCTGGGTTTTCTTGATCCCGACAGTCACCACCGACGGACTTACTTTCTCGGCCACCTCAATCACCACATTTTCTTCATAGAGCACCTTTTGATTATTAAGTACGGCGCTCTGAGCACTCTCCCTGGGCAGCCACTTATCCAAAATCCGGTACCCGAACAACCGGTCTGAAACCGCACCTCCGGTCATCGCTCCCAAAACCAAAAGCACCCCGGCCCCCCACAGCAAATATTTCCTCATTTTGATCATGTCAGTGAATATATTAGTAGTTTAGTCCAATAAGATCAATTAGTATCTCATCTCAACATTTCCATCGCCTTCTCCAGCTGCGGATCAGACGTGTCGTCTTTCCCCTCCGGCATCTCCACTACCACATCGGGGGTAACCCCGACTTTGTCTATCCACTCGCCCGATGGGCGCAGCCACTTGGCTACCGTGATATGCACTCCCGACCCGTCCGGAAAGTCTTCCGGTTGTTGCACGCTTCCTTTTCCAAATGACGTTTCCCCTACCACCTTTGCCCGCTTATAATCCTGCAACGCCCCGGCCAAAATCTCCGCAGCCGAAGCGCTTCCCTGATTGACCAGAACCACCAGTTTCACTTTCAGTAACCGGCCGTTTCTGTCCACCGCACTTTCCAATTTTGAGCCGTCACCATACTGCTGCGTGACCACATTTTTCCCCGCCGGCAAAAACTCACCGGCAATATAAGTCGCCATTTCCAAATACCCTCCCGGGTTATTCCTCAAATCCAATATCACTCCCTTCAACTCACTTTCAGGCAAGCTCGCAAGTTGGTTAACCGCTTCTCCCCACTCCTCCCGGGTTTTATCTCCAAATCTGCTCAGCTTGACCCAGGCCGCTTTTTCTTTGTACTCGACCAGGACGCTTTTGACCAAAATTGTCTCCCGGACCAGCTCTACCTCAAACGGTTCGTCCACTCCCTCCCTGACGATCGTCAATTTCACTTTTGATTGCCCCGGTCCCCGGATCAACTGTACCGCTTCAGCCAACGCCATCCCTTCCGTACTCCTATTTACTCCCCTTTTATCATCCTTTATCAACACAATCAGGTCTCCCGCCCTGATACCCGCTCTCTGTGCCGGCGTGCCGTCCAAGGGTGCCACCACCGCCAGATTCTGGGCTTTAAATCCCAGTTGTATTCCCACTCCCTCAAACTCTCCGCCCAGATCCTCTTTGGATTCTTTATTCTTCTGCATGGGCAAATACGCCGTATACGGATCTCCGATGGCCGCCACCATTCCGGATATCGCTCCATCCACCATCTTTTTTGCATCCAGGTCCCTTTTGTCCACATAAACTCCAGACACCTTGTCCCAAACCGTCCAAAACAGGGAAAAATCAACTTCCGCCGCCGCCTGATCCAACCTGGGTGACCGGTTTACAATTAACGCCGGTTTCCAATTCTTGTACTCAAACGCCAGTTGTTGTTTGCCTAGCAAAAAACCCACGTAACCAGCTGCTATTACTAGCGTCCCGACAACCAACAGTTTTCTTGGATTCATAATTTTACTGGCCGCAAGCCTTACAATCCGGATACAAAAGGCAGCAGTGCCAAATGCCTGGCTCGTTTCACTGCAATTGACAATCCCCGCTGGTGCTTCGCACACACCCCGCTTCTGTCCCGGCCGATAATTCTGCCTCTGTCCGAAATATATCGGGACAGGGTAGCTACTTCTGTAAAATGCAGCCTTACCCTCTCTTTACAAAATTGGCAATTCTTCGGTACTCTGATCTTTCTCTTAACCGGCAGCATCTTTACAAAAACTCCACACTATAAACCGTTAATTAAAAAGGAATGTCCTCAGCCACTTCTTCAGCCGTTTCCTCAACCTTTTCCTCTTCTTTTTTGGACTTAGACTTAGGTCTGGACTTTATAGGTTTAGTTGTCGCTGCCTGTGGTTCTTCCGCCATTACTTCCGGGGCAACTTCGTCCGCCGGGGCCGCCTGTACAGGCTGGGCTGCCGGTACCGCTCCCACTGCCTGTCCCGCCTGATCATCAAACACCACATCCTCACCCTGCCTGCGTGAATCCAATACCAGCATGTCCTCTATCACAATTTCGGTCGCCTGTCTTTGAGTGCCGTCCGGAGCCGTCCATTGGCGGGTTTTCAGTCTTCCTTCCACATATACTCTCCGGCCTTTAAACAGCAGTTGCGAGCACAACTCTGCCAGTTTATTCCAGGCTACAATTCTGTGAAACTCGGTTTCCTCTCTTTTCTCCCCGCTCTCCGTCACCCAGGTCCTGTTCGTCGCCATCCCGATAGTGCATACAGCAGTCCCCTGGGGTGTATACCGCAATTCCGGATCCCGGGTCAGGTTCCCGATGAGCATTACTTTGTTCAGTGATCTCGTTGCCATTCCTTCAGGTCCCTTTTACTAATAAATGCCGTATTATATCTCGGTCTATTGTTAACTTCTTTTCCAATTGTACCACGGCTTCTCCCGGCAGTTCAAGCGTCCAATTTAAAAAAGTTGCTTCCGCCAGATTGTCTATCTTATATGCCAGTTGTTTTCTGCCCATCTCGGTCATCTTCCCCGTTTTCCCTCCCAGTACTGCCACTGTCTTTTCCAGTTTTTCCTCCAGCTTTTCCGTATTTGCTTCACCGTCCGCCGCCGGACGAAAGGCCACAGTCAGGTCATATTTATTCATGTCCGCCAGTATACCAAATATTTCGCCTCCTAACCACCCCCATCATTTAAACTCCCGACACTGTTTTGGCGCTTCAGCTCAGCATTCATAACTTTCCACCTGTGGCATCCTCGCCCACCGCTACTTCATGTTCCGCCACGCCCCGATTATACCCCTACCTTAAACTCCACTACGTCGTTTTCCCTCATCACATACTCCCTTCCCTCAGTCCGGACCTTACCCGCCTGCCTGGCATTATTCCATCCCCCCGCAGACACAAATTGCTCATATTCAACTACATCCGCCTTTATAAAGTGCTTTTCAAAGTCGGTATGGATCACCCCTGCGGCGTGAGGAGCCTTTGTTCCTTTCTTTATCGTCCACGCCCGTACTTCCTTCACACCGGCAGTCAAAAATGTTTGTAAACCTAAAATATCGAATGCCTTTCTTATTAACCTCTGAAGCCCGCTCTCCGTCACGCCTAAATCCTGCAAGTATGCTTTTTGTTCTTCCTCGACCAACTCAGCCAGTTCGATTTCCATCTTGGCAGAAATTCTCACTATTGGTAACTCCCCCGCGGAGGCGTTATTTATAAATTTCTCATCAACGTTAAGGACAATTATCACCGGTTTTGCAGTCATAAAGGCCATTTGTTTAACTAATTTTAGTTCCTCATCAGTAAAACTCTGATCTCTCACCGGTATTCCTTTTTGCAGGTCCAGGGCAATTTTTACAGCCAGGTTTTTAATAATATTATCTTTTGTGTCCTGCACTCTTTCTGCCGTCTGCAAATCAGCTAAAAGTAATTCCGCTTCCACTACTTCAAAATCCGATTGCGGATCAGCAGCTCCCGCCCGGATCACATTTTCATCCGTAAAGTCCCTAAGCACATGGGCTATTGCATCCACTTCCCTGATGTGTGCCAAAAATTTATTTCCCAGTCCCTCTCCCTGGGACGCACCCTTTACCAGCCCGGCAATATCCACAAACTTTACCGTCGCATAGACTTTCGGCGGTAATTCATTCATTTTCTCCGATTCTTTAACTACTTCTGCCAGTTTATCCAGTCTCCCATCCGGCACCGGTACTACCCCCGTATTCGGCTCGATCGTCGCAAAAGGATAGTTGGCCACTAATGCCACCTGCCGCTTCAGCAAAGCATTAAAAAGGGTACTTTTACCCACATTCGGCAACCCCACAATTCCAATCTCCATAAATTCCTATTTTATCAACTAAATCTCTAATAATCTTTCCCTAATCACAATTGTTACTATCACACATATGTCTATCCATTCTGTATTATTTTCGCCGAACGTTGAGCCAGTACTTCCATCGCATCAATAATTTCAAAATTATCTGTCACATTCATTAGCAAGTGAAGATCTGTACAGGCTAATATTACACCCTCCACTCCATTATCAAACAATTTAGAGACAGCGTCGTGAAATATTATGCTATCACTTTGATCATAGGTATTATTAATTAACCTAATAATTGTTTTGTTTAATTCCTTCTGTCTTTCGACATCAAGTTTATAAAGATCGACACCTTGCTTTTTGAGTGGTATATCATACATTTTTGACGAGTTCGTTCTTATTGTTCCCAAAAGCCCTACTTTTTTATAGCCCTTTTCAAGCACGGTTTGTACTACAGTATCAGTAATACTTACAAAAGGCACATTAATAGCCTCAGTAATTTCTTTAGTAAATATATGTAAAGAATTGCAAGCAAGCACAATAAAATCTGCGCCAGATTTTTCTAAGTTTATTGCTGCATTTATTAAATACGGTAAAACAGGCTCGAACTCTCTTTCATGAATGATGTTTTCATTTTCCAGATATGTAGTAATGGGTATGCTATCAATGATGATATGTGGTCTTTGACCAGTTTTACTTACATCAACAAGCTCACCAATTCTTCTATATAAATCCGCTGTAGTTTGTGGTCCTAGTCCGCCGATAACTCCCAATGTTTTCATGTCAGATTTTAATTTTATATTAAAGCAGATTTTTTATTTATGAAATAATCTCCAATAACCAGATAATCTAAATTCATGCCTAAAAAGGCAGCAATCGCATCTTCGGGAGTTTCCACAATAGGTTTTCCCGCATCATTAAAGGAGGTATTGAGAAGCAAAGGAACTCCAGTAAGTTCGCCAAATTTCTTTATCACATCATAATATTTTTCATTTTCCTCTCGGGTTACTGTTTGTATTCTGGCTGTCCCGTCAATGTGTGTCACTGCGGGTATTAAAGCTCTCTTGTCTGGTTTGACGTTACATACAACTATCATAAACGGACTTTCCGCTCTTAAATCGAAAAATTCATCTGCTCGATCTAGGATTGCACTAGGAGCAAGTGGTCTAAACCATTCACGATGTTTTACCTTGAAGTTTATATGATCTCGCATGTCAGGACGCCTAGGATCGGCAAGAATACTTCTGTTACCAAGTGCTCTCGGTCCAATTTCGGATCTGCCTTGGAACCATCCAATAATTTTACCTTCAGAAATTGATGTTGCAGTTTTTTCATACAAGTCTTCTCTCTCTAATTTTGTCCACTGTAAGCTATCCTTATGTCTATTGAGTGCATCCACCGTCATTTGATTCTCATATTCAGGACCTAAATATGCATTTTTCATTGTAAATGTTCTGGGCAATTGATACTCAGAATGTAATCTATACATAAGCTTTCCCAAGGCCTGACCTTCATCTCCAGCAGCAGCCTGAAAGAAAATTTTGCTGAATACTCCGGCTTCCACAACTTTCATATTAGCTACGCTGTTTAAAGCGACTCCGCCACTCATACAAAGATGATCTTCTCCAGTTAATGCCTTAGCTCTTCCTACAAGCCCTACAATGACATCTTCAAACACGGCCTGACTTGCCCATGCCAAATCAATAAATTTCTGAGTCAAAGGCTCTTCCTTTTTTCTCGATTCCCCCAAATAACCATTAACTTCATCTAACATTCGGCTTTCTAGTAGTGTTTTTTCACCCCAAGCGGTACGGTTCATACTTGAAGCCCAAAATAAAGCTTTTGTAAAACCAGGAACTATTTCATAACTTCCATCAGATGAGGTTTTTACATATTGTTTTAACCAACGATACGTGTCAGAACTTTTACCATATGGAGCCAAACCCATGGTTTTACCCTCTTCAAGATATCCTAAACCTAAAAAGTAAGTTATAGCCGAATAAAATTGACCAATTGATTGTGTAGAAAAATCTGGTTCAGGATTCATTTCAACCAGTTCTAACTGTCGATCACTGCCTTTCCATATGGTAGTGGAGTTATAAGCTCCGTCTTTATATGCTCCCTGACCGTCAACCACCAATACGGCTGCCGATTCAAATCCAGATGGGTAAAAAGCACTGGCTGCATGAGCTAAATGATGATGGATAGGTTGTTCCTTTTGAAGGTTGGGGTCGAATTTATCTGTCTCAGTACCAAATATGTAACCCTGAGATTCATAAAGCGATTTTGCATATTGATAAGCAGCGTTTGAATCTCCGCTATGTTTTTTTCTATCTATGCGTTCGGCTTGAATAGCCACCACTTTGTCTTGATCTGGTAAATAGAGAGCAACCCCTCCATCATGTCTTGAAGAATTATGGGTTTCTAAAGCGATTTGCTTACCAGACAACAATTTTTCGGTCATGCTCAGAGAATATGGCTATTTTACCATCTTAGTCTACATTTTTTCGTTTTTTATACTTGAGCCACGATGTCTTTATACCAAAATGTGATATACTATAAGTCTAAGATAATAATGTAAAGGATTTATGTATTTCGAAAAAGTTAAACAGTTGGTTGATTCTGGAAACCTTGAATTGTTAATGATAATAGCTCCTCCTAGAACTGGTTCCACACTATTAGAATCCTCACTGGCAATGAGTCCTTCCGTGAACTTTAAAGTTAATGAACCATTTATGCGTCCAGTCCAAGACGGATTTGAGTCTGATTTGGGTTACAAAGGTATTTTAGATAGTTTGGAAAGTGATAGTAACAATAAAAACAAGGTTGTTGTCAAAGAAATGTCATATTGGCTTAACACAAATGAAGAATACAAAAGACTGTTCTCACTTGTGACAGAACCGATATTATTCCTAATCCGTAATCCTTTGCTTTCCATGGAATCAAGAATCAATAAAATTATTCAGTCAATTCCAATTAAGGCCAAGGTGTCAACCCAAAAATATATCCTAGACATGATAGCAAGGGATACAAAAGTCGAACAATGGAACCTTTCTAAGGTTTCAAGTGATCAAAAGGTTATTCAACTATTGGAAGGTGAGGGAATTAAAAATGTAAGTTCTATTCCGTTGGATCAACCAAATCTTGATCTGCAACATCAATTGCTAAATTATTATGCAAGACGTAAAGGATATACCGATTGGGATATCTTTATAAAGGAAACAGCTTGGGTGCAAGAATATTCCACTCTTGGAGAAATATTGAGCTTTAGCCGACAAAACTTTACATCTGAAGCGTCTGATTGGAAATCTCTCCATACAGAGGTTGAATACCTCGATACTCAACGATTGCCATATTTAATTGTTGACAGCACTGAATTGAGACTTTGTCCTGAAACAATTATTCATCGCATTTGCGACAGATTGGGAATAAAGTTCGCAACGAGTATGATTCATTGGAAAGAAGGGAAAATACAACTTGATGAAGATCAAATGAAACCACAAAACATAATTTGGCATAAAAATCTAGCAAATAGTAGAGGGATCCAGCCTCCCGTTGAAATTTGCCCTAGGCTTAATGATTTTCCCCCATTAGCTAAAGAATGTCTAAAAGAGACGGACCTTCCTGTATATTTTTCACTTTCTGGTAATCCTAATAGAATCAGAGGAGATAAAGATATCTTTAGTACGCGCTTTTCTCTGAGTGTCTCGCCAAAGTTGGGTTCAAAATACATATCAGCGGGAATTTTACCAAAAAACACGTTAATGGATTCAAAAGAGTTCTCTGTTAGAATTCAAGACATAGATCCAATCTTTTCATCTATTATCAAGATGGGCTTGCTTAGCGATATTAATTATGTTAATAAAATGAGTTATTATAAAGATGAACTTATTGAAGTGCTCCATCTTATTGATTCTGAAACAAAAGTTGATCTAGATTGAATAATGAATAAATTACATACTTCGGATCAGATTTACGAGTTTTTAAAAGTAATTAATGACTTTAAATCAATAAAAAGATTGTCTGTTATAAAAAGCGGCGGCAGAAGAGAGAGTGATGCCGAACATACTTGGCATCTTGTCATGTTTGTTTGGATGTATAGTTATTTATACGAGAAAAAATTTGATCTTCTTAAATCCATAAAAATTGCTTTGGTTCACGACCTGGTAGAAATTTATTCCGGAGATGTATATGGAGTTGGTGCGGTGGATAAAAATCAAAAGGAAAATCGTGAAAGAAAATCTGCAAACAAGTTGTTTTCTTTACTGCCAACTTCAATTTCTGAAGAATTGATCACACTGTGGGAGGAGTATGAAGAAAGAGTTTCTGAAGAATCTCGGTTTGTTTGGGCTTTAGATAAAATTGCACCTAGGTTTCAATTGTCATTAACCGGTAAAGATGAAGCTGATAAATTACCAATTGATATTGATAAGAAAAACTTACAGGAGAAGACAATATCTCAGATTAGTCCAGTTTTAGGTGATTTATTATTAAGGACTTCTAAAAAGGACTAATTATTTTATTTATTTTCCAATTCTACAAAGTCTTTTATCTGGTTTACAAAGGATTTTATATTTTTTACTGAATTAGCCTCTACTTCTATCCTTGGTGACATTTCTTTCCACTTATTTACCGTAATATCTACCTTAGCAATATTAAATCTATACTGGAGCTTGTGTTTTGAACCCTTTCTTTTTAATCCTAAGAACTTGAACAATTCTATATAGAATTTTGGGTCACTGATGGGTGTGGTCTTCTCCTTCCTGATATTTACACCCCCAACGGTCTTAAAACCATACTTGAAAGTTAAAAGCTTTTTCTCTGACTTGGTGTCTAAATCAACTATATTTTCCAATCTGGCGTAAAAATGAGGCACCAAATCACTTTCAAAATATTGGAATGTAATATTGTTTGTCTTGTAAACATTTCCGGAAATATCCTTGAGAAACGAGAGTAATTTATTAAACCTTAATATTTTGTAGCTTACTTCTTTTTCAGTCATGTTGAATCGATTTTGTGCTTTATTAAACTAAACATCTTTTCTAGTGAAATCATATCACAGTCAATAACTAATTTATTTCTAATATTACCATAAAAGTCGTCATAGAAGACTTTCACTATCTCCAAAAATTTATCCTCAGTCCACAATCTTGCTCCTTGAATAGTTTTAAATTCCTTGGGTAGCTTTTCAAGATTTTCTCCCCACTTTCTTAGGTTGCATAATTTTACATTTGAAATTCTAGGATAAACAAAGAGTGTGTTCTTTAAATTGATTTTGGTAATTTGGGTTTGAAACCATTTATTTAGTTGATAATTATCATTTTCATATCCAAGTTTAAAGCAACCATAGTCATGAGCCACAATTGAAATGGGACTTCTATCCATAAAGTTAAACTCATGTTTTGAATTAATAAATCTGCCTATCTTTATTTCTTCACAATTGATAAAATACTCTTCGGTAAATGGTTTTGATAGGTTGTGTTCAGGAACTTCTGGTATTGCCAATCCGTGGTATTCACTACTTAGCCAATCCACCGTGGTTGTTTTTCCAGATCCAGGTAATCCATCAAAAACAACTAATATTTTATTAAAACTAGTGTTCATGCTATATAAGATTATTCACTAAGTTGTTAAATGAAGCAGAAAAATTATTACGCATATTGTAATTTTCTTTAATTAGATTTAGACCTGTTCTTTTTATTAACTCCTGTTTATCCTTGGGTAATTGATAAATATGCTTAATTTTGTCAGCGACCTTTTCATATGAGTCAATTTCTGTAATAAATCCATCAACCCCATCTGTTACTTGGCAAGGTAATCCATCTTGGTCAGATACCAGACAAAGCGATTTTGCGTTATATCTAATTTCCGCCGGTATTAATGCTCCCGGTTCACGTCTTGATAGAAGGCAAGTTAAAAATGTTTTGTCCCATTGAAGTAACATTCTGGGTAAATCGAACGACCATTCAAATATCGTGGTTATATTATTCATTCCATTGGTTGCATCTTTTAATTTCAATTCAATGTCGTCGATTGGGTTATACGGAACAGCTTGTAAAACATAGTGGAACGGTAACTTTAACTTTTTTACAGCCTCTATAAAAATATCATAACCTTTATATGAAGCTCCTCTTCCATAAGTCACAATTAAAGGTTTATTCGTTGGGATATTATATTTATTAAAAATTTTAACTATATTTTGTTTTTTATATTTAATTAGTTCTTTAAAATCTATACCATTGAGCATTGGGAGTAGTGATTCTTGATTAACACCATAGTCGATATGTAAATGATTTTTCATGAAATTGCTTATGTGACATACAAAAAGGTTCGAATTTTTATTAAATTCTTGAAAAGCTTCACTTTCCCATTTAATTCGGTCAAGATTGTATTCTCCTTTTTCGTGAATTAAAGATGTTCCGTGTGGGGTAAAGGTACCTATTATTTTTGTTTTTGTAAAATTCTGTTTTACTAAATATATTGGTGCCATCGCATATGGAGTATCGTGAGCCATAAAAATACAATAATCAAATTCGTTATTTTCCAGCACTTGCACAGCTTGGGTGGCCGCAGATGCAGATACACAAGTCCAGTTTTGGATATTTCCAAAATGTGTATCTCCTGAACTGTTATTTAGACAAGTTAATAATTTGCCTCCCGTTGAATGACAAATGTCTCTCACTTCCTTTTCAATTTCTAAGTTTCGACTCCAGGCGCTAGCATCATATTTATTTGTAAGCGCATAGAAGGTTAAATCTATACTTCTGTTTAACAAAAGCGCCTTTCTTATTTCAGGTATAGTTCTGATATAAGCTATGGTTGCACTACCCACGCCAGAATGTCTAGTTAAAATTCCATCGAATGAAGCAATAAATACTGATAATTTTTTCATATTATCTTTCTTTTAAAACGCGGTGGCCTTCTCTATTTTCGTAATCAATTATTGGTTTTAGTTTTAGTCCAAAGTTATTTTCAGCCATTATATGAACTGAATTTCTTAGATCTGCAAGACTCCCCGTGTTTATAATTGTAGTGTCTGCTATATCAAATAATTTATCGAGTCCGTGTTTCATATCCCCAGCCAGCATATTATCAATTGTCTGCATAGACACGCCAAAATCTCGTTGAAGTATTCTTTTGACTAGTATTTCCCTTGGAGCAAAAATTCTTACTACCCTGAGAGAGTTAAGGTGTTCAGAAAATATATCTGGTCTTGAAACCACCATGTCTCTAATCGGATACATGATATCTGGACTTCTGCATCCGGTAAAAATAATTTCTTCATTCCGCTGTTCTTGCCTAATCGATTTTTCTGTAATCACTAAGGTGGCGTCTTTTGCTACTTCCGCAAAATACCCCAGACCGTGTGTAGTTACAACATGGTTAACCCATTCTGAAGTATTCATTGCTGGAGCTTTAATAGCCTTATCTTCATTTAATGCCAAGCTTATATCTACATGAAGAATTCTAAAATCCTTTTGAAGAATCTCCGCGACAGTATTTTTACCAGAGCCATGCTGACCAACAAAAAATATCATTGCAATAATAAAACTTTATAAATAATTAACTCGGGTATAACTTGAATTGTGAATTTTGGCTTCAATTGTTTTTAATCCTAGCTTGTTAAACCGATCTTTAACGTAATCCGAACAATAACTCAAAGCAAAAAATGCAGGACCAACCGATGATGGTGCAATAATCTGTATTCTTTCGTCATCCTTAAAATCTCGTAAATTTTCAGCTATCTCGATCATTCTCGGATAAACAAACGAGCAACTCTTAATGCTACCCATATCCCATCTATAATCAAAAATGAGCTTCTTACAAGGTTTTAGGTCACCGTTAACTAATCCTGGTAATACTTCATGCACAAGCCTATATGCAATTTCAGGTGCATGGTTTTTACCAGTATTCTCAAATCCTTCCATGTTTTCCAATTCCGCTTGCATCATTGCCTTAGCATCTCTTGGAACATAATCTTTTGGTATACCAATAGAAACCACTAATTTCTGATCTAAATTACATGAAAAAATTGGGGTTGCCTTACCAGTTACAATAACCAGTCCTCCATCTATAAATCCACATATCGATGAACCTCCAACACTTTGCACAACCGCAAGTGTTTCTGATTCTCCTTCTATTTCTTCACCGTAATTGTGAATACAATATTGCGCGAGATCTAAGTTGTTTATCGGTTTTCCGTATATTTCATTTATAGCTGCTGCTGTTCCGGCAATAATTGACCCACTTGATCCCAAACCAGTGTGACGAAGATCCAATTTATCATCAATATCAACATCAAAACCATTTTTTACATTTAAGGCTGCTTGCATAATCTTGACAGTGTGTGTAACCAAGCTTGGTCTTGATGTCCTTTTCGAAATTACTATTTTCTCATCATCCCTAACCTTAACCACAATTACTTTGCATATGTCTACCGAAAAACTTATTTGACCAGCTTCAAAAACTAAACTATTGTTGGGAGCAATTCTTGAAGCATCCAAGGTCATTGCACCTAGCCTGAAAGGAAATTGAATGGTTACTAATTCATATTGTTTTTGGATTAATCCCAAGCTTTTTCCAATTGGATTATGAACAGTGCCAACTTTAAATGTTTCCAACTTGTAACTAGACATACTTAAATATCTATAGGTTTGTATAAAAGACCTATAGCATC
>MEXE01000017.1:0-5590 GCA_001775555.1 Candidatus Amesbacteria bacterium RBG_19FT_COMBO_48_16 | reverse complement strand
TAAAAAGGGTACTTTTACCCACATTCGGTAGTCCCACAATCCCAATTTCCAATCCCATCCCCCCATTTTACAGCCTGAACTTCAAAATCTCCCCCCTCAATATTCAAACATCACACACCGGGTGCATGATACTGGGCCTATTAACCCCTTATCAATACTTGTCACAAAGAGGCGTCTGTCCCAAAAGTATGTGACCTATACATGGCCTAGCAAAAGCACCCTCTTATTTTATATAATAAATACTATGAAATCCCTGACTAAATTGAAGAAAGGAGACAAGGTTGCAATTTTATCTCCATCTTTTGCTGCTCCTGGTAAATGGCCACAGGTCTATGAGCTTGGTCTAAAGCGGCTGAAAGAGATGTTTGAGCTTGAACCGGTTGAATTTCCCGCTACTAAAAAAGTTGGAGCTTCTAAAGAGGAGCGGTCTAAAGACTTGATTGATGCTTATGAAAATCAAGAAATCAAAGCAGTAATTTCCTCACTTGGTGGGGACGACCAGATAACCTACATAAAAAATCTACCTCCAGAGCCGTTTGTAAGTAACCCCAAACCATTTTTCGGATTTAGCGATAATACACACTTTCTAAATTTCTTATGGCTAAATGGCATACCGTCTTTCTATGGAGGGGCATTGTTTACTCAATTCGCTGAACAAGGAAGCATGAACGAATACACAGTCAAGTACTTGAAACTTGCATTGTTCGAACAAGGAGAAACTGAAATAGAAGCAAGTGATAAATATAGCGATATCGGCCTAGATTGGAGTAATACAGAAAATCTAACAAAACATAGACTATACGAACCCAACGAAGGATGGATTTGGGATGGTAATAATAGCGCAGAGGGTATTTCTTGGGGGGGTTGTATGGAGTCAATCGACGAGCTACTTCGACATGGGGTAGATATCCCATCACTAGAAGATTTTTCGAACGTAATTCTACTTACTGAAACTTCTGAAGAAATTCCTCCCGCTAGCTACGTGTGTCGAGTCTATCGAGCATTAGGCGAAAGAGGAATACTTGAGAGAATAAAAGCGATTCTAGTTGGTAGGCCAAAAGCTTGGGAGTTTGATAAACAAAACAATAAAGAAGAAAAAGAAAAATACCGAAAAGAACAAGGAGAATCCATAATAGATACTGTCAGAAAATACAACAGGTCAATACCAGTTATCCAAAACTTAGACTTTGGCCATACTGAACCACAGATTCCAGTCCCTTACGGAACGTCTGCACGGATTGATTCGCAGAATAAAAAGATATTCTTGACCTTCTAACTAAACTTAACCTGGTGAGTTTTGACGTACGGTACACGGGCTTTTCTTATCTGTCCCCAGTTATTTCTCTCAATTATTATTCTCGCTTTTCGAAGTGGCGGTAAGTACAGTTTGAAGGTGAACGGGATAAATTGTTGGACTACGGCCTCCCAGTCCCAATTTCCAATCCCATCCCCCCATTTTACAGCCTGAACTTCAAAATCTCCCCCCTCAATATTCAAACATCACACACCGGGTGTGTGATAATCGAATTCAAATCATATATCCCTCCTACCCCCGAATACGCTGACTTCAAACCCCCGCCTTTGAGGCAATAAACCTCCCTAATTTCTAACCCTATTCTCCCCTTTTACAGCTAAAGACTCTCAAAATATCGGGCTTTGCATTCTCCGCCCGATTTCCTCATAATATCTGAATGTTCCGGGACCCCGTATTTTTCTTAAAATTTCTTATACCTGCCGGGCTAGCGATTTTTGTCTTCCTTCCTTCCGCCCGCGCCCAGGCTCCCGGCCAACTATCGACCTTTGGTGTCACTTACAATTCCGACTCAAGTGCCGCTGTTACCCGGACCAGCTCTTCCCGAATCCAACTTCCCCAAAATCTACTCAATCCTACTTCTGGTTGGGTAGCCGTCCGCCTCAAAGTCGGTTTTGCCTCAACCACTTCCCTCTCCCCTGACCCCATTATCTGGGATATGAGTGCTTCCAACACCAGTGATCTGTTTGTCTATTACGATGTAGGTACGGACAAATTCCGTCTCACCAGGCGAAAAAACACCATTGGTGGTACTGCCGCCTCACCTACCCAAACCTTTGCTTCCGGGGCTTTCAAAACCATCATTGCCGCCTGGACAGCAACAACCGTCAAAATCAGCCTCGACGGAAGTCCCTTTATCTCTCTTAACACGGGTTCCGGAAACATTCCCGCGTCCTCCCCGTTTCTGATCGGTTCCACCTTGGTCCAGGGAGCCGGCCGTCAGCCAAACTCGGATTACTACTGGGTAGCCGCCGGTACGGGTACTTTAACTGATTCGAACGCCTCAATCATACACAATTTCGCCAACTTGGATAAAATCCGGGCTGACTTTCCGGGTTCGGCAGTTTTTATCTGGTGGGCCAACTCCGATTCCTATAATAATGATTCTGCGCAAACTACTCCCACCCGCGCCCCGACTAATCCGCCATCAAGTTTACTAGGGGACGCCAACGGTGACGGCCGTGTGGACGGAGTCGACTACACAATCTGGTTCAACCATTACGGAACCAGTACCGGTAACGGTCCTGCAGATGGTGATTTCAATAGGAGCGGCCGGGTGGACGGAGTCGACTACACAATCTGGTTCAACCATTACGGCCAATCAGCAGGACCGTCACCGTCAGTTACTCCCGCCAGATCACCCACACCATCCAGGGTCCCTACATCCACACCCAGGATTTCTCCTACCCCTTCAGGACCTACACCCACGCCTCCCCCTCCGCCTCCCCCGGGTACTGCCCCCTATCGGGATCTGTTCGGCGACAGTTTCAATCTGGTACCGGGGACTTCGGTCAAGGAAATTCCGATCGAAATCCAAGCTTGGTGGAATCCCCAAACCGGAAATCCCGCTATTGATGAATTTTTCGGCTTCGGTCACGAGCATCTTCTGTGCTTCTGGCCGATAGGCCAGGCAATAACCGGGGTCCTGTCTACTCCCTGCCGGATTATGCTCCACAATAATCCCAGTACTGCCAACAAATTTGCGTTCCATTTGGCCCCCGGAAATGTCATCAAGACTCTTCCTTTAAATCTCGAATGCCCGTACAACGCCCCCACCCCGTCAAACTGCGCCTGGAATGTGAATGTCTCCCTGGACACCGGCGGTTGGCCTGCCGGCTGGCGCCATCTCAGATTGAGAGTCGTCCAAAACACCGCCGACGGCCAGACCTGGACTACTTCTTCCGAGATTCCCTTTGCCGTCAAATGCACTCCGCCCAACTGCAGCGGAGGAGAATTTCCTTCCTGTATCGGAGATCCGGCCAACAACAAGGCCTGCATCATCGGCAAGAGCTGGTACACCAACTTTGATTATCAGAACGTCAGGATAAACGGTATCCCCACCGCTCCGGTGAGTGGAACAATGACCCTTAAAATTGCCGCCTCAAAAGGCCAGTCCCAAAAGCTGGAGGTATTTCTGGATAGGAGCCACTTTATCCCGGCAGTCGGCCCCTGGAATGCCGAACCCTCTCTGCCCAATAACCCCCCCGGTTGGCCCAAGACTTTCGCCAATCCGCCGGTCGGTCAGGATTTCACAGTCACCATAGATACTACCCAGCTACCCAACGGCTGGCACTCGCTCGCCGCCAGAAACACAGCCGCTCGTGGCGGCAACTCCTCCTGTAAATCAGCCTGCAACTACACCGTTGTCAATCCCAATTTCGAAACCGGTGTGGCCAAATTCTGGTTTTTTGTGCAAAATTAATCCCACAGCAATGAAAACATCCAACCTGCTTATCTCCCTGGTTCTTTTTTTACTGGTCGCGGCCGGTTCGATCTATTTTATCCAGAAATTCAGCGGTCTTTCTCACCCCCGACTGGTTTCGGGTTTCCCCCAAATACCCCAAATACCTAATTCCGTATTGTTGGACTCCAGAGTCACTACCGACGGGACAACCAATCCCGTCTTTGCAGCAAATTGGAAAACCAGCCACAGTGTATCCTTCGTCATGAATTGGTATATCCGGGCTTTCCAGCAAGCCGGCTGGGAGGTGGATCAAACGGCAAACGAATCGTCGGAAGAAACCTGGCAATACGTAACGGCCTCCCTGGGAGATCTGGTCGTCAATTTGGATGTAGAAAAGGAAGAAGACTACGAACCTACCATTATATTTGCAGAAATCCTCTCCCAGACAGATTCTGTCACAAGATTTGTCCCCATCGACGGTCCCGCGGTCAGCAACGAACATACTCCGGAATAACCAAGTCGTTTCTATTCAAACCTGATTTCAATTCTGTCTGTGTCCTTCATCTCATAATTTTCATACTCGGTATTCTCTATGCCGTTAACTTTCATCCGCACCACACCTTCATCCCCGTTTACCCTGTCAAATAATTGGCTGGAACTGAATTTCTTACCCCAGATGTCAAAGAAGTTTCCCAATCTCGTCTGCTCGGCCGTAACCCGTCCGGAAAATTCCATATGTACAACCCCTTCGCGATAATCCTCTGTATGAGTATGCATCGGTTTCTCCACTACCCCCAAGCCTATTCCGTCCTCAAGCTCCACTTTTTCCCCTTTTATATAAATTTCCAGTTTCGGGTGCCAATGTAACCCGGATCGGCTCACCAGCTCGACTTCGCCGACTGTCGTGCCCTTAACTTCACCGCTGTTTCTGGTCATCAGCCATATTCCGCCCGTTAATATTACAGTGGTTACCCCGATTATTACTGCCGCCACATTCACTTGCGTACTCATCCAGCCATAATATCACAACTACCCTATCTACTCACTCTTCTTTGCTCCCAGCACTATCACCGCGTCATATTCACTATCCGCTTCCAAGCTTGCGGTTTGGCTAGCCAACTCATAGTCTCCCCCCAGATCTTCAATCAGCAAATCCATATAATCTGCTTTACTCTCCTTGATGGATATCTCCGTTTCTACCGCGTCATCCACGTCTGCATTCCCGACAGCTACTTCCTCATACCCCATACCTTCCAAAAGCGCTTTGGCAGTTGCCGCCGCCCCAGCCACCCCGCTGCCGTTTAATACCTGAACTCTCAAATCCGCGCGGTCCAGCTCTACCACGGGAGTTGCTGTCGGCTCTTCTGCCGTCTCTTGTTGTTCCCCCGTCTTTTGGGATGCACTCGGTATCCCGGCCATACCCCGGTTAAGTACCAAAAACACTCCTCCCCCGCCTAGGACAACTCCTGTAATCAATCCGACTACGGCCCACAACCACGCGTGTCCCTGCCTGATCTGGGCAACTGGTTCAGTTTGGCCATTTTCCGGTTCGACTGGCGGTTCAACCGCCGCCTCAACCTGTGGTTCCGCCGTCTCTCCGCTCCCGCTATCCCCGACTTGCAAAACCCCGGCCTCACCTTGCGGCGGAGTCCCGGCCTCGCCTGCGGGCGGGGTTCCCACTGCGGCCAAAGCCGCCACAGCCGGATTTACCGGTTCCGCGGCCACCTCTACCGGCGGTTCCACAACTATCGAACTTCCGCCTGAAATCGCCGGTACCTCCACAGCAGACTCAACTGTCTTTTTCTTCCTCACAGGCATCCATTTATACTACTACGTTCTTTTCCCTAATTTCAACCCCCACTTCCTTTTAACCT
>MEXE01000016.1:9765-9867 GCA_001775555.1 Candidatus Amesbacteria bacterium RBG_19FT_COMBO_48_16 | reverse complement strand
TCTGATGAGGAAAGGGGTAACCGATAGTGGTTCAATAGTTTTTGGTGATTATTTTGGGGACAGATTGTGTACAATAGCTTCGTTTGCCTCTTGACAGGGTTG
>MEXE01000016.1:0-9747 GCA_001775555.1 Candidatus Amesbacteria bacterium RBG_19FT_COMBO_48_16 | reverse complement strand
AATGTGTGATACTCGCAAAGCTCCCCAGAGTCAGAATATTAAAGAAACAAGAGTTGAGTGTTGTATCGGGTGAAGAAAAAAGTGTTCACAAAGAAGAGAATGTAATCCCAAATATTTCGGTTGATAGTCCTATAGGATCAGGAGGGTTTAAAGGTTTTCTGGGGATGCTCCGGCAGTTTGTGGCAGTGGGTGGAGATTTTGTTTAGATAAGAGGCTTGCCGAACTTTATTAGGTTTTCTTTCTTTTCTCTTCGCCAGCCTTTGATTTGAAATTCACGCCTTCGAGCTTCCAATAAGGTAGAAAATTTCTCGGGGTTTTTCTCTAATCTCAAAGGGTCGAAGACTTTGAACTTGTCGAAAAGTCGGGGTGGAGGGAATTGAACCCTCTGCCTTTCGGTCCCGAACCGAATGTGCTACCGATGCACCACACCCCGGGCTGGTGATATTTTACCCTATTGGGCTTTTAGGGAGAGAGGGAATGTACTGGCCGGGGGAAGAGTAGGGTAAAATAGAGGAGGGTTTCTTTTGAATTCGTCCCCGTAGTTCAACGGACAGAACAAGGGTTTCCTAAACCCTAAATCTCAGTTCGATTCTGAGCGGGGACACTTACCTGAGGCTGATGGCGTAGAGATTGGCGCTGGGTGTAGCGGCGGCAGGAGTGGGCTGGAGATTGGTAAGGATTAGGAGCTGTTTGGCGGAGGGGTAGGGAATGGCTGTTGGTTCACTGAGGGGGCCGGTGTAAACTACGGCGGGGTTCTGCCCATCGTATTCCATGATAGTGATGGTATTGGCTTCGACTTTAAGGAGGTGGGAGGAAGTAGGGAACCAGGACCAACCGGCGTTTTCCGGCTGAAGGGAGCTAGAGTCAGTATTTTTTGCCGATTTGGCGGCAGGAGTGGGGAGAGGGAGCTGGTCAATTTTGAAGTTGCGATCCTCTTCCAAGTCGTAGACATATACTCCTCCGGGGCTGAGTTGCCTCTCTTGAGGTTGGGTACTTGAGCCAAGAAGAGGCTTTATGATATTGTCTGCAAGTATTGCGGAGGCGGTAGCAGTGTAGAGCAGGCGGTTTTCCTTGGGTGACCACACCAGTCGGGCGGAAGCAGAGGCAAGTAAATCTTTCAGGGGTACCGGGAGAGTGCGGAATTTTTCCGCCTCGACTACTTTTTGACTTTGGGTCCAGGTGTTTTGCATAACTACAGCGTTAGCAGTTTGGATCGGTGACTGCTGGTCTGAAGGAGTGACCAGATAAGCTGTCTGGGGGTTGACGATAATGAGAATTTGGCGGGAGTCAGGGGACCAAAGGAGTTCGTAGTTCGTCGTTTTAAGTTCGTGGTTTGCGGGGAGGGTGGCGATGAGTTTGGATTCACGGTTGATTAGGCCCAGGGGTGATTCAGTGATATCTAGTGTGTATATCTGTGATAGAGCCGAGGGGGTGCGGATGTAAGCGACTTTGGTTCCGTCCGGGGAAAGGGCAGGAAGAGTTGCTCCGGTGGTGGTAATTGCTTTCAGAGTGGGAGTGGAGGGAAAGAGGACGGCTGTGGCCCGGGTGACAACTTCCGCTTCGACCAATAATTTTTTTTGCCAAGAGTGGTAGCCGTCTTTTTTGATTTGGACCTGATAGGTTCCGGGCGGCAGGTTGAGGGTGGAGTTTGTAGCCGATTTGAGGGATCCGTTAAGGTAGACCTGGGCGCCATCGGGATAGGAGTGGGCGACCAGGAGGCCGGTAGGCTGGATTTGACCGGTGGTAAAGTCCGGCCGGTAACCCCGGGCGAAATAAATTACGAGGACAGTGACTACAGGAACGAATATCAGCCCGGAAAGAAACAATATGATTCGGAACTTGGAATCGGAAGGCATAGATGGTTTCGATTTTACCATTCAGTACTGGACAAATCCTGCCAAGTAGCATTTAATCTGGTTGTAGTTCGGGAGGAAATAACCTATCTTATGATATCAATCTATATCATCTATGCTTAGAAAAAGGATTGGGATTGATTTAGGTACGGCTAATAGTCTCGTTTGGCTTGCTGGCCCGTCCCCCTCTTCCCGTTCGCCTTTACAGAACTATTCGTTCACGGCTTACGGAGCGAGTTGGGGAGGGCGGCGCTTGCGTGTTTCAAAAGGAGGTTTATGCTGAGAAAAAGGATCGGAATTGATCTAGGGACTGCGAATTCCCTCGTTTGGCTCGCTGGCCGCGGGATGATGTTAAATGAACCGACGGTAGTGGCTGTAACGATGGAGGACAACCGGGTGGTGGCAGTGGGTAATGAGGCAAAAGAAATGCTGGGGCGGACGCCGGGAAACATCATGGCTTCGAGGCCGATGCGGGACGGGGTAATTGCCGATTACCGGGTGACGGAGGCGATGCTGTCTTATTTCATCCAGAAGGTGTGCGGTCGGGTAGTATTGTTCAAACCGGAAGTAATGATCTGCGTGCCGGCGGGTGTAACCCAGGTGGAAAGGCGGGCGGTACTGGATGCGACACTTTCCGCGGGAGCCAAAGTAGCTTATTTAATTGATGAGCCGCTGGCGGCTGCCATAGGGGCGAAAATTCCTATCGCCGCTGCTTCGGGCAGTATGATTATCGATGTGGGCGGCGGGTCTACTGAAGCGGCAGTGATTTCGCTGGGAGGAGTGGTAGTGCACAAAAGTGTAAGAGTAGCCGGGAATAAAGTGGATGAAGCGGTGGCATCTTTTTTGAAAAGGAATCATAATCTGCTGGTGGGAGAGACAACCGCGGAGGAGGTGAAACTGAGAATCGGATCGGCCATAGTACTACCGACTGAGGAAACAATGGAAGTAAAGGGGCGGGATACGGTGACGGGATTACCGCGGGCGGTGACGGTATCTTCGACAGAAATGACTGAGGCTATAAGACCTACTTTGTTACAGATTGTTGGGGCTGCAAAAGGAGTGCTGGAAGAGACGCCACCGGAGCTGGCGTCGGATATTATTGATAAAGGAATTGTGATGAGCGGGGGGACATCTTCCTTACGGAATTTCGACAGGCTGATGACGGAGTTGACCGGTGTACCCTGTCACATGGCTGAAGAACCGCTGTTGTGTGTGGTGCGGGGGACGGGGCTGGCCATAGAAAACCTTGACCTGTATAAAAAATCAATTTCTAAGAGGTAGGATTAAGATTCTTTATATTTGAGTTTGATATAATCTCCCTATGCCGAAAAAGACTCTTGAGCAATTAGGGGAGGCGAGGCAAGATTTTTATAGGAAAATAGGACGAGGAGGGCCAAATGTTCCAGCAGAAGTTGTGATAGCCGTGGTGGGGGAGGTAGCGGCTAAAAAAATACTGGAAGATGGTTTAAATGGTGATGATCTTGGCTTTTTGGCTAATCTTTTGAGGTCGGCCAGGGTTGCAGGGCAACCGGAATGGAGTGAAACATGTTTGGCTTTGAGTCAAGTTGGGTTGTTGGGAGTGGCTAGAAGTGCTTTCCTGCGCCAACAGCCCTAATAATGTAGTTGCATAATGTCCTGTAATATGGGTGGAAAATCCTTGGAAGTGAAAGATCAGATTAATAAATTTGTCAGATGTGAGGGTTGTGAATTAAAGAGACAGGCAATAGGTGATCTAACAGAGGGAGATATAAGAAATATGTCACCTGGAGAAAAAGTCTTCTTAGTGACATGCAGTTATCCGGAAAGTCTGAATATTGGGTTAATAATGATGGGAGTAAAAACAGTTTTTTGGGGAATTTTAGGGACTGAAAACCAGATGAAATTTAGAAGAACACAAGACCAATTTGAAGCTCCTGGAGTACCGGTTAAGGTAAAGGGGTGGTGCCCGGAAAAAGTCAGTCAGATGGTGGATGGGTGGTTTAAAAATAGGATACCAAAAAACCCAACAGGGTTAGATCGATAGTGGTTGGGTTGATTGGATTATTTAAGCTCGACGGTGGCTCCGGCGGTTGTCAGTTTGGCTTTGGCTTCTTCAGCCGTGCCTTTGTTGACGTTTTCGGCGATCACGCTTCCCGGTTTTTCCGACAAGTCTTTAGCCTCTTTCAGTCCCAGGTTGGGATTGATTTCCCGTAAGGCTTTGATGACGGCAATTTTATTGGTTCCGCCGTCTTTCAGGATGACGGTGAAGCTGGATTGCTCTTCCCCTGGGGTTTCGGCGGCGGACGGTGTTCCTGCGCTTGCGGCGGTTGCGTCAACCGGAGCTGCGGCAACAACACCGAACTTGTCTTGTAAAGCATTCACCAGGTCGGATAGTTCCAGAACAGTTAGTTTTTCTATTTCTTCGATGAGTTTTTTTACTTTGTCTGCGGCCATGAGTTAATTCACCTCCTTGGACGATTTGATGGCATTGAGGGTATTGACCAATTTAGAAATGTTTTGGCCTAGGACGGATACAAGACGGCTGATGGGAGAGTTGAGGTTCGCAGTTAGTAGTTGGTAGTTCGTTGTTCGATCGGGAAGATAGGCGAGGCTGGTGACTTCGGTCAAGGAGAGGACCCGGTCTCCCAGAAAACCTGATTTGAAGGTGGGGATGGAGTTTTTCTTAGCAAAATCGGCGACGGCTTTGAGGGCGGCTACCTCGTCGTTTAGGGAAAACACGAAGCCGGAAATGCCATCAAGAGTTGGAAGTTCGCGGTTCGTGGCAAGGGCTGCGATTTTAAAGAGAGTATTTTTGGCGACGACGTATCTGCCGCCGGCAGATTTGATAGCCTGGCGCAGCTGGGTAGCCTGGGAGACTTTGAGACCGCGGTAATCAACGATGGCTACGGATTTGGCAAGTTTTAGAAGATCAGAGAGAGTCGAGACGACGGCGGCTTTGGCGGGGTGGATTTTCTTGGTCATATGTTCCTCGGCGGGATTTATTTCGTCTGAGGCGAATACCTGCTGTCTTTGGAAATAGTGGAGAGATTATAACCGATGTGAGATAGGGAGAGCAAGGGGGCGTTAGGGGGTAGTGGGGAGGCCGAAACCGGCGTCGGGGTCATCACCGGGGCGGCCCAGGTCAGAATAGAAGTTGCGGGCGCGGTCTTGTAAATAGGTGCGGGTGGCGGCGGCTGAACCTTGCCAGAGTTTGGCAGCCAGGCCGGAAATGTGAGGGGTAGCCATGGAAGTACCGGAGTAGGTAGCGTAACAGCCGTTTTTGGCAGTGGATTCGACGGATACGCCGGGGCCGACAAGCTCGATATCCCGCTCTTCGACGGAATAGGGAATGGTATTGAAATTGTTGCCGCGGGAGGAAAAGTTGGCGATAGTATCGGTGGAGTCAATTGCCCCGACAGCCGTGACGGGGGCGTAAGCTGCCGGGTAATTAATGGTGTTGTCACCCGGGCCGGAGTTGCCGGCAGCGGCTACGATCAGGACGCCTGCTGAAGTGGCAGCGTCAAAAGCGGCCTTTTCGTCTTTGCTGATGGCGGAGCCGCCTAAAGACAGGTTAATAATGTTGGCGCCTTTTTGTGTCGCGTAGCGGACGCCGCGGGCGACGTCATCACTCCAGCACCAACCGGAGTTGGAACAGACTTTGACAGCCAGAAGTTTGGCGTCGGGGGCCACCCCCTTGATTTTACCGGTGGCGGCAATAGTACCGGAGACATGGGTGCCGTGGCCGTTGCCGTCGGCACAGCGCTTGCGCAAGGCCGAGGTTTGAGCGTCAACGCAGTCGATGACACTGGCTTTAAGATCCGGATGGTCTTTGTAAATTCCGGTGTCCAAAACGGCGACTTTGAGGCCGGTGCCGCCGGTGCCGCCGCCCACTTTGGTGACTCCCCAGGGGATAGGGGTGGAGGGAGAGCAGGCGGCTGAGGTGCGACGGGCGTCGATTTTCCAGAGGCTGGCGTAACCGCGGAATTCCAACGTTGGGTTTTTAGACAGGAGGCTAATAGCTGATTCAGGGGCCTCGATAGAGAAAACGTTGTTGCCGAAGGAGTGGTGGAGGAAAGGCTGGAGTAATGACAGGGCGGTGGGGAGCTTGAGGCGGAAGTAGGCGCGGGCAGGCTCCTGGGCGTGGGAGAAGTCGGGCCGCAATAGAGCCAGGAGAGCAAAAATAAGGGCTAAGGTGAGTGGGGCAGGGCGGCGAAAAGCCAGATTGAGAAAGGGTAACAGAAAGGAAGCCAGCGTGTCAAGTTCTTATTGTCTCTTTGGGACCAGAGGATTGAGGACTTTCGCCAGCAGTTGTTAATAATCCCCACCCCAAGGTTTCCAACATATTGGATATTAAGCGGACAAAATCTAGCTCTTGGTTTAAACGCCATAACGCTTCGGCTCTTTTGGCATTTAAGAAATCTTTATAGGTTTCATTAACAGGATATCCCGGAGGGTAAGAGGAGACTCTGGGTCTGAAATATTTGGAATGCATTAATTTTTCACCTCCGATGCGGTTATATCGTTGTTATAAATCGGTTTTATACATCTTTTTCAAGTGTCTGTCAATTACTATGGGTGAGGTGAAAATTGGAGGAAGTGGTTTTACTGCGCCCGAAGCTGTACTAGAGCTGAAGTTTAATTGCTGGGCTCATGGTGCTTTTGAGGACGGCTTTGGAGAGGGGGGAGAGGGTGGTGAGGATGGCTTGGATATTAGCTTCCAGTTCTGCATCCGGCTGGGACAGTTTGCCGGCGATAGTGTGAATGACGGGAGCGTCTTTTTCGGTTTTGAGGGTCAGGGAATTTCCGGCAGCCAGTTTTGTGGCGGTAGTGGCAGGATCGGCGACAATGGTGCCGGTTTTGGGGTTGGGCATGAGGCCGCGCGGGCCCAGGACTTTGGCGAATTTGACCAGGTTGGGCATTTGGTCGGGAGAAGCAAGCAGCAGGTCGAAATCGATGTTGCCGGCAGCGATATTAGTAATGGTTTTGTCGTCGGCTACGGCGATGCGGCGAATTTTGCCGGAGGAAAAAGGGAGATCGAGGGTGCGGAAGATACCCTTGTTCTTGGCAGTCAGATGGAGTTCGACCGTGCCGTCGAATTTGGCAAGAGATACCTGGCGGAGGAGTTTTAAAGCTTCGGGGAGGGGATAAATTTGGTCAGGGTTGATTTGGGATTTGGCTTTTTGATAGGTTTTCGAGCGAATTCTGACGGGTCGGCGGGGAGTAATAGGAGTATCGGTAGACTCGGGAACGGGGGTAGCGGCAAGGCGTTTTTGGATCTCTTCATATTCACGCAGGGACTCTTCAGAAGTGTCGACGATCCGCTGGCCGCCGGGAAGACCAGGGGCTTTGGCAGTCATTTTGCCTTCCCTGATTTTTTTCTGCTCCAGCTTGGTGGCCCGTTTGGATTTGATATCTTGCTCTTCGGGAGAGCCGATGACGGTGATGCGTTTTTTACCCATGGGTTAGCGTCTAGTGACTAGCGGCTAGGGTCTAGTGTCTAGTAACTGGCATGTGGATTATACTAGGGATGTCGGGGTTTGTCAGCGGCGAAAGCGTCGGACGGATTGGTGTTGAAAATGGTAAATTTAAGGAGTGGAGATTAAGCGGATTGAGGGAAGAAAGGTAGCAGGTTTGGCAGCTTTGCTCCAGCCGGTGGACGAGTTGTGGTACTCGGGGGAGTGGGATGAAGGTATATTTACTCATACAGCGGCGGTGGTTGGCAGCCGGAGGATGACCCAGTACGGGCAGAGAGTGGTGGAGGAAAAGTTAGTGCCGCAGTTGGTAAGTGGCGGGGTGACAGTAATTTCGGGGATGATGTACGGGGTGGATCAGGCGGCGCATCGGGCGTGTATGGAATGCGGAGGGAGGACGGTGGCGGTTTTAGGATTCGGCCTGAAATGGCCGGGAATATCAACGAATGATTTGAGATTTATGGATGAAATTGTCAAAAAAGGGGGACTGGTGGTTTCGGAGTGGGAGAACCAGCCGGGGACGCTGTGGACTTTCCCCATGAGGGATCGGATTATGGCGGCCTTGGCCCAGGAGATTTATGTGGTGGAAGCGGCGGCCAAAAGCGGGTCGTTGATTACGGCGGAATGGGGAGTGAAATTGGGCAGGAAAGTCTGGGCAGTGCCGGGACCGGTGACCAGCAAAGTTTCGGAGGGGACGAATCGGCTGATTGCTGACGGCAAGGCCCAAATGTGGTTACCGCAACAACAGATCAGTTTAAGTTTGAAAGATAGAGATACAAACAATGCAGAAATATATGCTATGTTACAGAATGAGACATTGGGTATTGATGATTTAGCTCGGAAGTTAAAACGGCCGGTGGAGGAGTTGGGAGCGAAGTTGTCGCTGTTAGTCTTGAGCGGAGAAATTATTGAAAAAGAGGGGAAGTATTTTTTGGGGTCGGGGAATTGGGTAAAAAGATAAAGAAAAGGTATTATTGATTTGATGCTGGTGAAGGTAAGGAGTGTGGCGAATGTGGGGTTGGTGGCACTTCCGGTGACAGTGGAGGTGGATGTGGCGGAACAGGGTTTTCCGGGATTTACAATTGTAGGCCTCGCGGGTAAGGCGGTGGAAGAGGCCCGGGAGCGGGTAAAAACAGCTATAAACAATTCGGGTATGGATTTCCCACCCAAGAAAATCACGGTTAATCTGGCGCCGGCGGATTTACCCAAAGACGGGGGAGCGTATGATTTGCCGATGGCGGTAGGAATTTTGGCTGCCTCTGGGCAGATTCAAGATTCAAGATTCATGATTCATGATTCAATTTACTATGGTGAGTTAAGTTTGGATGGGGATTTAAGGGCGACGAAGGGGGTACTGCTGGTTGGGTTGTTTGCTCGTTCAATATCACCCTCTAATCCCCCTCTTACGGCGGAGACACGAGCAGAAGGCGAGAAAGTAAGAGGGGGAAATTTAAAGGGGGTGTTACCGGAAATTTTTGTTCCCATCGAAAGTGCTAATGAAGCGGCAGTAGTGGAAGGAATAAGCGTGTTTCCGGTGAGGAATCTGAAAGAATTGGTGGACCACCTGAATGAGGTGAGCGTTATTAAGTCATTGGGTTATTTGGTCATCGAAGATTTGGTAGAGGACGAAAGAGTTGAATATGATCTGGCGGAGGTGGCGGGGCAGGAGCAGGCAAAGAGGGCGCTGACAATTGCTGCCGCGGGGGGACACAACCTGGTCATGTGGGGTCCGCCGGGAACGGGCAAAACCATGCTGGCCCGGGCGATGCCGGGGATTTTACCGCCACTGCTCCCTGCGGAAGCGCTGGAAGTGACTCGGGTGTATTCGGTGGCGGGACTTTTGCAACCGGGCGAGTCGTTAGTGCGGCGGCGGCCGTTTCGGAGCCCGCATCACGGAGTGTCGGCGGCGGGAATGATCGGGGGCGGGAGCAATCCGTTACCGGGGGAGGTGAGTTTGGCGCATTTGGGGGTATTGTTTTTGGACGAAATGGCGGAGTTTCCCCGGTCGGTGTTGGAGGGCTTACGCCAGCCGATGGAAGACGGACAGGTGCAGATTGTCAGGGCGGCGGCGCATGTGTCGTATCCGGCCAGTTTTACCCTGGTCGCGGCAGTCAACCCTTGCCCGTGTGGTTTTTTGGGGCATCCGCGGCGGGAGTGCCGCTGTTCTGAACTAGCTATCCGTAAATATAGGGGGAGGATGTCCGGGCCGATTTTGGATCGGATAGATCTGCATGTGCAGGTTCCGGCGGTGGAAGTGGAAAAGTTGAGTAACGCGCCCTCCGGTCCCCCTGTTACGGCGAAGACACGAGCCGGAGGCGAGAAGGTAAGAGGGGGAAGGGGGAGTTATGATGGGAGTGGCGATGTAAGAAAGAAAGTAATCGCGGCCAGAAAAATTCAGGAGGGGAGATTTAAGAGTGATGGGATTTTTATCAATTCCCAGATGA
>MEXE01000015.1 GCA_001775555.1 Candidatus Amesbacteria bacterium RBG_19FT_COMBO_48_16 | reverse complement strand
AATCCAGCCGGAATAAGCCAGCTGGCGCTGACCGTTTTGATCTATAAAAGCACCTGAGGCGGTGACAGAGTCCAGGGTGTTTTGGGCATAGCCTAAAGCCCGCGACCAGCCGGAGAAACCATCCGCTGAGAGAGCCGAAAGATAGACATAATCCACCTTACGGTTGACAGTCGGAGGGTGGTACACGGCCAGAAAATGCTCAGGATTTGACATTACAGCTGCCAATATCAACACGGCTGTGAAGAATGATTCGGCTACAATCCATCTATAAGCCCGGAAATGCCTGGCAGCGAGGAAGAGGAACATACCGGCAAGCCAAAGCAAAAGCAGACCACCGTAGATGCGGACGAGGCTTAAACCATGGAAGTACTGATAAAGCCATAACCTGCGGGCGATGGAAACCAGAAAAAGACCCAACACGGCTAAATTGAGAAGCTGGATAAATTTCAGATATTTGGCTTGGGGGGAGGCGCGAAGAATGATCAACCCCAGCCAGACCAGGCAGTAAACCAGAAGGGAGGCGAAAAGCAGTTCACCAAAACCCTGGCGGACGTATTCGGAATAAGTAGCTACCCCGAATCGGGAAAGATCGGTTTCCGCCGCCACAGAAGCGAAAACATATGGCCATTGAACGGCCAGGAAGATTGAGAAAAGGGCGCCAATAATTGTCTGGACTACAGCTGCTTCGATGACCGGTTTCCAACGGTTAAGCAGATAATGAAGAGGTGAGACGAAACGCTGCGGCAGGCGGATAAAACATACGGGCAGAAAAAAAGTTAAAAGAAGCAAAGAAATGATCAGCCGGGCGGGAAGTCGCTGGATAAAGTCTATTGAGAGATAATGGCCGGAAAAAGTTTTGAAAACCGGATCCGCTCCGGTGAAAAGATATAAAAATATTGCCAACAGGGGCAGACTAATCAGGATACCGCGAAAAATAGAGGCGGCATAAAAACCTGAACCTGATGAATCCGGTCGAAAAAGCCGGACAAAATTACCCGATCGAATATTTTTGAGCGAATTCCAACCGCTGTTTAAATAATTAAATAATAGGTAAGGAAAAGCCAAAACTGCCTCAGCCAGACTGGCGATGAAACTTTGACCACGAATCCAAGAAACGCTGGCCAGAATAAGAGTAAATAAACCTAAGAAACAGGATATAAGCTGAAGAAAAATATTATCGGTACGAATAATATTCAAGGCGGACAAGACTGCCGTCGTTCCCAAAGCGAGAGCTGGAAGGGGGCGGGTAATAAAATTTTTGAAGGAAGAAAATAAACCCCAAACTAATATAAAACCTGAGACTAAAACCCACGCCGCAGCCAGTGAACCAAATGAACTAAAAAATAGGAAGTTTAAACTCAGGATATATAATAAGACCCAAACCAAGCGTTTTCTAATAACAGTCCGGGAAATGTTTTGTATTTTTTCTGCCACCCGAGAATATTATACTCCTGCGGCAAAATCCGGTTATTTTAACTTTGAGCCGAGGGGGGGATTTGAACCCCCGACCCGCGGTTTACGATACCGCTGCTCTACCACTGAGCTACCTCGGCAGATATACCCATTTTACTGGAATTCGCCTTAATGGCTTGAAGCCGAAATACCTAAAGAACCCTTACTTCTTTGGTCTCTTTGGTATCCCTCGCTTTGCTCGTGATGGGTATATATCCAGCTTACTGGTTGTACAAGCCTTAGTACGCTGACCATACTGGCATAATTTTAGCTTAAAATATACAATGAGACCATGTACAGAGGAACCCGTCTGCAGAGACTGGAAGAAAGAAGAAACGTCCGCAGGGCAATATTGATGATTTTAGGGAGTATTGCTCTGATACTGTTTTTGATTTGGGCGGGTATCCCGGTATTGGCAAGATTGGCCGGCTTGATAAGTGATCTGACAATGACTAGTAAACCGGTGGACAGAACAGACCTGATACCGCCGGGGCCTCCACAAATAAGAAGTGATTTCACGGCTACCAATAGCAGGATCATGACTCTTTCGGGAAATGCCGAGCCGGGAACGACCGTATATTTGACACATAACGAAGAGGCGGCGGGAAACGTGGTAACAAAAGAAGACGGGGCATTTGAAATAGCCGATTTGGTTCTGAGCGAGGGGCAGAATATATTCTTTGCAGTGGCTTTTGACCAAGCCGGGAATCAAAGCCAAATGTCATCCGCCGTGGAGATCTATCACTCGACTAAAACACCCAAACTGGAGCTGGAATCCCCTACGGACAGGCAGGAAGTGAAAGGTAAAACAGGAAGAGTGGACGTAAAAGGGATAACCGATCCGGGAGTACGGGTGACGGCCAACGAGAGATTTATCATCGTTTCCGAAGACGGTCGTTTTTCCGGAAGTATAGATTTGAAAGAGGGGGAGAACACGATAGCCGTGGTAGCCGTGGATCGAGCGGGTAATCAGGCTAAGAATGAAGTGGCGGTGATATATCAGCCTTAGAGAAAACGAAAATCAGGCTAAGCCAAACCAGGACGAAGGGATAGAAAAAGGAATTGAGGAAAAGACTGTGGGATAATACCGCCAGAAGGCTAGCCCGAAGGAGTGGAGATGAAACGGAATAAAGATAGCGGAGATAATACAGGTATGCGGCCAAACCGATTATCCCGGTAGTCGCACCCACAAACAGCAAGGAGGAATCCACGCCGGATCCGGCATGAGTCTGCTGCCAGTCTGCGGAAGTTATAAAGCCGTATTCTTTTTGGGCATAGCGATAGACGTTGAAACCCACTCCCAACAGCGGATGGTCACGCCAAATTATCAAACCATTGCGCCAACTGTCCAACCGAGCTTGAATAGACCGGGTACGTTCGAGTTTGACACCTTCACCGTCGGGGGAACGGGGGAGAAAGTAGATGGTAATAATAAACAATAAAAGGACCAGGCTGAAGAATTTCCACGAGTGTCTAATTCGGGCGATGTAGGCCATAGCGACGAGAAAAGCTAAGTAGCTGCTGCGCGAATAGGTCAGGGCTAAGCCCAAATAGGCTAAACCCCATAACAGAGAAGAAACCGGAAGAGATCGAAGGGGAGAAATCGACAGGTAAATCAGGATAAAAACCAGCATCAGGCCGGTGAAACCGGGGTCCAGGAACGACCCGGCCACACGATAATAATGCAAATCCCACCCCAGATAGAACCAGGGACGAATATCCGGGAAATAGATATACTGCAGCCAAGAAACGCTGATAATTACCAGACTGAGAATTATCATTAATCGCCTCAGGGATAGGGAAGAAACGGAGTTGGCAAACAAAATCGGGAGACTGGTGTACATTACCCAGCGCAACCAGTAAAAACTGCCGATCATCTGAGCTGGTAATCCATACCGGGTCGAAAGCAACAGAGAAAAAAGGGAAACAACGGCGAAAACTGCAACCGGTTTGATTATAATTCTGCCTTTATTTCGCACCAATGACACGATAGTGAGGATGATTACGCTAATGTCTAAAAATGAGATCCGTACCTGAGGGGAAAAGAAGGAAAAGCGATAGATATTTCCGATGATGAACGATGTGATTAATAAGCCGAAAATTACCGCTTTGGTGTTCATTGGTGCCCCGGTATATCTTTAGACAGCAACCAAAGCTTACCGCGAACCAAAAAGGAGTAGAAAGCCATCATCATGGCGTGGATAAAACCTTGAATACCATCGAGAAATCCCAGTGAGAGGATGTAAAGACGGAGGAATTTGAAAAGGGGGTAAAATATGATTTGCACAAGAGAACTTTTTTTACCCTGAGTCTGCAACTCTTCCGCCCTGAGAGTGGAATAGAAATTTATCCGATGCAAGAAATCCACCACCGACGGGTGAGGTAAATGATCCAGAGGGGATTTGAGGCGCTTGGTGCGGCCGATAATATTCCAGGTTTCGTGGACACGACCTGACCACTGGCCGGCGCCTTTTCGGGCCAGGCGTAAAAGCCAAACCCGACCCGTATCACCATAGTGAAGCTGCCTGCCCCACAACTGATCCAGCCGACGGAGGTAATAACCTGTGTACTCTATCCGGGTAATAGCTTGGGTTATTTCCGCGGCAAGTGGCTGAGAAACCCTCTCATCGGCATCCACAAAAAGTATCCAACCGGATTTGACTGCGCTGATCGCGAAATTGTGCTGGGCGGCATAATCCCCGGAAAGCGGATGGGTGATTGCCCGGGCACCATGTTTTTTGGCAATTTGAACCGTCTGGTCCGCGGAGTTGTCATCGATAACCAAAATCTGATCAGCAAACTGGAGAGATTTCAGACAAGCGGGAAGATTGCGAGCTTCGTTTTTGGCCAGGATTACGGCTGTCAGCATCAAAGCTATTTTAGCACCTGAAACGTCTGAGATTCTTCGAGGATTTGGAAGACAGAATTAAATCCGGCAGGGTTTCCCAGCCACCAGAGCAAATAAATATAAGGATAAGAAGAGGTGGAATATTGCGCCCCGGGACCGGCTATAAATATTTTCGGAAGCAGGGTACTACTCTTGCCAAGAATCTGGCGGGAAAGGGAAATACGCCGGGAAAGGAGGGGGCCGTATTTATTAATATTCAATTTCCAATATCCAATTAACAAAAAAACAACGGTCAAAATAAACACGATTCGGGGAAGCCGGATGAAAATCCTGGAGAGAATAAGAATCGCCGGGGTGAGAAAAACCATGAGATAGGCTTCGGAAAGAACGGTCGTACCCGAAAAGCCGGAAAAGAGGTGCTTGCCAAACCAGACAAAGATGCCAAAAGTCTGAAGCGGACTGAAAAGTATAAAAGGTAATATTCCGATAGTGAATCCCAAAAATATTTTAAAATCAAGCTTGAACAAGACCAGCGGCCAGAAAATAAATGTGAGCAGGTGGAGCTGGTATAAAAAACCCAGGAAAAGGCCGGAAAGAAAATGGCGGCGCAAAACCAGACACCAGAGAAAGATAAGCGTAAACAAAGGCAGAAGAGAGGTGTGATAGGCCAGGGAGAAGTAAATTTTGGCCATGGGATTGAAAACAAACAGAAATGCCGCAATCAGACCGGCCTTATGTCCCCACCAGAATTTGGCCAGGAAATAAAGCAGGACTGCGGCCAAAATGTTGAAAAAACTCACCAATATTGAGCCGGAAACGGGGTGAAACCCGGATAAAGCTAATACCGGAATAAGTAAATATGTCCATAAAGGGCCCTGATGCAGCCAGACGATGCTGGAGGTAATTCCCACCAGGGGTAAACGCCCTGTCAGCAGGGCATCACGAGCCGAGAGATAAAACCAAGCCTGATCCCCGAAAAATATCATAAGCTGGAAATTAGCCGGGAAGCGAATTTTTGAGCTAAAACTTGTGCAAATAAATCCTGATAACGGGGACCAACCCGAGCAAAAGTAAAAAACTTATGAAACCTGCGCCTGCCGGCCTGACCCAGGCGGGAAGAGAGAGAAGAGTTAGCAAGCAGGGAACAGATGGCTTGAGCCAGAGCGCGGGTGTCACCTGAGGCAACAAGAATGCCGGTTTTGGGAGTGATGATTTCAGAAAGAGGTCCGTATTTGAACCCAACCACCGGCCGGGACATGGCCATAGCTTCCAGGGCAACCAAACCAAATCCCTCCAAAGGCCACAGACTGGGGAAAACACAAATTTGAGCCCGCGCCAGATATATCCGCGGGTCAGGTACCCAACCGGTAAGAGTAACGCAGGACTGTAACCGGAGATTTTTTATCTGTAATTTTAATGCCAGATATTGAGCTCCTTCGCCGATGATAGTTAATTTCGCTGTCGGAAATTTTTTGATAACATCCACCCACGACTGAATGAGCAGATCCTGTCCTTTGCCGGATTCCAGGCGGGAAACACAACAAACAGTGTGTTTTTCGGGTTTTGGTTTCGGGCCTCCAGGATCCACAACCGCGCAGGGCACTACATGAGAACGGGAAGAGCTGACCTGGGAAATCGCGGTGTTGGCTGATAAAGAATGGTAACTTGGGTAAATCACGGCGTCCGGTAGGCGGCTGACTGCGCGGTAAAAAAATTTCGGCAGACCAAAAAACTTGGCAAACACACTTGACAGCGGACCAAACTCAACCCAGACTACGGGCAAGTGCCACAGGAAAGCTAAGGGGGTGACAATGATTTTCTCGATATATCCGGTCAAAAGAATGACGTCGACCCGCCTATTTTGGAAAATCAGGCGTAAATAATAAAAAACCCCCAAGGGGAACGAAACCAGGCCTTTGATTAACCCTTTCCAATCCCCTATCAGGTCGATAACCAAAGGGATACGGCAGGCTAAGATCCCACTGTCTGACAATTGACGGTTGAAAGAGGAATTGGTGGTCCAGGCTTTCACCTTTAACCCATGACGATTCAGCCAGGATAAAAGACCGGTATTAAAAGTTTCCGCCCCTCCCCGACCAAGAGTCTGATTGATAAACAATATGCTGTGGGGACGAGGGGGAGACGTCTGAGTCAATACCAACTCCCAATTGGTATCAAGGGGGGTAATTTTTTTGACCTGCAAACCGTTCTTGAGAGCCAAAGCGGTAAAGGAATGCAGGCTGTGACCGGATTTGTGAACTCCCCAGGAACCTGCAGGGCGAGTGTCACCATAAAGGAATAGGTTTCGGGTATCGGGATCCTCTGCAAACCGAGAGATAATTTCATCCAAATTGGGGATGCGGACAGTCAACTCACCACCGGGAATCAGCAACCGATGTATTTCCGTCAGCACTCTTCCCTGCTCTGCTGCCGTCAAATGCTCCAGAATATCCTGGGCGACCACTTCGGCGGCTGAAGCGTCGGGGAAAGGCAAGGGGGAAGTAATGTCATATACCAAATCAGCCCCCACATCGGGACGGACATCAATGTTGGTGAAACCAGGACGGTAATCACGGCCGCAACCCAGATTGAGACGAAGTTTATCTGGCATATTTTAAGGTGCGAGCCGCCAAAAAGAAACTTACCGGAAAAGCCAGAAGACTGCCAATCAGTGCCGAGTAGGCAGCACCTAAAAGGCCAAAACGATGAACCAAAGGAACCAGTGTAATTCCCAGACCGAAAACGGAAATGAATGAGGTGAAAGTGACAAAAACTTGTTTTTTGAGAGCCATAAAAAGAGAGTTGACCGAAAGGGAAATCCCCCGGACGATACCCAAATAGGATAGGATCCGAATGGGACCGATAGCCGCTTCCCAGCCGGGACCTAATAAAAGTCTGACCAGGGGACCGGCAAAGAAAGCTATACCCAGGCCGACGAAAACCACCGGTACAGAAACTGCCAAGATAGACCTGACTGCAGCCGGATACAGACTCCGGTTCCGGGCCTTCATTTGGGTGAAGACGGGAAAAGTCACTTTGTAAAAAACATCATTTATTTCGGTCAAAGGTACTGTAGAGATGCGGTAGGAATTTTGATAGATACCCAGAGAGGCGCTACCCAATAACCGGCCGACTACGATGTTGTCCAGGTTGGTAAAAATATAATTAAGCAGGCCGAATCCGGTTACCCACTTCCCCCGACTGAGAATAATCCTGGCCTGGTCAGGCTGGAATTGTAACCTGGGGCGGGGAGAGAAAATAAAAAATGAAAGAGCTACTTCTAGTGCTGCCGAGCCGGTCAAACCCCAGACCAGAGCTTGGGCGGAGCGAAGATAAAGTCCTAAAATGACGGTAATAAGAGTTTCAACCAGGATAAGAATAGACCGATAATAAAACTCTTGACGGAACTGGAGCTGTTTTTGGAATCGGATACAGGAGGGGTTTATAAAACCTCTAATAAACGGGACTAAGCTAATAAGGTAAAGAAGGTAAAGAGACTGAGGAGAGCTAAAAAAACCTGCAACTGCCGGTGCAGTAATCATAATAAGTAAAAATATAAACAGACCGCGAAGAATAGATATTACCCAAGCAGTATCCACATAATCCGTCCAGCTGTCATTTTCCTGGAGTAAAAAAACATTGATGCCGGTTTCGGTGGCAATATCTAAAAGACCAAGTGAGATTGCGCTAATTCCGAAAAAACCAAATTGAGCGGGAGTTAAAAGCCGGGCTAAAAGAACAGTCTTTAATATATTAAATCCTCTGACCCCTCCTCTTTGGCCCGCGGTCCAAGTGAGGCCTGACAGAGTCGTTTTGAAATAATTCATGAACTTATTCTGGACAATAAACCTACAAGAGACCCGAACAGAATTGCAAAATCGGCTGTAAGCTGAAGAACCGGCAGCCAGAAAACAGCCCGGATATCGCGCACGTATTTGTAATTTTTTTTAATAGACCACAATAAGTAGCAGAAAAATAAAATTATAAAAAAGCTTAGAAATATCCTGGTCTGTAGTCCGAGAAAGAAAATGTAAATTGCCACCAGATAGCGAATTGCCAGGCGGGTAACACCAGGCCTAATAATTCCTGCCTGAATATCGCCGATAGCGAAACGCATAAACATCCAGGTGGCTGATCTGAGGTCTTTTCTGGGAAGCCAGGAAACTACAGCTGGCTTTGCAAAAGTGAAATTAAACCCTAGTTTTTTTAATTTGTGAGCAAATGCATAATCCTCGTTATGCCAGAGATGCAAATCAAATCCGCCGGATTTGTCCCAGACCGACCGGCGCAAAGCCATAGAGCGGGTGGAAGGGAAAAACTCCGATTTATGAACAAGATCGGGCATAACCAAAACGTAAGGAATGAGACATTTTTGGAAAGTGTTTTGAGGCAAACCCCGATAATAACCGCTGACAATCTGAACCGAGGAGTCTGAAAACGGTTTTGCCAGCTGCTCCAGCCAATCATCATCCGGAATACAACCGGCATCAGTAAAGGCGATAAGCGGGCTGGTGGTGTGAGAAACAGCAAAATTTCGACCGACGGAGCGATTTCCGGGTTTGATGAGGAACTTAATATGTTCGGACCGTAATATCCGGACGGTTTTGTCAGTAGATCCGCCATCTACAAATATAATTTCGGAAGGTGTGATAGTTTGTCTTTTTAATGCAGCCAGGAGAAGATTAATTACGGATTCTTCATTGAGGACGGTAACGACGACGGCAATGCGGGGAAATTTTATTTTTGCCATAATCTTTCATACACTTTGGCTAATTTAGACCAAGTTTGAGTTCTTGCCCACTTTTGGCCTTGAGAAATTTCCCCCGGATCTATTTTGAGGTTCACTGTAAGGGGGTCGGAAAATATATGGATATATTTGACAAATGGAGTAAGGGTCAAGTAATCATACTTGATAGGGTTGTTGTAATGAGCAAAGACAGCAATACCTGCTTTTAAGGCTTCCAGAATAGTAAGATAGCGGGATACGAAGGCATAGTCAAAAAGGGGTAAGAATTTGGCTGCGTCGGGGGTGTTGGTATATTCAACAAGTTTGATATGCCGGAGCTTCGCCAGACGGCGGTATGCGGCTATTCCTGTGTCTTCGTCCAGTCGGCCGATGAAAATTGCTTTTGCCTGGGTTCCAATAATTATCTTGCTATGCTGCGCCATATGAAACAAAATCCGGTTTGACTTGGTACCACTTTTGGTGAAAATCACCGATGCAAATATTGCCTCGGGTGAGATATTCTGCCAGTTTGTGCCAAAATATCTTTCTTACTGAAGGAGGATTGAACCCTTCATATCCATGAAAGGTGATAAATACTTTTTTTGACCGGTAAGGGAGTCTGAAAGGCAAAAACCAGAAGAAGACATCATGGATGTGAATAATATCCGCTTGTTTTATTAATCGAAGATTGGTTAACCACCATTTCCAGATCCACCATTTTTTCGCCTTCTCCCCTACTCCATCCGGTAGGGGAATACGGTATATTTTCACTCTTCCCTTTTTTTCATATTCAGGCAGATTT
>MEXE01000014.1 GCA_001775555.1 Candidatus Amesbacteria bacterium RBG_19FT_COMBO_48_16 | reverse complement strand
GGTAATAGCCGGTATACTTCACGATGCCTTGGAGGATACTAAAGTTTCTTTGGAATTAATAAGGTCTGCGTTTGGAGACAAAGTCGCAAATCTTGTAAAAACGTTAACTTTTGACAAATCTATCCCGGACAAAAGACTGAGGTATCAGGAAGCATACCAAAGAAACCTGGGGGGCGGCCAAGAAGCTTTACTTATAAGAACTTATGACATCTTGGACAATAGTGACTATTACCAATTAGCCAAAAGTAAAGAGGATTACGATTTCTTATTGGAAAAAATGAAATATTTTATTGACATATCTTCTGCGGTTATCAGCGATACAAATGCCTGGAAAATACTTGTGGCTAAATATGAGTCTCTAGTAGGAATATAGTTTTTCCCGGTAGTCTTTGAGCATCCGTTCTGACGTAAAATTATTCTCTACCAATTGGATAGTCTTTTCCATCCGGGATACCCATTGAACGGGAGTGCCGGAAGCGTCTCTTTGGTAGTAAAGAGGGGCAATCTGCTCACTGATTAGGCGATAGATTTCGGTATTTATCCCCTCTTCGGGCAGGACCCAGCCGAAATCCGGCAGATTTACCTCGGCATACCAGCCGTCGCTTACGGAAAAAGAGAGAACGCCGTTTAAACCGGCTTTCATTCCGCTCGTCCCGCAGGCTTCGAGACCGGTCATCGGAGTATTGAGTAAGACATCCGCACCGCTGGTAAATATTTTGGCCAAGGTAATGTCGTAATCCGGCCAGAAAACGACTTTTCCGGATAAATCCGGACGGTTGACCGCCTGGTCGAGGATATTTAAAATATCCGATTCGTCGGGGTTCAAATAATTGGTAAGACCCGCGATAATAAATTGCACCGGACGAAGGGAATCGTTTACGATTCGGGAAAGCTGGTCTAAATTATTGAAGAGAAGCTCCGGCCTTTTGTATTTGACTAAGCGGCGCGACCAGACGATGGTCAACTTATCATTTGCCAGTTCGTGACCGGTTTTTTCCCTGACTTTGTCGAGCAGGTATTTCTTCTGCCTGAGATGAACAGGCCAGGGATTTTTGGGTAAATCGGGAATCTGCCAACGAGGGGTAAAAACACCGTTGGTAATCGGGATTAACCTGCTTTCGGAATGAGCCTTTTTCTCGAAAAAGACGTGCGACTTGGATACTCCGCAGGCGCGGTTAACATGCCGCAGCAAAAAATTAGTGGTGGAAAATAAACCCGGATGTTTGGAGTGTTCCCCTAATTTAAAAAAGGCAGCGAAATCCATACCATATTTCTTGAAGAAGAGCGACAGACCGGCGGATAATTCCCCGGGGGTCAAATGGAGACCGGCGCCGAAGAAAATTGTGTGCTTGGTGGCGACTGTACGGCGGTAAAGTTCCTGGTTTTCCCGGCCGAGTTCCAAAAGAACCATGGCCGTATGGCCTTCATTAAGGTGATAGACGTCGACCGGAATACCCAGCTGGCGTAACAGCCTGACTCCCCCGATACATAAAATTAGCTGCTGCTTCAGCATGGTTAATTTGTCCGGATCGTAAAGAAGCTGACAAATTTTGCGATCCTCCGGAGAATTTTCGGGCAAATTTGAATCAAGAAGCAGGAGTTGGTTTTGGCCGAATGATTTGGCCCAAGCCTGAACTGCTACAACATGATCCCCTACTTCGACCGGGATTTTGACAATTTCATGATCGGAGTCGCGAACGAGATTGAATTCGGAAGAATGCGAATAGTACAGGCCCAGAGCTACCAGAGGAAAGTTATCTTTTTCGGCCTGGAGAAGCAGGTCGCCGGATAAAACCCCCAGACCGCCGCGATAAAAATCGGGATTGTCGTCAAAAGCATATTCGAGACAAAAATAGGCAACCATTATGTTCCTCTCTGTTCCGGCTGGCCGGATACGTGCCGCTCATACTCCCGGCGGTATTTGCCGATCATAGCCAACACTTGGGAGTCCGGGATCTGCCTGCGCAGTAAGTCGACTGCATGGATGGCGTCATAAATATCATTTTGGGTATCTAATTTCCAGATGGCGTCCCGCCAGAGAATAGCACCTTCGAAATTTTTCTTGATTGCCGCTTGCCTCATCGCCTGTTCTAAAAGCTCTATAAAAGCTTTATAAACCCACGGCTCTCCCGCACCGATCGTACGCTCTTTGAAAGGTACGCGCGGGGTTTCCCGGTAATTCCGGTACGCTTTTCTGACTACACCCGTACGCTGCCACTGGAAAGCGCAGGCTATGATCTGATGATATAGGCTCTCTGCCTGAATCAGCAAAGCTTTTTGGGCGCGGGGAAGGCTTCTGATAGTATCCAGCATCTGCCAGGCACCGTGTTCTATGACTTCCAGCGACCACCAGGGTTTGGCGCTGGCCCAGAAAAACTGGTCCGAAGCCAATGCCCGGTCAAGTTTCTCCCGGGCAGTACCGGTATTAATTTTTTTGACAGAGTCCAATACCAGCTTTTGGAACTGCCACTGCAGTTTGTGAATGGGATTTTCGGGATCTTTCCAGGTCAAAAACTGGCGTTTTTCCGTAATATCCTTTTCGGTAGATGCCCAAGTGGAAACTAAGGGAGAAACAACGGTAGTTTTGGGGAAAAAGCCCGGGAGCTGGGAGAAAAACACATGGTCAAATTCAGTCGAGGTCAAAAGCTGGACCAGAAGTTCCGTCAGACCCGGCCGATGATGGCCGAATGTCTCCCCGTCCATTCCAGTAATTAGGAAATGCTTTTGGGGAAATTCATCGCCCATTACCTCCTGCAGGTCGGCGTTATTTCGGACTAAACCGGTCATAATCAGATTTGAGGGGTTCCGCTCCCGAAAGTATACCCGCAGTGGGGTGGCGGCAATTTGATAAGTGCAATTTCTGGCCGCCTGCCTGACCCGGCCGTTGAAAGCAATTTCATCAAGAATAATCCACTCAAAACCCAGTTTGACTAAAATAGGCAATATTTCGGGGCTGTATGCCATTTCCGGAGGGAAAAAACCTTTCGGCTGATATGAAGAACCCAAAAGTTTCCGGTTGGTATCGCGGTTTAACCGGATTTGGCGGATGGTTTCGTCTGCGGGGAGAAACGGCAGGAGAGGATGGTACATAGCACTCTCGGTAAATTCGATCTGGCCTCGATTTGCGGCTGTGGCCAAGCCGGAAACGATGTCACGATGGTTGGCCTGCCAAAGCTGGCGGGTGAGAACACCGCTGATATTAAGAGTGATTTTGACTTGAGGGTGATCGAGAAGGAGCTGGACCAGCGGGCGATAGCTTTCCGCTACTACTCTGTCGAAAATTTCCGGAATCTGGTCTGCCGGCTGGTAAAGATGAAGAAAGTTGGCCCAATACATGACATAATCTTAAGATACTGTCTGCTTAAAAGCCATCGGGGGATTTGGCTGAAGTTTTTCCCGGCGAAATTCAATGGCGCGGTTATATAAATCGAGATAACTTTGGGCTGATTTATTCCAGGAAAAATCGGCCTGCATAGCCCTTTTTACTATCCGGTTCCAGGTAACACTATTTTTGTAAGTTTCCAGAGCCCGAACGATCGCTACCAGAAAATTTTCCCGGGTATATTTTTTGAAAGTAAAACCGTTGCCGATATTTTTTGCCGGATCAAAGTTGATGACAATGTCTGCTAATCCTCCGGTTGACCTAACGATCGGGATGCAACCGTAGCGCAGTGCTTCCACAGCTACGATTCCCCCAGGTTCATACTTGCTGGGCATTAAGAGCATGTCAGCCCCGGATACAATCCTATGCGGTAAGGCAAAATCACTCATCAGGTGGGTACCGACCTGTCCGGGATAGTTTTTCTCCAACTCAGTGAAAAATTGGCGGTATCTATCCTCCCCCGGCTGGCCCATTACCACCAATTGGATATTCATTTCGTCCAGAATAAAAACTGCGGTATCCATAATAAGATCGATACCTTTTTGGGTGTCCATTCTGCCCCAGAAACAAAGTATAGGGATGGCGGGATCAATGGTGAGATTGAACTGCTTTTGCAAGTCGGCTTTATTTTCAGAGCGTAAATTCAGATTGCGATAGTTGTAGTTGCGTCTGATCAACTTGTCTGTTTGCGGATTGAAGTCTTTATAATCGAGGCCGTTTAGAACTCCAAATACTTTTCCCCGAACCTCTTTAAAAAGGTTGTGCAGGCCTTTACCATATTCGTCCAGAATAATTTCAGAGGCATAAGTTTCTGAGACAGTGTTGACCACATCCGCCCGCATTACCCCGCGTTTGAGAGCATTCTGTTTAAGGAACCTTTCGGAATAAAGTGAAGCCAGTTTTCCCTTTCCGTCGTCAAAGTCCAAATCCTTGGCGTGTTCAAAATCAAAATTTCCCTGAAAGAGGTTATGAACCGACAGAAGAATGGCAGTCTTTTTCAAAATAGGGTCGTCAGAACAGTAATCCTGGAAATAATTGGCGAAGTAGGCCGTATGCCAGTCATTGAGATGAACCAAGTCAGGTATGAAATTTTGGGATCTGATAAACTCCAGAGCTCCCCGGGAAAGCAGACCGAACCGGATATGGTCGTCGGAATAACCGTAAACATTAGCCCTTTTTTCAAAATACTCCTGGTTTTCCAGGAAATAGACCGGGGGAAAACCCATTTTTTTCTCCCGGAATGTTTTTACGTTTGCGACCAAATCTGTCGGGTGATCGCTATTTTCTATTTCTCCCGTCGGTATCCGCAAACCTTCAATTTCCATCCGGACGGGAAATTTAGACTCGTTGATTGTTCCGTACTTCGGGGTGAATATGCGAATGTCTACTCCCGTTTTGGCTAAAGTCCGGGGAAGGAAATAGGAGACTTGGGACAATCCTCCGACGGAAGAAAACGGAGCGACTTCGGCGGAAACAAAAAGTACCTTTAACGCTTTATCAGCCACAACCTGATTATATATCAAGAGAGGGTAGTTGGGGAAATGAACTTTTTTGTTTCTGGCCGACTAATTAAAGGCAGAGTTAGGGCAATAATCACACACCGGGTGTGTGATGCACGCCGGGTGTGTGATGGTGTGTGATTAAAAAAGGAAGTTAGGAGTGGTGTCTGGCGGCGCGCCTGGATTGGGTGAGGCAACCTAAGAAGATAAGCCCTATGGGTATGAGAAGTAAAGTATCAGCAATGAGACGTGAAGCAGTCTCTGTACTGAGCTGTTCCAGTCCCATGGGTAATCTACTAAGTATTGGTTTTATGGTCATCTCATTGAGCGCGTCACCGGCGTGAGTAATGAATGCTGCAGCATTAAGAAAGAAAGGCACACCTGTTACATAGGCGGCCATAGTCCAACCCGAAGCTTTGTCTTTACCTTCATTTTTCATGGATACTTATGTATTATAGGTTTTATCAGAAATCGGGTCAAGGAGTAGGATATCACACACCGGGTGTGTGATGGTGAAGATGATGGTGGGGAAAGGGTTAGCGGACGTAGAGGATGGTGCCGGTGACGAAGAAAAGCAGGGCGGCTAAACCAATAGCCAGCGTGGTTTCGGCGGCACCGGTCTGGGGCAGCTGGCCGGCGGGAGTGGGGGTAGGAGTGGCAACGGCGCCGACACAATTGCAGTCAGAGTTGTCGGGACAGACGGGAGACCTGCAGACTCCCGTAAAGCAGAACAGACCTGACTGGCAGTTGGCATTACTGCCGCAGGTTCCGCCGCAGGAATTGGGTTCATCCTCGTCGGGAGGCGAAGTGGGGGCGGGTGTAGATGTGGGGGATGCGGCATTGACAGAGTAAATACCAGTGGAAGAAGGTGTAAGAAGAATGTCTTCACCATCTGATTTCCGGGTAATGATGCTCTTTAAAGGATCGAAGGAAACGGTCAGCGAATTGCCTGGGGGGACTTGACTTGCCGTCAAAGAAAAAGTGGCAAAAGTGATAGGCAGGCTGGCGGTAAAGCCTTCGGTACTGGTGTTAATACAGGCCATATCGACGGAAACCTGGCCCGCGGAGGGGATGACGGATTTGACAGGACAGCTCCATTGGTCGGAGGCGGATATACCCGGAGCAATCTGGATATTAGAGGCCATGACCTGGGGAGTGTCTCCCGAAAAATTATATTTTAGGCGGATGGCGATGCCGGAAATAAGGACACCAGCGGGATTGACGTTGACGGTAACAGTCAGCGGCTGGTCGATGTTGAGAGTAGCGGTAGCGGGAGTGAGGGAGACGGTGGCGGTGCCGGTGGGAACGGATGCCTTTTTGGCGAAAAGCTGTCTGTCTTTAATAAAATAAACAACCGAAAAAGTGGCTATCAGGACGATGATAGCTACTGCCAGGGAGATAATGATCTTTCTGGGAGAAGACATGGGCAGTAATTATTTTAAGTACAGAATCTGAGGCAGGTTATATAAAGTCAGCTCATCGCCCTTTTTGGTGATAACTTTGGTTAGGGCCAGATCAAAGCTAAGCGGCGATTCTTCCAGATCTCTGAGGGCGGTGAAATCGAGAGTGGCCAGCGCCTGGGGACCGGAAGGAGTGTATCCTTGGGGAGTAATATTGATTGCGGACAAGTCTATTGTCAGCTTGCGGGATGAGGTATCCACGGTCACCAAGTTGACGGGGTAAACCCATCCTTGATCTATTAAGTCGGGGTTGACCATGACCTGGATACCGGATAACTTGGGGTCGGCGTCGGTGATTTTGATTTCGGAGGAGGCAGAAAACTCGTGAATCAGGCGGAAAGCCACGGCGGAGATATTGATGCCTGCGGCATCGAGCATGACCTGGGCAGAGCCGGTGGCATTTCGGGACAATGTCAGAAGATGGGGGGAAGGAGGGATATTAGAAACGGCCGGGGTGGAAGTTTCAAGAGCCGGCGTAATTGGGGTGGCAGTAGGTTGAGGAGTGCGGGAAATACCCGTTTTCAAGGCGTAAAGACCGAGCAGGGAAATGAGGGCAAAAACGATAGCTACTGCTTTCATAGGTTTAGTCTCCCGGGATTTCCAAAGCGGTATAATTGCTGAGGACCTGGGCAATATCGGAAATAGTGATGCTGGCGTCGGCGTCGATATCGTAAATGCGGTTTAAGTCCGTGACCGGGACAGAAAGAGCGGTATAGACGGAAAGCATTTTACCCAGATCAATGATATTCAGAATATTGTTGGAATCAAAATCGCCGGCCAATATTTTTATATCCCTCCAGCCAACAGGAGTAATATTTTCACCCGGAAGTAAAGTCACGGAACCGAATTTCTTTTGCAGATAACCGGGACTTTTTATGAGAACATCATAAGGGGTGCCAACATCGGTGATGGTCGTATTGGTTAAGGATAAGGCAGGCTGGGAGGTAAATATGCCGTCGGTACTGCTGAGAACCGGGTGAGTGTAAGTATAAGGCGGATAGACCTGGCTGGTAAGAGTCAGGTAGTCGGTGCGGGTGACCAGAGGGACAGTCACACCCTGCATTTTGTGAGAAAAGATCATTGTAGGAGCAGAACTTATGAAATAGACAGGATTTGCCGGCGGGGTGAGGATGTTAACTGGAGGTGAGGTTTTAGACATCATTTTGGTTTCTGTCATGTCGAAAGTCAGATTCACAGGGTTGATCGCGGGGACACTGGCGGCTTTGAGGAAAATTGTAACTAAGGCCTGGTCGGTAGTGTTGGAGAAACCTGCTGTGGAAGTGTTGGCAGCCGCAAAATCTATAGTAACAAAACCGTTGCTTTTGGTAACGGAGTTGACCGGGAACGACCAGTCGGGAGAAGAGTCAAAGGGCGGAGCCGGGTAAATTACGGAAGTGGGAGAGCCGGTCTGGTTGACCACATCCAGCTCGGGGACGGAGCCGGTGTAGGGGTAAGTAAGGCGGAATGTGAGTGAGGAAATCGGAATCCCGTTGGTATTAAAATTGAGAACTGCGGGAAAGACTTGGGAAACCGGTTTGGTGACGGTTAAAGGATCGACAGAAATGGAACCGGTACCGGGGGGCGGCGGTGAAGTGGGAGTTGGTGAAACAGGAGGAGTGGGAGTAGGGGTTATATTTTGAGGGAAGATAGTGATGTCAGCCGGACTGTGGGTGAAGGGCAGGGCTACTTCCTGGTCACTAACCAGCTGGACACCGGAGGCGGTGACGGTAATTGATGTGGTCAACTGACCGGTGGGAGGGGTTTGAATCGCTGTGATGGGTATTTGAGCCAGCTCTATCAGACCTGAAGGCGGGATGGGTTTGGGATCACATTGACCCTGGAGCGGGTCACAGACAGCTAAAGCAAAAATTATCCTGCCTGTTGAGTTGGCAGTACCAGATGAAGTTTTGGAGATAACGGCAGGAAGTTGGGAGGAAGTAGTGATTTCCCCGGCCAGATTTATTTTGGTTTTGTCGAAAGCCAGCTCGACCAGGGAAAAACCGATTTTGTGGGCTTTGGCGTCCAGCATCAATTTGACTGTTTGATTGGGGGGAAGGCTATAGGATGAGGGAGCAAAATAAAGGACCGGGTCAGTGACAGCAGCCCTGGAGGGAAGGCGGATACCACCGTTTTTAAGAACGTAAATTGCAGTGGGAAGTGAAAGAGCCAAAACTGCCAAAACCAGAATTTGCAGGAGGAGCGGCATTCCGGTGAAGCGGCTGCGAAATTTTTCCAGAAGTCGGTCTGAATTGTTCATTGAAAGGATTATTTTTATACTAGACCGGTAGTGGCGGTCAAGTCAAGCGGGTGTTTTGGCCCCGGTGTACAATCTAGTGAAGATATGAATCCGGCAGTAAGGGAACTGGTAAAGCAATTAAGCCTGGGAAAAGCCGTGGCGACGGATGGAGAAGGTGATACCGGGGGTCCGATAGACCATATTGCCAGAGTGTACGAAGTAGCCAGAAATGCGCTGGAATACCGGGCAGAGCACCTGGTAAGAAGGGCGGCAATTGAACGGATACTGAAGCGCCAACTGGTTTTTGAGAGTGATACCAGAAGACTTTCGGAATCGCTGCTTTTGGAGCTGAAGTGGGCAAAGTACGTAACCTGGGAATCGTCCCGGCCGGCAGTAGTGGAAGAAATTAAGAAAATATTCGATAAATATTTCGTACAATTAAAATCTCCGGCAGTGGACAGAGAATGGCTGGTGGGATTGATTTCGGCGGAAATAGAGGAGTATCTAAACCCGAGCAAAGACTATTACAAATTTACCAATTTTGCCTTCCATTGTCTGAAAAAAGCTTTGGTTTCCCAGGGTTTGGCTAATTTCGATCTGATTTTGTATACGGCGATTGATAAAATTTATTCCCAATCTGACAACCAACAGCTGGCATATCACTTATTCAGGCTGATATCGAATCAGTCGGGAAAATCAGACCATAAAGTAACAGACCAGATATTGGCTGAGACTTACAACCATACCCGGCAAGCCATTAACAGCCCGCAACTAAACCGGGTAGCAGTAGCTGTAAGGAAGCTGGTAGGGCCGCTGGTATTAGTGAGGGATATTTATTTTTCCGGCCCCGAGGAGTTTGCCCAAATAATAAATGATGAAAAAATGTTTAAAGAGAGAGCGGGACAGGTGCTTGCCGGTCAGCTGGCGCTGCTGCGGGGACGAATGAGTACGGCCGGGATGAGAAGCCTGATTTATGTTTTTTTAACGAAAATGCTGTTTGCGCTGATTTTGGAAATACCGGTAGACAGGTGGATAAGGGGGGAAGTGGCTTGGGGAACACTGGCGGTAAACACTTTGTTTCCAGTGGGCTTGATGTGGTCGCTGACAGCTAATATAAAATTACCGGATACGAGAAATCAGGAGCGATTGGTGTTGAAAGCCTGGGAGGTGGTGTCAAGAGATGATTTATCCTGGGTCGGGGGCGAGCAGGTGCACCTCCTGGGAGAAACGCTTAATCTGAAAACTAAAATATTTTATACAGTTTATATGGTTTTGGGGATGGCGGTGTTTGCCGGAATTACAGTAACACTGGTACGATCCGGGTTCAGCTTGGTCAGCAGTGTGATATTTTTATTTTTTGTGACGGTAGTAAGCTTTTTTGCCTATAGGATCCGGCAGACGGCGAAAATTTATACAGTCAAGTCGGGAAGAGGCTTGGGGTCGTCGCTGGGGGATATGCTGATGCTGCCCATCGTGACCGTAGGCAGCTGGCTGTCGCGCGGAGTGGCCAAACTTAACTTTCTGGTTTTCGTGTTTGATTTCGTGCTGGAAGCGCCTTTTAAAATGATTTTACGGGTTATGGATAACTGGTTTGACTTTTTGTCGCGCAAGAGAGATGAAGTGGTGGGATAATCTCAAAATTTTCTTACCCATGCGGTTCCAAAATCCGGGAAAATAGGCAATATTTAAAAGAATCAGGGTGATTGTAATAACAGCGTCATAAGTAATGCGAGCGTGGTAATCATTTTCCAGCTTGAGCCAGAGGGCAAATTCGTCGAAAGTCA
>MEXE01000013.1:58474-58943 GCA_001775555.1 Candidatus Amesbacteria bacterium RBG_19FT_COMBO_48_16 | reverse complement strand
TCCTCTTCCTCAACTTCCGGCACTTTCACCCCCAACCTGAGTTTCTCACGAGCTTCACTTAAAACCATCTTCTTCACCTCCTTCCTCACTCCCATTCCCTTCTAGCTCTCTCTAATAATGCCCGAGCTCGATATAACCTGTTTCTCAAGGCCTGATCAGATATCCCCAGCCCCGCACAAATCTGGGAATGTATATGTGTAGGCAATAATCTCATCACTTCGTGTTGCAGCTCCGGCAAGATCGTCATCACCTTCTCCACTTCCTCCCACATCATTCTCATCTCCGCCTGCACTTCCACCGGCCTTTCCAAACGAATTTCCCGTCTTCTCAGCCTTGCGATCCGCCTTCCTCGTACCGCCTCATGTTTACCCCAATTTATTGCTACCCGCTCCGCAGACACCAAATCGTCCAATTCCCTGCCTCCCCCCCGCCGTAAAATTACCCTCGCCGCTACCTGCCTCAATCCCAG
>MEXE01000013.1:30315-58438 GCA_001775555.1 Candidatus Amesbacteria bacterium RBG_19FT_COMBO_48_16 | reverse complement strand
CCACTCTTATCCTCCTATCTCCTTCCGGATACCTCTCCTTTGATAACAAAACTTCCACAGCCATTAGAAACTACAAAAAACACCCCCAGCAGATCACCAAGAGTGTTCTTTATTTGTGCCTGTATCAAATTAATTTATCTTCCGGCACCAGAAGATATTTCTGCTGTAACTTTAGACTACGAAGCTCCCCTACTCCTGTCAAGTGTCAAAAAACCGGCAGCTCATACAGATATTCCATTTTTTCTCCAAATTCCCCACCCTGCCGGAATACTGCCGCCAGCCCGCAGTTTACTGCCCCGACTTTTAAAAGCAGCTGCCCAACCATCCGAAAACTGCTGCCAGTAAACACCACATCATCCACAATCACTGTTCGTTTCCCCCCTAAATACTTCGCATCCTGCCCGTCTATGGCCATTTCTCTGACTCGTCTATTACGCAGCTCTCCGGGCACTACCACAGCTGGATCCACCATATACGCTTGTATCCCCTTTCTGCACACCACATACCGCTGCAGCCGCATCAGCTCGCTCATTACCTGCAATAAAGGCACTACCTTGGTTTCCGGCCCAATCAGAACTTCCGGGTGCAACCCATCAATCCTGGAAACCAACTCCCTCGCCGCCGCCTTTACTAACTCCACATCTCCCAAAAGCGATACAGAAGCCACTTTCAATTTTGGTCCCATAGATACAATCGGCAATCTTCTCCTAAGCCCGCACACTTCAATGTCAAACCACTGCATCATCCTGTCACCTCAAAAATTTATCCAACTCAAAATAACTTCTCCTATCCACCAACTTAATCAATCTTCCCGTCTGGTACACCGGTCTCGGCCACCCATGCAGTACCGCCGCCATTTTTCCCATACCCCAATTTTATATCCTCAGCGTCCCAACTGCACTCACTTACCACCCTCGAGCGGCCTCCTAATTACCTCCACTACCCTCTTTCGAGCCACATACGCTCCCACCTCAGACAGCACCGCAGCTGCCAATATCAACCACCAACCATCCCATTCCCCAGCCAACGCTTCCGAACCAGCCCATATCGCCAACCCCAACCCCAGCAATGAAAAGGTACCATTAATAAATCCGTGTCCTACTACCTCCTTATACTTTGTGCTTCCGGGATTAGAGACTATAGACTCCATCTCCTTTCTGTCATTATTACTCATCGGATCTAACCACGCCATTAAGTTATATTATACCCCATAGTTCTAAAAAGCGCATTGTTCCCAGGTCTGACCTTAGGCGAGCATCGCGAGCCGCAGGTCATTGCGCCAAAAAGCGCATTGTTCCCAGGTCTGACCTTAGGCGAGCATCGCGAGCCGCAGGTCATTGCGCCAAAAAGCGCATTGTTCTCGGCCATGACCTATCTTCACGGAGGGTTGCCCCCCAGCTATTGTCAGCGCTGGCGCGTTTTACGGTTCTGTTCGGAATGGGAAGAGGTAGTTCCACGCCGCTCAGATGACCGAGAACGATGCGCTCTTTTTAAATTGCTCCCTGGAAAGCGAAGAGAATAAAGAGTAGTAACCGTAAATAAACTCCTATTAGACCATTAGTACTGGTAGGCTAAACACGTTACCGTGCTTACACCGCCAGCCTCTTATACGGAGTAGTCTGCTCCGGGTCTTCTCCCGATTTGCATCGGGATGAGTTCCTTATCTTGGGTAGGGCTTCCCACTTAGATGCTTTCAGCGGTTATCCCGTAGGTACTTAGCCACCCGGCGCTGCAGCTGACGCTACAACCGGCACACCAGCGGTACCTCCAACCTGGTCCTCTCGTACTGAGGTCAGTCCCCCTCAAGAACTCCACGACTCTACTGGATAGAGACCGAACTGTCTCACGCATGTAATTCCAAACATTTCTGTTGGCATGGACTATATCTTCATCCCGCTGTTACGGGAGCTAGCGTGTAGTCTCTACGGGGCTATTCCAATTTTATACAGCAATGAAGGCAAAATATGAGGTCTGACCAATTCTATAAACTTGCAAGTATCCTTAGAGGATATTCTAATTTTATAGTGAGTTCTATCTCTAACTTTTCCACTATTAATATCAAAACTAGCAAGCGCTACTCGTAGTCTTTCTATCTCAAGTAAGTCGAAGTTGTGCGTACACAACCAGACAGAATCTCGCGTTCGGTCATAATAACCATCGTCCATATACCAAATACTTATTACCAACGGAGTAAATTTAATATGCAGCGGCAAGATCTTTTTGCCATTTACATACCATATTTTTCTCAATTTGGTAAACATAGGTAAACTCTTAGATCTGAAGTAATAAGAAAATCGGTTTTGTTTTGGTTTCGAAACCGCAAATTCTTTAAGATGCATATAACACCAATCGACATATTCTTTTTGCTTGATTGAATGTCTAATCTGCAATCGAGAATTCGCCAGACTCCGATCTTCTAAACTTCCATCACCTAATAACTTACCCGTAATCAGATCATCAAGAAACTGATCCACGTACTAAGTATAATTTCTCTGCTTTCATTTGGAAAGCTTCCCTCGGTATTACCATAATCGCGTTCGGAATACGATTTTAGGCTTCACCGAAACAGCTAGAACTAAAACAACATTACTGTTGTTAAACGCAGTATCACCTACGTTCTGAACCCAGCTCGCGTACCCTTTTAACGGGCGAACAGCCCGACCCTTGGAAGGTACTGCCCCTCCAGGATAGGATGAGCCGACCATGTTTCCCCGCTATTACTAGCGGCATAGACTATACCATCACCCTTCGTAGCTTTATACATAGAAGGGGCTCAGCGTGTTATCTCCCGCCATCGGCGGAAAATCTTCCGGTTTCTAAACCGGAAAGTCGTTACGGGGTCACGAAGACTTCCCTCGGTATTGCCCTTAGCGCGGCTCAGTGCGCTAGTCGGGTTTCACCGATATGAGCTGAATTTTTCCTCCCCGAATTACTTCGGGGGGCGACATTGACCCAGATTGGGTCTATCGAGGTGCCAAACCGCCGCGTCGATATGGACTCTTGGCGGCGATCAGCCTGTTATCCCTAGGGTAGCTTTTATCCGTTAAGCTCCGTGCGTCCCACAACGCGACGGAGGATCACTACGACCGACTTTCGTCCCTGCTCGAGCCGCCGCTCTCACAGTCAAGCGCACTTATGCCGTTACACGACCCGCTCGATTTCCATCCGAGTTTAGTGCACCTTAGTACTCCTGCGTTACCTTTTAGCAGGATACCTCCCCAGTAAAACTGCCAGCCAGACCTTGTCTCCGAAAGCGTCTCCAGCTTCCTTGGGTAAGTCTTGAGATTTCAAAACGGGAGGTGTTTCACTTTTCTCCAGTTATGACACCGGAGTCCCTCCTACTCTAAACTATCTCAAAATCCAAAACAGGGCCTGGTTACAGTAAAGCTCCATAGGGTCTTTTTGTCCTAGTAGAGTTAGGCCGCATCTTCACAGCCATTTCAAATTCGCCGGGTGACAGTTCAAGACAGTTATTCCCTCGTTAAACCTTTCGTGCGGGTCGGAACTTACCCGACACAATATGTTAATCCTTTTTTAGGATACCTTTCTAGTTCCAATCAAGGCTCTTACAGTCGCCTGCAAGTTCAGACTATATCTTCACCCCGGTGTTACACCGGGGGCTTGGCGTGTAGTCGTTGAGGATCCTCCGATGTCACATCGGAGTCTTTCCTGCTGATTGACTGCACTTGTGCTTTATTACTACCTACCAGAGACTGCTTTATCCGTTGGGCGATAGTATCACAAGATACTCCAGTTGTTCCAGCATATAGCCAAGTTTTCTTTTCCATTTTTCAATGGATTGTCCCCTGTCGAGGAACTTCGCTACCATAGAACAGTTATAGTTACTGCTGCCGTTCACTCGAGCTTCATTTCAAACCTTGATGTAATCTCAGCCATCCACTTAACTTACGAGCACTGGGCAGGCCTCAGCCTGTATACCTTCTCTTTCAAGTTTGCACAGACCTGTGTTTTAGTTAAACAGTCGGGAAATAATCTTTCGCTGCGTCCGCTTTAAGCGGAAGGACATCTCTCTAAATTACGTCCAGCTTTTTTGCCGAGTTCCTTGAACTGCCTTCTCCCGATCGCCTTGGTCTACTCGACCACCCCACCAGTGTCGGTTTGCGGTACGGCATAATAAGTATCTCACTACGAATCTTTTCTTGAAAACAGAAAATTACCGAGTCATCCGTTGATTACTCGCCAGATTTCCCATCACAGCTCGGTTAAACGCCAGGCCGGATTTTCCAAGCCCAACTACCTTACTGATTGCGACACACATTCACTATATGCGTTCGGTCTTTCCCATTTTGTCCATCCCTAGTTACTCGCTTGCGCGATTTAGCGATACTTACTATGTAGCCGAATATTCACGGCTCGTCCATCAGCTACCCCCTCGCTCAGCGAGGGACTCACCTTAGGTGCCGACTTACCCTGGGTCAAACAATGTAGCCCAGGAAACCTTGGGGTTTCGGCGTGGTTGATTCTCACAACCATTGCGCTACTCATTCCGGCATTCTCACTTCCGTCCACTCCAACCTGCCTCACGGCAAATCTTCACTGTTAACGGAACGCTCCCCTACCACCATGCGCACAGCACACGAAAATCCAGAAATCGAATATCCAACCCCCAACTGCCAATTAGAGCTTAGAATTCAGAGATTTGAATTTGCGTATGCCATGCACACGATCTGTGTCTTCGGCAAGAAGCTTAGCCTCGGTTCATTTTCCGCGCCAAACTCCAAAAAGTCGACCAGTGAGCTGTTACGCTTTCTTTAAAGGATGGCTGCTTCTGAGCCAACCTCCTGGCTGTCTGAGGAATTTAACTACGTTCAACACTTAGCTTCTATTTAGAGGCCTTAGACGACAGTCTGGGTTGTTTCCCTTTAGAGCGGCCCGCTTAGCCGGGTCGTTCTGACTCCCTCTCCAAAAGCTTTCCAATTCGGAGTTTGATTGAATACCACATCTTGCGATGCAATACCCATCCAGTGCTCTACCTGAAAAGCACTATAGAGAGAGGCTATACCTATATATATTTCGGGGAGAGCCAGCTATCTCCTGGTTCGATTGGCATATTACCCCTAACCACAAGTCGTCCCACAGATTTGTAACTCTGACGGGTGCGGGCCTCCTCCCGGTTTTCACCGGGACTCACCCTGCTCATGGTTAGCTCACCAGGTTTCGGGTCTTCCAACTGCTGCTAAACGCCCTATTAAGACTCGCTTTCGCTTCGCCTAATCCCGAATTACGGGCTTAAACTCGCAACAATCGAAAACTCGCCGGATCATTCTTCAATAGGCACGACGTTACCCCGACCTTGCGGAGGGGCTCCGTCTGCTTGACAGCAGACAATTTCAGGTTCTATTTCACTAGGTTTCTCACCCTTCTTTTCGCCTTTCCCTCACGGTACTAGTTCACTATCGGTCCGCTAAAGTATTTAGCCTTGGAGTGTGGTCACCCCAGATTCCCACAAGGTATTTGCCTCATGGTACTTGGGAATTCGGCTTCAAGCAAACTCGGGTTTCGCCTACACGGCTATCACGTTTTATAGCCTGCCTTTCCAGACAGTTCGACTACCCTCGTTTGATCCCTCAGCCTTCCCGCAACACCCGGTCGAAGTACTTGCGCACAATGACTGGGTTTAGGCTTTTCCGCTTTCGCTCACCGCTTACTTACGGAATCTCTTTGATTTCTTTTCCTGTCCCTACTTAGATGTTTCAGTTCGGGACGTGCCCCCCCCGACATAACATCGGAGTCTCCTTAAAGGAGGGGTTTCCCCATTCGGACACCGTCGGATCACAGCTTCTTGGCAGCTCCCCGACGACTATCGTGGCCACGTACGTCCTTCTTCGGCTTTAGCGCCCTAGGCATCCATTGCCTGCTTTACGGAAGTAAAAAATACGGCTCTACTAACTTTATTCTCTTCACTTTTCAAAGAGCAAACCTCCAGCCTCGTTAAAAGCTGACCTCGGCCTCCCGCGAAGGGAAACCGGGGCCAACTTTCAAAGCTTGCCTTGAATGTACTCAAAAGGTGGACCCAGAGGGACTTGAACCCTCAACCTCCTCGATGCAAACGAGGCGCGCTAGCCATTGCGCCATGGGCCCCCGCCTGCCCTCAATTTTCTAAAGAACGAAAAAACCCCGCTTTAGCGGGGCCACAACCTTGCCTTACCGACAGCCCTATTGGCTTTCGTTTGTATTTAGTTTAAGCAAAGTTTCCATGAAAAACACTAGCCTCGCAAAGGTACCCCGATAATACCTCTCCCTCCCCCCCCTGTCAATACACTCCGTAATGGTTAAACCAGATGACGTAATCCACTCCGTCCACCCGCCCGCTACGGTCAAAATCTCCCCAAGCCGGCCCGTTATTAGTGTTTGTCCCGTAATGGTTAAACCAGATGACGTAATCCACTCCGTCCACCCGCCCGTCCCCATTGGCGTCCCCCGGCAACCCCCCCGGCGGTGTCGGAGTCACTGTCCTTACAGGAGTCGGTGTCCGCGTCGGGGTTGTCGTCGGGGATGGTCCTGGTGTTGGTGTCAAAGTAGGGAAAGGTGTCACAGTCGACGTTGGTACCTGTGTTGGAGTTGGAGTCCGTATCGGAGTCGGTGTCGGTATTTGCGTTACTGTTGCAGTCGGCGTCCGCGTGGGTGTATTGGAAATAGGTACGGTAGGCGTCAAGGTCGGGGGTACTGAAGGCGTAGGTGAAGAAACCCCGGCAAAATTAATAGTCAAAGCCAAGCTTGGCTGGGCTAGAATATCCACGGGATCAGCATTATTTTGTCCTGCCGTTACGTTTGAGTCATTTGTTTTACCCGACCCCAAATAACTAAAGGTAACGCTGGTAGAACCAGTCACCCCGGCCTTGGCGGTAAATTTGAGTCTGGTTACAGGATTTACAACCCCCGAAAAAGGATTGTGAAACCGGTTGTTCACCCAGTCAAAAACCAGCATATGAAAAACAATCTTTCCGGTTAAATTCGCATCGCCAATTACCTTGGCCTTATCAAAGTTTCCATTGGTATCGATAGGAGCATAAGTCTTAAAAGTAGCATGAGTTTCTTTCGTAATATCAGCCATTATTAATTTGTTTTTATCAAAATTTATCCAGATATCAGCTCCCGATACTGATTGTCCGCCGGTATCCAGGTTAATCCACACCGGCTCGGACGTTGCCCCAGCAGACAAAGTAATGGAATTTGGCGAAAAGGCGAGAGTTGCAGTATATCCGGCCGCCCCAAGTTTAACTTCCTGTTTCCGCTTCAGCGCCGTCAGTGTTAAAAATATTCCCCCGGCAAGTACCAGGAGAATCAACAGCGATCGCCATTTAATTTGTTCCCGCATTATCTAAAGGCTTCTAAATCAATTGAATTGACAGTCTCATCAGCATTGGCATCATAAAAAGAAGCGGTCGTATTCCTAGTGAAATTCCTAATTATGTTTTTTATCCTGTCGGCAGAACTGGGAACTTGTCTTAAATTCAATTTACTGTCACTAAGTTCATGGTAGAGCACAATTTCCCCGGCCCCTTTTCCGTGCGACAAACCGTTGCCAAACCATCGCAACGTCACTCCAGATCCATTATATTTAGGCATGGACGACACCACAGCCGGCTCGTTGTACCTGGTAAAGTTTCGATACCACCAGTCGTCGAAAAAAATTACCGCATAAGTTTCTAAATTAGTAAAGTTCGCCCCGCTGTTTCCACCGCCAAACAAGCCGGTATAAGAAAACTCCGTCATCGCCAGACTTACGTGAGTATCACCCCAATCAGCTCCAGGATTATATTCTGGTTTTATTTTAAATGAGTTACCTGGAGGATCTGCCGGGTATGTATAGTAATAATTATGGAAATTCTGCCACAAGTTAGTAATGTTGTGTCTAAATTCCGGTGGGTTCGCCACACCATTCAAATGATATGCCAATTCCCCTTGCTGCAGTGATGCAATAGCGGCCAGTGTATAAACCGGCGAAGGGTGATAATTATGATTATCCAAAGTGAAGTCGTCATACACTGTCTGGGTATCAATAAAACATTTTTGCCCGTCAGAAGATGGGGTAATAGTGTGATATGCATAACACCGGGCATAATACTCCCATAACAAACTTTGCGGGTCATCGGCAAACAATTGCCCGATAAAACTCAGGGCTTCCGCACTGGCCCCATTTTCCTCCGCCTTCGTATCGTTTATATACCCTGAGACAGTTTTATAATCTGCGCTCGTCAAATCCCCTCTTTGATACGCATCTATAGCCCTCTTAATAATATTCATAAAGTAATTGGCCTGTGTGATTGCGACTGCTTTCGTCTCAGCCCGTTGTGTAGTTGATAAATTATTCCACCAGTACCAGGCCACTAGTAAAAAATCCCGCGTTCCTATACCGGAAAGCCACACCTCTTTCCACTTACCAAAATTGGCTAAAGTTGCACCGAAATAATAAAGAGCTTTGTCTTTATCGACCGTTTGGTGATAAATTTGATACCTGGCAGTATGAGCCACCGCATTTGCCATAAGTGACCTGAAAGCTTCGCTCCCCATGAGGGAATTATCATAGTTAGCGTTTACAAGAGCTTCATAGTTAGTAGTATCACTGTAATAATAAAGAAAAGTATCAATCATCCTCAAGGCCGAGTCATACACGCTTTCAGGATATCCCCGGCAATCCCGGTAATAATAATTCCCGTTTAATATCACAACTTCCCGGAGTTTATTTCCCGAAAACTGGTAATTTAACGTACCAGGGGTCACAGTTGGGACATCGGGTACATTTTTCCATATGTTGGCAATCACATAATTGGTCCAGACCCCGGGCAGGGTATTTATATCCACTCCGGTACCTATCCTCCGATACAACATTCCGCCTTGAACTACCAATTCCTCAATTTTGCCGTTTACTACCCGCAAACTCCGCTCATCCACACTGCCAAATCCGGGAGGATTTGTGGTCCCGCCCCAGGCCTCGGACAGCAATTTACTGTTCCAGACTGTAGGAAAATCATAAGCCCCGGAAGTTTGCGTTGACCTATACCAGACTTTGTTCCCTGAAATAATTACCTCCGAAAACTTTCCGTTGCTAATCGAGTAAGATGCCGAACTTATACCGGTAAAAGGCGGCGGATTAGTGTGCCCTCCCCACACGCTTGACAACGGATATCTCTGCCAGGCTTTTCCTCTTAACGACTCGGCATCCCGCTCACTGCCGGTACGTACCCAGACATCACTTTGAGCATACACCAGTTCCTGCACATTTCCTTTCCACATCCGGGTAGTATAGGCATCATAATCCACGGGTGGCCGTCCGCTCCCCCACCAGCCACTTAGCGGCAAGCTCAAAAACCTCCTATCTGCAATATTAATCCCCCCGCAATTTGCTTGCGGATACATTTCCGGTGGCGGGTCAGCTTGCGCATATACCGGCTCCGGCAGAAAAAATAGGCCGAAAATTATCAGTAGCGCAACCACTGATTCTATCCTACACCCCCTCCGCCTCATCCTGCACCCCCTCAACGTGACAAATCCCATAGTATCCGCTATAATCGGTCCCCATGGCAAGAGAAATTTGGCAACCCATTGAACAATTTAACGACGGGGCTGAAGCTTTGGTAACTACTTACAAAATTGGCGGAATACCCTGTCTCGTAACCCGTGTCCGGAGAATCGGTCTTGAGCCTTTCGAAAATTCAGGATGCCAGCATTTGATATTAGATAACCTATTCATACTGTTCGCAGTCTCGGTTCCTCTTGGATCCCGTACCCCCCTACCGCAACTATTATCAGAATTCCAAACTAATTTGCTCGCCCTTTTGCCTGAATCAGGACCAAAAAGCAAATATTTAGAATACTTTCTGCAAAGGCAACCCCTTTGCAATAAAACAAGGTCAAATCCCGCTTTTTCATGCGGTTCGATTGAGATACTCCCCGACGCTTCACTATCAGTAATTACTGCTGGGCAAACCATTTTAGGTTTTCTGGACAAGAGCGGATGCGCACACCTGCCTTTTGCACCTGGCAGGGACCCCATCCCCTGGAACGCATCATCCACCCCCCGGCAACCAATTTGCGTAAAAATATTTCCTCCTCACGTACTTCAATATATGCAAAAACACGGAATTAAACCCGTATTAGCTACCCCAGAAATGACAGGAAGGACAAAACCACCCAAATACGAAATTCATTGGAAGTGCATTCCGAACATGCCGCAAGCCATTCTACGTCTTTATGGTTCCGTCCCGGGTAAGATCACGGTTATAGTTGGATAAACTATTACTCATACCTCAGCGCTTCAATCGGATCCAGTCTCCCCGCCCGTATCGCCGGGGCTAACCCGGATATTATCCCCACAGCTGCAGATATACCAAACGCCAACCCTACCGACCACCCGGTCACTGAAGTCTGAATAAACCGTGACAATACCAGCGACAAGCCCCATCCGATACCCACTCCGATCATTCCTCCTACTACCGACAACACCACCGCCTCAATCAGAAACTGCAATAATATATCTCTTTTTGTCCCCCCTAATGCTTTTCGTAATCCGATTTCCCTCGTCCTCTCGGTTACCGAGACCAGCATGATATTGGCTATTCCTATCCCTCCTACCACCAGCGAAATTGCCGCAATCCCAGATAATGCTCCAGTCACCACCCCCAAAAGCGAACTTATCGAACTTAACAGTTCCTTAGGCTCCATTACCGTAAAATCATCATCCGTTAATCCCCTGCGATAAAAATAGTCTTTCACTTTTTTTACTCCCACCGGAATACTCTCCGTGTTTTCCATACTGACCATCACCATTGCCGGGGTCTTTGCTCCCGTCAGTTTTCTGGCTGCCGTTACCGGTAACAGCACATATGAATTTTCATCGCTCCCCCCTACTCCCAATCCACCCTTTTTTTCCAATACTCCAATCACCTTTATTTTTCCCCCCGTAATATCAATTTCTTTACCTACCGGCTCTTCTCCCCTCCGGAACAGTTTCTCCGAAATATCAGCTCCGATCACCCCTCCCATCTGGCTCCTGCGCACCATATCCTCGCTTATAAATCTTCCGCGGGCTATCTCCAGATTCCCCAACTTCAAATACCCTTGATTTACACCGGCTACCCACGCATCCACACTTTTATTCATATATTTCACCGTCACCGCCCGAACCACCATTCCCAACACTTCACTGATCGGACTTCCCAACTTACCTATCTTTTCCACATCTTCAAAGTCAAATTTAGCTTCTACTCCAAATCCCGGCGGAGCACTACCAAACTTCACTTTCCCCGGCATCACCATCACTCTGTTTGCCCCCAGCGCCTCAAATTCACCCGTCACATATGCTTGCAATCCATTACCAACCGCTACCAGTAAAATTACCGACGCCACACCGATAATAATCCCCAAAGTCGTCAGCACCGACCGGGTCTTGTTTGTCCGGATCGCCACTCCGGCAGTTTTAAACAATTCAACCGTGTCCATTTCCTTTGTCCTCCACTAGCTCTCCGTCTTTGATCACCAATCGCCGGGGAGCATGCGCCGCCACATCCCGGTCATGTGTCACAATCACTACCGTCACTCCCCCTTCATGCAACCGCTCAAATAATTCCAAAATGGCAGCACCGGACTTGCTGTCCAAATTTCCTGTAGGCTCATCCGCCAGTAAAAGTGCCGGCTTAGTCACCATCGCCCGGGCAATTGCCACCCGCTGCTGCTGACCTCCCGAAAGTTGTGACGGTCTATTATTCAGTTTATCCAAGAGCCCTACTGATTCCAGTTCAGATCTAGCCATTTCCCGCCGCTTGGCTGCACCGATACCCGCATACACCAACGGCAGTTCCACTTGCTTCAAAGACGATGTTTTCGGCAATAAATTAAATTGCTGGAAAATAAATCCGATTTTTTCATTGCGCAGCTTGGCTAACCTGGCATCAGCCATCTTGGACACCGCCACACCGTCAATATATATCTCCCCTTCACTCGGTCGGTCCAAAAGACCGATCAGGTGAAGCAACGTCGACTTTCCCGACCCCGACGGCCCGGTGACTGCCACAAACTCACCTTTGGTAATTTGAAAGGACACCTCACACATCGCTTTTACGATCTCTCCCCCGTTATCCGTACTCCCGTAATACCGGCACACCTTATCAAATTTCACCACCGGCATTTCCTTGGCTTTCATTTTTTACCTGACCACCACTTTTACGCCTTCGCTAAGGCCCGAAGTAATTTCCACCTCCATCTCACTCTCCAATCCCGTCTCCACTTTTACTTTCTTTTCCGGCTCTCCTGTCAGCGTCACCTCCCCATCCACCACGGCTTCTATTGGCAGCTTCAGAACATTCTCCTTTCTCTGAAGTACTATATCCGCATCCCCGTTCATCCCCAATCTCAATTTACTCAAGGCTTCAGGGCTAAATACCACCCATACCGGATAAACCGTCGCCCCAGTCGAAGACAGTCGCGATTCAAAACCGATTTTTTGGACGATTCCGGAAAACTCCTCCGACTCAAAAGCATCCAGGGAAATCTGCACCGGCTGGTTTAACCGGATCTTTCCCACATCAGATTCGTCCACTTCTATCTCAAAATACAGGCTCTGCGGATCAACGACGGTCAGGCCGTCGGTAATACCCACCGTATCCCCCACCACTGTAGTCGTCAGACCGGTCACAATCCCCGCTATCGGGGCTGTCAAGCTGGTATTTGCATATGCCCGTTTGGCTGTTTGCCAGGCATCATAGGCAATGTCTCGGGCAGTTTGGGCTGCCACTCGGTCGTTTTTCTGCACAAAACTCTCGTCTTTATCATGGCCTTTTACCGAATCCTCAACTTCTTTGGCATTCGCATCCGCCGCCAGATACTTGTAATATGCCGCCACCTCCGCCGCCCCCACATCCCGGCTATCCAGTCCCATCAAAGCCTGCCCTTTTGCTACACTTTCTCCCTCGCTCACCCTCACATACCCCAGTTTACCCGCCAAAGGAAAATTTAATACCGCTTTCTTTTCCGCTTCTACCTCCCCCGAAACACTCACTACCTCCTCTATCGTACCCCTGGTAACCTCCTCTATCCTCAATTCCTTGGACTTAGATTTAGATTTGTTCTGATACCACCACCCACCCAAAAGCAATAGAATAACTCCAAGTAAAACCACGTTCCTTCGGGTCATCCACTTGCGCATAAACCCCCGTATTTTAAAGCATTATCTGCCGTTATTCACTCCCCAAGCCTCGCCTCGAATTCCCACCTGCGATATAATTCCCTCATCTGGGCGGATAGTTCAATCACACCCCTCGCGACTCGCGAGTAATATGAGCGATCAAGCGAGGTTAGGGATATCAACTCACCAAAGTTGATATGGTAGAACGCTTTCCTGATCACGAATCCGATATAATCGGATAAGGGATAGAGGAAGTTTTGGGGTAGGGCCCCAAGTTCTTCCGATATAGGAAAATTGGGTGCGTAGTTCAGTGGTAGAACGCTTTCCTGATAAGAAAGAGGTCCATGGTTCGATTCCATGCGCACCCACAGAAATAACCCTAAGGACTGTACCCTCCCTGGATAAATTCCCAATCCGACCATGGGATAGGAGACAGCGCCTCATAGGTCAGGCCTAAATTCCGCCAGGCTGCTTCGTTAATCTCCAGTTTTAACCTGTTTCCCGAACCGCTGTTGTCCCCCACCAAACACCCGTAATCCTGAAGCGCCTTGGCAATCACCAAAGCCGGAGCACTCAATCCACGGCTGGCCAGATTAACCGATGGTTTAATACGGATTACAGTTCCTTCAGGAACAATCCCTCCTTTGCTCCCTTCATCTCCGGCCATCGGCCAGTAGTGATTAACCGTTTGTGTCCCGGTAGCCCACCAGTAACACTCCAGGCGGTGTCTGATAGCTCCCGCTCTCACCTCATCAAGGCGAACTCCCCGGGCTGACGGGGGGACACCGCGATGTCCATGATTTCGTGAATCATTCGCACCTGCCACCCGGGAGTCCAAACCATTCGAAGACAGCATATACCGGTCCAGAGTAGCCCCTATATGCCAGTTGGTCCCGTCAAAACTTGCTCCGGACATTTCTATCACCTGGTTGGTAGACAGGTCAAAAACGGCAATTTCCCCGTCACTTCCGGATTGAGGTTGTGCCCCTAAAGGGATGTGGACTTGCACGGGATTTGCGGAAGTAAAATGTTTGCCATCAGTCAGCGTATACAAAGGATCGCTTGCCTGCCCCCAATACAGAGCCAGTCCAAACGCCTGCGTGTTACCGGGAGCGGCAGTAAATCCGAGAAAATTTTGGGTATGTGAAGAATTTTGGCTGTCGGCGATATATTCTGCATTGCGTGAATCAATCGGTGCATTCACCGGAAAGGGGGTATTCCAATAGGAATCATCAGTAAACGCCCTATACGCTTGACCAGAGGGAGGTGTCGGGGACGGCCCCGGAGTCGGTGTCCTGGTTGGAGTTGCAGACAGTCCCGGCGTCGGGGTCCGAATTGGCGTGGGTGTCCGGGTGGGAGTAGCCGTCGGCCCAACTATCTGCCCATAATGGTTAAACCAGATCACGTAATCCACTCCCTCCACCCGGCCGCTCCCGTCAAAATCCCCGCTGGCCGAACCATTGTTTGTACTTATCCCATAATTATTAAACCAGATGACGTAATCCACTCCGTCCACCCGGCCGTCCCCGTTGGCATCCCCAGGTAATTCTCCGGATGGTGTCGGTGTGGACGTTTGAGGAAAAGGTGTGCTTGTTAGAGCTGGACTGACTGAAGAACAACTACCCTCGCATTTTATTAAATTTATCCTACTGTAACCGCTGGCCCCCCTCCAGGGATCGCCTTTTTCAAAAACGCCTAAACCAAGTCTTTCAGCTAAAATTAAATAGTCTCGAGAAGAGGCAGGAACAGCACTTTCCTTATCCAAAAGGTCGGTCATGACAGAATCGACAGCTACAGGGTCTGTTGAGAAAAATAAACTTTTTGGCACATTATTGGCAAAAGTCGACCACATCCTTGGAGGCTGAATATTATTTAATGGATGGCCAAATATGGCATCTCCGACTATAAGCACCGTCTTGTTCACTATATTTGGATTTTGATATATATCAACCAGAGGGCTGAAATCTGGGTTGTAATAGTTTGTTCCTGTACAAGCATAATTGTGAAGTAGATCGGGTCGTTGTATTGAGCCAAAGTGATTTTTAAATCCTAATGTCACACCTTGACAACCGTGCTTTTTAATAATTGGCATATTAATTAAATAATTTGTATCAACTAATACGTCTGTAGCCTTTTGAGAGGCGGGAGGTTGAACTCCCGCTTGAGTTCTAAAATTTATATTTGCACTGGGATTGGTGCTTGAGAATCTTATAGACTCTCGGCATCCGGCAAAATACCTAACTGCTGGAAAATCAGATCCACTAACGAATCGGTCAGGGATTCTTCTGGTTGCATCATAAATCCAGATATCAGATTCGGAAACGCCAATTTGCTTCAAGCCGGCAACCAAGGCATTTACAGGTTCAATAATTGCGTCAATTTCGCCAGTAGTTTCATTACACGCTTGGATGTTGTTAAAATTAACTTTGATTGCTATCTTCTGCCCTGATAGGTAGTTGGGAATAAGCACTCTCCAGGCATCCGCAACACTGTTTGTTCCTGTTAGAGCCATCAATCCATTATCCGTCATCCGATTAACAGCATTTTGATTAACATAATTCCAATAATCAGTCTGGCCATTCCAACTAGCGGCTTGATCGTCATTCACCCAGACAACTCTTGAGCCGGTTGTGTAGCCGATTATTTCTCCTTTTTCTTGAGACAAGCGATTTGTTTTCGTAAATAAATTCAAAGTTAGAATTCTTGCTCTGGTTAACCCAAATGTAGATAGAACAAAAAAAAGTAAAAATAGACAAAAGAAGATATATTTTTCTCCTCTTGTCTTCCTCTTAAAATTATGGCTAATGGTATACAAAGCCGGCAGTCCAAATATCTCGATATTTTTTCTGGCAATTTTTTGGCAGGGATACTCGGCTCTTGAAGGTTTGGTTCCGGTTCTTAGTATATACCAGATTAATGAGGCTAAACCGATAAGCGTGATAAAAAAACTCAGGTGTCGGTTTCTAAGATTTAACTTCACCATGGCCAATTTACACAAATGGTAATTAAAGGTCATCTGCCATCAATGTCTTTTTAACACCTGGTAACCAGCAAGTGAAGTAAGAGTTGGAGTTAAGGACTGTACCCTCCCTGGATAAATTCCCAGTCCGACCAGGGCAAAGGCGCCAGTGAGTCTTCCCTTATTCCGATGCTTTGCCAAGCCGATTCATTTCTTTCCAATTTCAACCTATTGCCAGCTCCGCTGTTATCCTCAATCATACAACCGTAATCCTGCAAAGCCTTTGCCACTACCAAAGCTGGAGCACTCAATCCCCGACTGGCCAGATTAACCGAGGGTTTTATGCGGATCACAATCCCTTCGGGGACAATCCCTCCCTTGCTCCCTTCATCTCCGGCCATCGGCCAATAATGGTTGACAGTTTGTGTCCCTGTAGCCCACCAGAAACAACCAAGTCTGTGCCTGATCACTCCGGCCTGCACCTCGTCTACCCGGACTGCCCGGACCGCCGTGGAAACCCCTCTGTGGCCGTAGTTATTATTATTATTTGAGCCGGATACCCGCCTATCCAACCCATTGGAATCAAGCATATAACGGTCGATAGATCCCCCCACGCTCCATGTGTCACTTGAACTGTTATAGCTGGCACCGGACATACCTACGACCTGATTTGTCGACAGATCGTATACGGTAATCTGGCCATCACTCCCGGACGCCGGGCTTGCACCCCTGGGGATGTGAACCTGAACCGTCAGGCTGCCATCTGATATTGTATACAACTTATCACTCGAAGACGCCCAATATATGGGTTGGCCGAAGCCCTGGGATGTTCCCGGCGCCGCCGTAAACCTTAAGTAATTTTGGGTATGTGAAGAATTTTGGCTGTCGGCGATATACGCCGCGTTGTGCGAGTCAATCGGTGCGTTTGCTGGAAATGGAGTGTTCCAGTAGGAATTATTGGAAAATGCTCTGTAAGGTAACCCGCTCGGCGGAGTCGGAGATGGCCCGGGTGTCGGAGTCCTGGTCGGGGTAGCAGATGCGCCCGGTGTCGGAGTCCTGGTTGGTGTCGGTGATCTGGTAGGTGTAGTCGTGGGTCCGCTTTGCCCGTAATGGTTAAACCAGATGACATAGTCCACCCCGTCCACCCGGCCGCTGCGGTCAAAATCCCCGCCGGCCGGACCGTTGCTCACATTTGTCCCGTAATGGTTAAACCAGATGACGTAATCCACTCCGTCCACCCGGCCGTCCCCGTTGGCATCCCCCGGCAATTGACCGGGTGGAATACGTGTTGGCGTCTGGGTGGGAGTTGCCGATGGACCTGGCGTCGGTGTCCGAGTAGGAGTCGGGCTTCTTGGTGGGGTGGGTGACGGCGTCCGCGAGGGTGTCGGGGACGGCCCCGGAGTCGGAGTCCGGGTAGGAGTAGACGTCGGCACATTAGTCCCATGAGTAAAACTTTTAGTATATTTCAGCGCTCCCTGTACATCATGCATTTTCACAGTGATATTAGGGCCGTTTACATCAATCGCCCCAAAACCCGAATAGGTCTCGCAGTAATCCACCCGGCTGGCATTGCACTGATAGTTCCCGGCTCCCGCATTTCCTATCACAAACTGGTGTATGGGACGACCAGCTAACCCCGACACCCGGGAACCGTCCAGATACGTATAAGCATCCACATGTTCATGACCATGGAACGTCGCGGCTACGATCGGATGGTTGGCAATTACCGATACAACATTGGCAGGAGTCGAAGAGCTGTGCCCGTCAACGTAGTATAAAGGCCCATGCCAAAATAAAAATGCGTGCGCCTTTCCTCTGTTTTGGGCATTAGTTAAATCAGTATTCATCCAATTTGACATTTCAGTGTTGATTACAGTCACATCACCGCCACCCCAGCTGTCCACCCCCAAGAAATGTGAATTGTCATAGTCAAATGAGTAAGTTCTGAATTCCTGCCCGGCCATAGTAGACCAGTTTGAACCGCCGATTGCTGAAACTTTTGCGGATAAACTGTTTGCACCTGACCCGAAAAAACTCGTCCATTCCGCCGCCGCGTTGGGAAAGTAATTGTTATTAGCGTCATGGTTACCCCGCGTAGGAAATATAATGTGATACAAATTATTAGCCCCCCCTCCGTTCACCGCATTAATCCAGGTACTAATAGTAGCCGGGTCAAAACCCTTGTTCTGTAAATCACCCGGATAAACCCAAAGTTTTGCTCCGGGGTACAAAGACACTATCCTTTGGGAAAGAGCCGTCAATGTCGACACTCCCGTTTTTGTGTCAGCTGCAGATATAAATACAAAAGCCGGAGTTCTGGCAGGAATAAACAGCGCTACACCAATACAAAAAACCAAAATCACCAACCTCCTATTCATATTCTTTCTCCGCGGAGGACATGAACGGCAGGTCAACCATGATTTTTACTTTATTAGCATTTCCCTGTTTTAATACCGTCAGTGTCATTTGTCTGTCACCCTTTATCCCTTCAAAAACCTGAAACGATTCATCATTTGGATCTGCCGGAGTTGATACCGTCGACCAACCCGCATCAGCCAGCGCATTCACATACCATTTCATAACCTGGCTAACCGTACCTTCAACTTCCCAACTTCCGCCATACGCCATCCCGCCGCCATCTTGTTCAGCAATATAAGTTATCTGTTTGGCTACGGCAATCACCGGAAAATGGAAAAACTCCTCATTGTAAGTGACCTCATATACCGCAGGTGTCTCGATGGGCACGACCTTTACCTTCTTATCCAATCCAACGGTACTTTTGTAAACATACCCTCCCGCAGCCAAAACCGCGACCAAAACCAGCCAAAAAAAGTGTCTCTGTTTAAAAACCAGCATGACAAAAGACAGCCCCAGGCTTAGCCCTCCTTTATCAACAATAGTAGATTCTGTGGGAAAATCAAGTATCCGGAAGTTCTTTTACCTCAGTAGCTTATCAGCACCATTCCATCATCAAAAATCATACCCACGTTAGGAGCGTACCTCTTCCTCGAAGCATGATTATCTTCCTCAATATACACTACATTATGAAACGTACCCGCCGGAGTAGTGTAATCCTGCCCGGTGGACATTACTACCGCGTCTTCCCTGGCATTTGGTGCATCCTCAATCATCCACGTCATACCGACCGACAGGCGCGGCGGCATCATTATTCCCGCTTTGGCTCCCCCAACTCCAGCTTCCCAGGATCCGCCCCCCCCGCCTCCAGGAGACCCAGGCAGAAACACATCTTCACCGAAGTAGCACACTGTACCTGCAAGCGGCCCGCTGGTCGTTTGTGCAAACCAGTTATGCGAAGTCTCAACCCAATTATTATTTACTGTTTCATACTCCTCCAATACCAATGCCTGCACCGGATCGACTCCGTCTGCTCCGTTTATCAGTTTTATTTGCGGCAGTATCCTGAACCGAACCTTTTCTCCAGAACCTGAGTTATATATTACATGGTCTCTTTGCATTCCGGTGGAAAATGGCAAGTACCGGTTATCAACGACTTTCGTAAACGCACCGGACCCCAGATCCGGATTGCATATCGCGTGGTCCAGATTGCACGACCCGCAGTCCGATGAACAGCTGCTGCACGTCTCAGTCCCGCTGCAAATACCGTCACCGCATTGTTGCCCGCCGGGTGTCGGAGTCCTGGTCGGGGTAGCAGATGCGCCCGGTGTCGGAGTCCTGGTTGGTGTCGGTGACCTGGTGGGAGTGGCTGTCGGTCCGGTTCCCTGACCGTAATGGTTAAACCAGATGACGTAGTCCACTCCGTCCACCCGGCCGTTGCGGTCAAAATCTCCGCCGGCCGGACCGTTGCTCACATTTGTCCCGTAATGGTTAAACCAGATGACGTAGTCCACTCCGTCCACCCGGCCGTCCCCGTTGGCATCCCCCGGCAATTGACCGGAAGGGGTAGGTGTTGGACTCCGAATCGGCGTCGGTGTCCGGGTCGGGGTAGCAGATGCGCCCGGTGTTGGAGTCCGGGTGGGAGACGGCGTCCGCGAGGGTGTCGGGGACGGACCGTAAGTCGGAGTCACCGGCGGCCCCTTGGTAAAAGTAAAAGAATTCACCGGAGCCGTAGTCCCCAGTCTGTAAAACTTGACCGTAAAACTGTAACCTGAAACATCCACTGTCACAAACCCGTGTGAAGGCATACAGTATTCGGTTCTGTTGGCTTTGCAGTTATCCGGACCGGCACCGGCATCCCCTGTAACGAACTCTTGAAATTCACGCGTAACTCCGGGAATCCGGGTGGAATTTATTTTTACATAAGCATAAGTGTGCTCATGACCATGAAAGGTTGCAGACACAATCGGGTGGTTATTGAATTTGTTGATCAAATCCATAGCCGCAGTGGAAACACAGCCGGCAACGGTAGAGCAGCTGCAGTGCCCATCCACACAGTAAATCGGCCCGTGGAAATAGATAAAAGCGTGGATCAGGCCCCTGTTCTCCGCGTCTGTCAACCTCTGATCCACCCAGGCAATTTGCGCCGCGGACAATCTGCTCGCATCGCCCAACACATCAACCCCGATAAACCTGGAATTACCATAATCGAATGAGTACGTCATATCCGGACTCAACTGGGCATAGTTGGTTCCCCCCACCCTGGCCATCGTAGCCGCCTGGTTAAAAAAATTCGACCACTCACTTCCGCTGCCCGAATCATGATTCCCCCGGATGGGGAAGGTAATGCCGGTTACACCATTATTTGAGTTTCCGTCAGCATAACGCATCCAGTTTTGAATGCAGGTGGTACTCCAACTGTCGCACAAATCGCCGTTGTAAATCGTAAAATTCGGGTTAAGTGTTTTGAGCTGGTTGGATTCGGCTACCAGAGTGGATGTTCCCGATTTGGTGTCTCCCCAGGAAACAAACCGGAAAGAACTTTGAGCATATACTCCATTATGGGGTATAAACAAAGCTAACAAAACTGCTAATCCTCCCGTAACCAGCCCCAACTTTAATTTCATTTTGAACATGTTTTACTCCTCTTTCTCTTCGTCTGATACATACAATGCCGGAAATTCTGCTACAATCTCCGTTTTGTCCGCTCCAGCCTTCCGGATAACTGATAAATACATGCTTTCTCCCGCTTTTTCTACCGTTAGCAACTGAATTTCCTCTGCCATCAGATCAGCCGGAAGAATACTCACCACCCACCCGAATTTGACCAATTCCTGTTTATACCACTGCATTACCCCAGGCACCCTCTCCATCGTTTCCCATCTGGCAGAATATCTCATTCCGTCACCCTCCCCCCCCTTGCCCGACCCAACCAGGGTTGCACCCGGCATCACCGGTATCTGGGGAAACCCCTCCACCAGCTGTTCTTCCACTAATTGCGTTCCCTGGCTGATAGTTCTACCCTTCCATTCCTTCAGATAACCCCATCCCCCTGCCGCCGCTATCGCCACTAATAATCCAACCACCGCCAACCAAGCAACACCGCCAGTCTTTGCCATGCTGATTTTATTCTCCCACTTTCAACCCCTTTTTCAAGTGGATTATCTCCTTTTCCAACCCCTCCACCAAATTTTTATAAACCATATATTGTGTATATCTTAATTCTGATAGCGAATTTTCGTGTTTAATACCCCGAAACACCCGCTTCTTTTCCTCAAGTATCTTTTTATACTCTGCCAATTTCTTCTCGAGTATTTTCAACTTCTTCTGATCACCTGCATTCATACCCTAAATGATACAATAATAATGTGTCCGCACCGAAAAACCCCAATCTTCATCTGATCAAAGACGGTTTTCTTCGGGGTTTGGGGTGGTCCTTCGGAGCCACAGTCGGCTTCGTTATTATCTCTTCTATTCTAGTCACTTTCCTCCAGGCCGCCGGGGGTTTACCTTTAATCGGCAACTGGATTGCTGACGTTGTCGAAACCACCCAAGCGGAATTAATCAAGCGAAATCCTTACCTCAAACCCTAAACCCCCTTCTTATTCTACTTTCTTTTCCGCTTCCCTGCGCCACTGATAATTAGCCACTGCCAAAAAACCCAACACAATTCCCAAAGGAATAAAAAACATCGCCGCTTCGCCTTTAATCGAACCCAATGTCCCCAATACCAAAAAAACACCGGCACACCCCCCTAATATCCACTCCGCGGGTTTTATTTCAGCTTTCACTCCTATTTTCTCTCCTTACCACCCCTGCCTTCTTCTTTGGGAAACCACAGTCGTCTAAAGTCCAAAAACGTAATCCTATTTGGTTCCACATCCTTCAACCACTCGGGTAACTGCCCTTTTTTAAATCCACCACTCACATTTAGTTTCTTACCCTTGTCCATACTTTAATAAACCCCATAAGGTTACTCTCTCAACCTAAAAAAAGTCAATAACCAAAACAAAAACCCGCCTTACGACGGGTTTTCAATTGTACTCCAGGAAGTGGTAGGAAAACGGCGGGACGGAAACTTTGACGTTTGTATCCGTCTCCCGTTTACGAGACAAGTTTTTTTAGCGAGTAACTTTTTCCATAAACCTCGGGGGTCAAAAACTCCTAGAAAGGAGGTGATCCATCCCCAGCTTCGGCTAGGGATACCTTGTTACAACTTAGCCCTCATCGCCGACCTGACCCTCGTCCCACCAAAGGTAGAATTTCAGGTCCTGCCGACTTTGCTGGCTTGATGGGCGGTGTGTACAAAAAGAGAGAACGTATTCACCGCGGCCTGCTGATCCGCGATTACTACCAAGTCCATCTTCATGGGGGCGAGTTGCAGCCCCCAATCTGAACTGAGGGGAGGTTTGATGGGATTAGCTCCGCCTTGCGGCTTGGCAACCCGTTGTTACTCCCCATTGTAGGATGTGTGTGGCCCCAGATATAAGCGCCATGCTGACTTGACGTCATCCCCTCCTTCCTCCCCGCTATAGGCAAGGCAGTTTCGCAAGACTATTGAACATGCGATAAGGGTTGCGCTCGTTTCGACACTTAAGTCGACACCCCACGGCACGAGCTGACGACAGCCATGCAGCAGCTGTGATACCATCCTTCTTTCGTTGGATCATCCCGCATTTCTGCAGAACTAAAACGGTAACATGTCAAATCTGGGTAAGGTCCTTCGCTTCGTATCGAATTGAACCACATGCTCCCCTGGTTGTGCTCTTTCCCGTCAATTCCTTTGAGTTTTAACCTTGCGGTCGTACTCCCCAGGCGGTTCGCTTCACGCGTTAGCTCCAACCCCCACTCCGGCAAAGCCGGAACAGAGATCAAGCGAACATAGTTTACAGCTAGGACTACAGGGGTCTCTACAAATATGTTACTTATTCCGATTATTCGGAATCGGCTTGCCATTTCTAGCAAACTCTGCATATTACTATGCAGTTCGGACTGTATCATATTCCGTTCAATTCATATGAACGGAACCCGGCGTGCAGTCTCTACGGGGTTAGTTTTCTTTCTTAGAGAATAAGGTGCCAGTTTATAATCAAATAGTTTAAGAATTCGGCTTCCAACCAATTCTTTCCATCTCTCCAAACTGTTCTTGGGGATATATATCACCCAATTACCCTTATTCCTTCTTTTAGTTGTCTCCAACTTAAAGTTTCTCTCAAGACAAAGTTGCAAGCACTTCACTTCAGATTCCGTAAAACAGTGGGTTTGTAGAGATGCTCCGGCATATTCAGCCGAACCGTCATCCATAAACCACACCGCCAGACCTATTGGATCTGTTAACAACTTATTAATGTTAATAGGAACTATCTTTTTTCCATTTTTGTAAAACATATTATAAAAACGGGTAAATTCAGGATGGGTTTTGCTCACAAATTCAGCAAACCTGTAGTTCTTGCCAAATATGTTTTGCGAAAACTCCCTAATCTTCATGGAAACAAAGTTTTCGAAAATCAGATGTTTGTATTGCACCAAGGGCAGTTGCCAAGCTGCATGTTTAATATGCAACCGACATTCGCTACCCTTAAAGCGCAATCCGCCATCTCCCAAAATAGTACCTATCAAAACATTTTCTTGAGTTTTACTTAGAATACTAACTTCCCTCGGTATTGTCCTCACCTAATTTCAGATTACCAAAGGTAACCCGAAATAACAAGGAGTTCCACCGATATAGCCAGTTTTCATTCCACATTACTGCGGAATGGGACTAAACTTAATCCCTTTCGCTCCCCTAGCTTTCGTTCCTCAGCGTCAGTTAAGTCCCAGGTACCTGCCTTCGCCCTTGGTGTTCCTTCCAATATCAACGCATTTCACTGCTACACCGGAAGTTCCAGTACCCCCTAACTAACTCAATCTGATAAGTATTTCGTCCGTTTCCGAAGTTAAGCCTCGGTCTTTCAAACGAAACTTTACCAGACGCCTACGAACTCTTTACGCCCAGTAAATCCGGATAACGCTCGCACCCCACGTATTACCGCGGCTGCTGGCACGTGGTTAGCAGGTGCTTATTCTCTCCGCCATGTGGCGGAGCAAAAGAGGTTTACAACCCGAAGGCCGTCATCCCTCACGCGGAGTCGCTGCGTCAGACTTTCGTCCATTGCGCAATATTCCCAGTTGCTGCCATCCGTAGATGTATAGCCCGTGTCTAAGTGCTATTGTGGCTGACCGACCTCTCAGTCCAGCTACCCGTCATTGCCTTGGTAGGCCGTTACCCCACCAACTAGCTGATAGGACATAGGCTCCTCCTTCGGCGGCCAGTTACGGCCTTTCCCCTTGCGGGCTTATGCGGAATTAGCTCAGCTTTCGCCGAGTTATTCCCCACCCCAGGGTAGATTCCTATGCTGTACTCACCCGTCTGCGACTGTCGCCTCGCGGCGACCGTTCCACTTGCATGCTTAAGGCACTCCGCCAGCGTTCATCCTGAGCCAGGATCAAACTCTCAATAAAATTCCTCTCTTGCAACGCAAGCTAGGAATTATAATTCCTATACCCGTCACCCGAAAGGGTGCGGATATATCGCACCGAAAGGCGAATGCCATAAGCTCTGCCTAATGATGCGATACCACTTCTTGAAGTACAAGAAGCGTCCTTACTCATATACGCTGCCATGTCAAAGAGCCAGACCCCGAAGCCCCCGTATTCTACTCAAATTCATCCGTATTGTAAAGCATCTCACGGGCCGACAGCCCCCGCCCATCTTCAGTCACCCATCATGTCCCCTTCACTCTATCTGTGTTATTAGTTATCAACGCCAAAAATATCTTTGCCAAAACATATATCCCTGCCGCCAGCTCTTCGCTGTAAGGAACCCGTGCCTCCCCTGCCGCCCAATACCCCAAACCAATTGCACCTGCCAAACCTAAATCAAATACCAAATTTGCTCCCGCCCGGACTTTGCGTCCCTCTCTCCACAATCTCATTCCCGTCCACCCCGGCAATGAATCGGCTGCAATTCTCCTCACCCTCTCCCAATTCATCAACCCAAGTGTACCATAATTTAAAATTGGATATTTTTTAACCCAAAATCCTGTAAAGCACAATCCCCGTCGCCACCACCACATTCATACTCCTATTTACCCCGTACATCGGTATCTCCACAATCACATCCGCCATGTCTAACACTTCCTTTGACACCCCCTCCGTCTCATGCCCCACTACAATAGCAATTGGCGTCCCCTCTCTTAAGTTAAGAGAGGGGTGCAGGGGTGAGTTATAAGGTATCGCCCTCTCATCTTGCTCCACCGCAATAATTTTGATTTTTGAGTTTTGATTTTTGAGTTTTGCAATTGCCAAAACCGCAGTTTCCATATATTGCCACTGTACCCATTCCTCCGTTCCCACCGCCGCTTTATGAATCCGACTCGCCGGCGGTGTCTCACTTCCGCCACACAACAGGACTTCCTGTGCCGCTACCGCATCAGCCAATCTAAATATCGACCCGATGTTATACGTATCCATTACATTATCCAGGATTATCCAAATCGGCCGTCTTTTTATTTTTGCCAAATCCGCCTCCGAAGGCTTCGTCAATCTCAACTCCTTCGCTCCCAATTTCATCCCCCAAATTATACTAGACGCCCGCCCACTCCCCCTGTGTCTCAAACAGTTTATCATGCATCTCCCAAAATTTATTCTGGTCTCGGGCGCACTCTGCTGCTTCTGCCGCCTTCTGTGCATTCGCATGGATTTGCGTCAGCGGAAAATGCTTATATGCCAACACTACTTTTCCTTCATAATCACTCAAAATTTTATCCACCGTCGGCTTTACCCGAACGCAAAACGGGCACTGGAAATCCGAAAACTCTATCAGAGTTATTTGCCCTTTCCCTCCCCGTACCGGCGCATCCCCTATCTCCACTTTTTTAGGTACCGGATTAAAAGCACCCTGTTTGGCCGCATCCTGCAACACCTGCGAGTAGTCCTCAATCTTTTCTGATACCCTTCCGGCCAACTGCTTGTCGATTATCTCCTTAAACGCTTCATATGGAAATGCTCCCCCCAGAAACACTCCGTTTATAAAAAAGCCTGGCGTTCCCTGCACTCCCGCGGATTGACCCTCCCCTATCTGCGCTTCTACCAGCTGCTTTTTCGACCCTGACTCCACGCACTTTACCAGTTTATCCTCATCCAACCCTATTTCTTTCGCGTACACTTCCAGTGCCGCCCCAAAAGTCGCATATTTTGCCGCCGGTTTTTGCACCTGTCCAGCCTGATTTGCCTGGTTTGCCTGGCCCGGTTGCCCGCCCTTCTCCAAATACTTCACCTTGCTCCACAACGACCCCAAGGCAAAGGCCAACACCACCATCACAACCATCATCACCGGTCCCGATTTCTCCCAAAAACTCTTCAGTGCCTCCGTCTTTTTAACCGTCATGATGCTAGTCTTTATACCACAACTCCCAAAGACGTATCAATCACCAACAATTACTTCTTTCGAATTACCATCCGGCCGTTACCATCTTCATCTCGAATCCATCTAGATTCGACTTCCACCCCCTTAGTTCTCCGTAGAAAACTCCTTACAGCAGTCAGTACACCAATCGCCTGCACATATGCGGTTTGCCTTCCTTTTCCAGGGCTAAAACTCACCGTCAACAACCCCTCATCGTGTACCTTCTCAGCTACTACCTGATTGAGCCCCGTAAGTCCTTGGAGTGGACGCTTTGCCCTCAAGCCTCCCCTCCGATCTCTAAATTTAGCTAACTCTTCATCGGTTGGATCCCAAAACCCCTCTATCGGAGACATAATCCCATAATAACACTACTGTCAATTTCTCTCATTCCTCAAGCTGTTTCACATGTTAGCTTTTTTGATCATCCAACCACCTTTCTACATCCAAAGCCGCTTCACATCCATACCCCGCAGCCGTTACCGCCTGCCGGTAATGATAATCATGCACATCCCCGGCCACAAACACCCCCGGTACGTTAGACATGGTCTTATATTTATCCCCCGACCGCCTGGCATAAAATTTTTCATCCAGCTCCACTTTTCCCTCAAAAATCTTGGTCGCTGGAGTATGCCCTATCGCCACAAACACCCCATCCGCCGCCATTTCGCTTCCATCCCTGAATTTCACTTTCTCCACTTTTTCCTCCCCAATTATCCCAACGACCTGCGTATTCCACCTCACTTTTATTTTCGGATTATTCAGTACTTTATCCTGCATGATCTGGCTGGCCCGGAACTTGTCTCTCCGGTGAACCATCGTCACTTCTTTGGCAAACTTAGTCAATACCAGCGCTTCCTCCATAGCGCTATCCCCTCCGCCTACCACAACCACTCTCTTATCCTTAAAAAACGGCGCATCGCATGGGGCACAACTGGATACCCCCCGCCCGATCAATCTCTCCTCCCCCGGCACTCCCAGCCATTGGGCCAACGCCCCCGTGGCAATAACTACCGCCCTCGACTGATACACTGCTTCGTCCGTCTTAACCACCAACGGCCTTTTCTCTGTCTCTATCTCTATCACATCTCTCTCTTCTATTTTCGCCCCAAATCTCTCCGCCTGTTTCCTCATTCTTTCCATCAACTCCGGTCCCATTATTCCATCCGGAAACCCCGGATAATTTTCCACCAGGGTCGTCAGCATCAGTTGCCCCCCCCAC
>MEXE01000013.1:20635-30282 GCA_001775555.1 Candidatus Amesbacteria bacterium RBG_19FT_COMBO_48_16 | reverse complement strand
GCCCTAGCCGTATACAATGCCGCGGTCAGTCCTGCCGGCCCGCTCCCCATAATAATCACATCACTAAGTTTATCCATCACTCCCTCACAATTTACTCTTCTCAATGCACTCTTTCAATTCTTCCGTCTGTGTCCACCCGCACTGGCCATTCCTCTGCTGCTCACACTTAGCTGTCTTATAACACTGGGCTTCCGGCAACAGCACGCAAATACTCGCTGTTTGATCGGTTTTTTTCTCCTCGCAAATTTCTCCGTTACATCCTGTCACCACACACTCTTTCGCCGCACCCCCAGTTTCCCCGCCACTTCCGGCTCTCCCCCCCCTCAATCTCACCCATACCACTCCCAACAACACTCCTGCCACCAATAACCCCGCCAAAATCATCTTGCCCGAGTTGCCTTTATCCCATCTTTCAGCCACCGCATCATTTGGTGTCATGTCATTTTCAATCATCGCTTACCTAATTGTACTCCAAAACCGTGATCCTACTGTCCGGCTAGGCAACTCCCGCTTTAGTCAGGAGTTGCACATAACCCGCTCTACCCGCAAACCCCACCTGCCGGGCTACTTCCTTCCCGTCCCTTAGCAAAATCACAGTCGGAATACTCATTACCGAAAATTTACCCGCCAGCTCTGCGTGCGCATCCACGTCCACTTTGGCCACCAGCACTTTTCCGTCATATTCCGTAGCCAATTCCTCAATCACCGGTGCAGCCATTTTGCACGGTCCGCACCACTCGGCCCAAAAATCCACCATCGACCAGCCCGTCTTTGTCTTCTCTTCAAAATCCTCTTTCGTCAAATGAACTACTGCCATAACACGTAGTTTTATATCACAAACCCCGAATCACAATCAATGACTACTCCAACACCCTCACCAATCCCCACACCACCATTATTCCCAAAAGAAACACCGGTATCTGCCACCAACTATTCTTCAGCTCACATTCCTCCCCATGGCAATGATGCAATTCCGGAATTAGATCCGAACACGCCAGATACACAAACATTCCGGCCGCAAAAGACATCAGATGCGGCAACCACATCTCCACCCGATCACCCATCGCGTACAACAACACCGCTCCCAACAGCGAACTGGCCGCACTTCCGATATTCACCGCGATAGTTTTTGTCCTGCTCCAGCCTTTAGATAACAGCAGTCCGAAATCGGCTATTTCGTGGGGTATCTCATGCGCGGCCACCGCCAGCGCCGTCACAATCCCTGCCGGCACCGCCACCATAAACGCCGCGGCAATTGCTACTCCATCAATAAAATTATGGATCGTGTCGCCTATCGTAATTAACAATGGCGTCTCCTCTCCTCCCTCGTACTCTTCCTCATGATGATGAAACCAAAAAAGAGTCTTTTCCGACAAAAACAAAAACACAATTCCTGCCAGGACCGCTCCCCATGCCACTCCCCCTGCATGCTGTGCCGCCTCAGGCAACAGATCAAAAAACACCGCGGACAACAGCACTCCCGCCGCAAACGAAATAATCAGCAGCGTCTGTGCATGTGTAAACGGCTTTTCCCTGCCCACCAGCGCCAGCGCTCCCAAAAAACTGGCCACACTCCCTATAAACGACCAGAAAATTATCAACCCCAGCAAACTCATCTTTTGTCTATCTTATCACCGTCAAAATCTGCACCGCCATCGCCACTATCAGTGCCGCCACCAATCCCCGATGTTCTATTTCGGAAAAGGGCCGGGCAAACACCCAATACCACTTCCGGTAATCTTCGTCCGTCAGCATCTCCCACAATAATCTCACTCCCAACCCCAATACCACACCTGCTCCCAAAAAGCTCCCCGACGAGGTCACAACCCAAATACCCACCCCTGCTACTACCAGCGCCGTCAGCATATTTTTTATCGGCAGTTTAGTTCTCTCCGCCTTCGTTTTCTCCAAAGCTTCCCAGGCCGCTTTCCACTGCCGCTTTTGCAAATACGTTTTTACCATGCTGCAGGTCGGATTGGCCGGGTCGCACGCCAGCGCGTACAATAAATGGTCCCCTTCAACTAACAGCCACCCGATCACCCACCCCGCAACCAGCACCAGATTACCCGCCCACATCCTCCAATCCCCGATTAGTCCGATCTGTCTGATTAGCCTGATCAAAACGATTATCAACACCGGAGCCACCACCCTCCACCCCGCCCCCGGATTTATCTTTACGTTCACCCTGGGTATTCTCCACCCCAACTTCATCACCACCCAGTATGCAAAATTAGCTTCCACTTGTCAAAAGGCCTATAACAATTCTGTCGCTTCACCTCAAATAATCTTCACTTTTTTCCGCTCCATCTTCACCACCTGATCTTTTTGCTCACTTCTCCCCATTTCTCTTATTTTATCCTCCCTACCCCAACGTAACTCAGTAGTATTTGTCACATTTACTCCCCCCTCTATAGCCACATCCTCCCTTTGCACACATACTACACCTCCTTGTTCTCTCCGTGCTACAGTCCTTCGACCGGGTTTCCCCCATTTATCCCTGGAATAGGAAAAATCCAAAACCTCGACTTCCCCCTTCTCCCTTTCACCAAACAGTCCGTGAACGCACACCGCAGCAGGAGTATCCACTATCATCCAGCCTGTACTTATACTCTCAACTCCTAGCTCTTTCAATAACTTTTTAGCTACAGGATCATCCACATCATTCCGGACTACCTGTTTAGCTTCTTTATCAAACCTGCATACCCCATACCCATCCTCTATCTCAAATCGAGTCAGCTCCACTAAGGTAGGCATGCCCTCCTTCCGGGTAGTAACTCGCCTTCTCAATTCAATTACATCTGATGCCATCAGCCTTATTTTCCTCTTCTTTCTTTTTCTTACTTGACCCCCATCGGACTCTTACCTGACTCAACCTGACTATATTTGACTATTAGCTTCAAAGATCTTACAATTCGCTTTCTCCTGCCGCAAAATACCGTGGACTACACTTATCCACTACCCCCGACCGATCTTCACCGTCGTTTTGACCCGGTATTTTCTCTGCTTAATCAGGGGTCAAACGTTACTTTATGCCGCTTGCCCCACTCCGGAGTTTCCTCCCTGCTGCAGTTCATTCTCTCCGATCAGCACCTTTCGGCTAAATTTACTCAAAGACAACTGGTATATTTGCATCCCGAATCTCTGGCTTCCCCTACATCCGTCAATCTCTACCGGCTTATCTTGTCACAATTAAACCCAGGTGCGTCGTTATTAAATTCCACCGACGAATTCACACTTCTCACTCATCTGAAATCCCAAATCTCCCGACCCTTAACTATCATTATTGACCACCACAGTCTTTGGCAACAGCTTCCGTTTACGGCCGGTCTGGCCTTAAAATCCGTATTCGAAACCGGACAGCATTCTCTTCCTTGTCTGGTTAATTTTTTCTTTGTCACCCCTTACGGATTTTCACCCTGTGATTTCTACCCTCCCCTCAAATCTTATTTGCACGAAAATATCTTTGATTTCGCCTTATTCACCAAGACCGAAGCCAGATATTCCATTAATCGCTTTACCCAGCTTTATCGCCAGCACCTTAACCCGTCTCAAATATCACAAATTATCAATTTTGCCGCTGGTTTAGCCGGACTGATCAAACCCCTAATCTGGCTTTCCCTCAGCCACTCCCCACTCGACCGAAAATCTATTCAAAACCACCCCCGGATTCAAACCATCTTAACTGATCTGCTGCCCCAACGGACATATATTCCCTCCACCAGTCCATTGGTCGCCTTATTGTCTGATTTCTCTCCTCCCGAAACATTTGGCAACCTCCTCTTCAAATCCCGGCTTACTGCTCAGGACCATCAGCTTTTACAGTTTTTCAGATCCAAAACCGAAAACCTTGTTTCCCGGGATGACATCGCTCAAATATTATGGGGGAAACAATGGTTGGAAAAATATTCGGATTGGGCCATCGACAAAGCGATTTCCCGACTTAGGAATAAATTATCTCCTTCATCCCCCTTCCAACTCATTACCGTCAAAAATGCCGGTTACAAATTAATTCATCTTTAATTATGGCTCTTACTTACACGGAAACCGAAGTTGTTTCAGAAACAGAACGATACATTGTTAACCCGGATATCCCGGTTTGGGCTTTATTGCCAGCCTATATTTTTCTCAAGCAAGGCATTACCGGCGTCGCTTATCCTAGTTATTTCGACCAACTTGCCTTTATTGGCAGTTCAGGCCTGGCTATTATCTCCCATCCCGCTTTTCATCTGGCCTTTCCCGGATTAAGCCCTTTTAAAAAATTTCAACCTTCATCCGATATTGATCTGCTTATCGGATCTCGTTACCAAACCAATACTGACACCTACCTGGCGCTTAATCCCTTTGGCTTCCTACATCGTTTCCCCTCTCCCCAAACCTCTGTCGCCAACCCCGACCGTTGGGTTGCCCAAACCACCCTGCCCCACCATCCCTCCGTAATTTCCGTCAGTATCTGTGATCTTTCCACACTGGGTCTTGAAACTTGCGAGCAATGGGCTCTCCACCAACCTATTTCATATCTGCCCTTTTTGACCATCGATCGTGAGCCTTACACGGAACGGTGTGAGCACCGAGGTCGCGAATCGTTACCCCGTGCCCGAGTTCAATTAGTCTGGGCAGCCGGTGGAATAAGTGATCTGAAATATCGTACTATCCGTATTCCCGACCCGGATACCTTTCTTAACACTCAACCTCCGTTAGACACACTCACCCGCCTGCTGATTTTTGCTAAATACGCCGCTTGCATGCCGGAAGGTACCATTGCTTCTACAAGTTTAGCAGCCGCACGGGCCATAGTCGCTGAATTAACTCCCAACTTTTCACCAGAAAATTTAGCCCACTTGGCCAAACGTACTCTGGACATGGTTAACGGACTAATCAAAGCTCTTCCTAATAGTCCCCATGCTATCGGCAACTTCATTACCACCCTTTCCCTGTTAAACATCCCTCACCAACCGGAAATCATTACAGCTCATGCAAAACAAATTCAGCCCCAAATAGAACCCATCCAGCAACTACTAGCCGCCGACAACCTCCAGCTTTTTGCTGATAATCCCGATCCTACGAGGTATATAGACCCGGATTACCCGGTTCAATACCTGATCAGGTGACTATTCTTTTTTTCATCTCTTTCAATTTCCACATGAACAGCGCACCTTTGTTATCAGCATTTGAGTCCATCACAAACCTCCGGCAGGCTTCCAGGACCGCTCTGTCTTCCTCTTTTGCCAACTTAATATACAGCGATTTATGGCCCGGATCACCCAATTCCATGGCCAGCCGATATCCGAAATCCTGATACTCCCGGGTAACGTATTTGTTTTTCTCCCCCTTCTGCTTACCATCAATTATTTGTTTTAGGGACTTCATAATCCGAACGCGGGAGCGTAAAACGAGCACTAGCAAAATACCATACTTGGCGAGGACCGGCATACCTCCCCGCAGCATTCCCATTTTGCGACGTGCAAGTAGCGAGCCGTGAGGGCTCTTTTTCTTGCTCGCCATGCGAACGCTTCATTCTTTTGGAGAAGCAAAAGAATGAACAATCTGGTCTAATACCCCGCTTAAAACTTGCCTTTCTTCTGGCAAAAACTTCTGCAACACATAGGTCTCTCCTTCAATCGGCGTCTGCCGGTTATCCACCCCGATCCTAATTCTCCAAAACTCCTTCGTCCCCAGTGCCCGCTCGATAGCCTTCACTCCGTTATGCACTTTCGGCCCTTTCCCCATTTGGATCTTATGTTCCCCCACTTTCAGATCCAGGTCATCATGAGCCACAAATAATTCGTAATTCACGGTTTGCAATTCGTCCAGTCTCAACACATCCCGAATCACATTGCCTGATTCATTCATAAAATAATTAGCTGTTTTAACCAAAACCAGCTCTGTTGTTTTAAATACATAAACTCCATAAAATTTTCTCCACCCGTACTCCCCTAGTCCCAGAAATCTGGAACCTAAAACCTCCACCAGCATCATCCCTGCATTATGCCGGCTCACCGCATACTCCGCCCCCGGATTCCCCAACCCGATTACTACCTTCATGTCCAAATTATAATCCCATCTCCCGCAGTTCTTGCTGACCCAGACTCCACAATACTCCAGCCAGAACGCCTAAAACCTCTGTTTTCGAAGTCTCATCCGGCCCTTTAAAACTTCTGACGCGACCCAAAAAGTTGTTCACTCCCTCACTTTCTACGACCGGTATACCCAATGTTTGAGCCGCGTTCGCTAAAAGTACGCCCTCCTTCTCCCGATAGCGACACATAATATCCACCGGCCTCGACATCCTTCCTATTATATACCACTAAACCAGCGGCACAAACATGTATTTCTCAAAACTCTCCCATTTCATCTCCCCCTTTACTTTCGTCCCCCTCGTCATCACTTCCTGTACCGGCACCACGATTCTTCCTCCTTCACTCAGCTGCTGCACCCATGCCCGCGGCGCTTCCTGGGCATTCGCGCCGCAAATAATCCCGTCATACGGGGCAAAATCCCTCCATCCCTCCTTCCCATCCCCAACTTTTAACTTTGCATTTTGAACTTTTAATTTTCCTAGAATCTCCCCTGCCCTTTCCGCCAACTCCGGTATCACCTCTACTGAGTAAACTTGGGCAAACAACTTAGCCAAAATTCCCGTCTGCCACCCGCTTCCCGTCCCGATCTCCAGCACCTTAGAACTTTGCACTATAAACTTTGCACTTTGAACTAGTAACTCAATCATCCTCGCCACCGTATACGGCTGGGAAATCGTCTGCTCGTGTCCGATTGGTATGGGCCTGTCCTCATATGCCACACCCTTCCATTCCTTCGCTATAAACTTTGCCCTATCCACCCCGGCTAAAACCGCCAACACCCGCTCATCCACCACTCCGTACCTCCGGATCGTTTCCAGCATTTCTTCTCTCGTAGTCATTCAGGCCTTTTTTACCAGTCTGTCGGTCCATTCGCCCAGACCCGGCAATTTTACCTTTTCTCCCTGATAGGTTTTCACCACCAGTACCAGCTGGACAATCATAGCCGCTACCCACACCATCGGAGATAGTATCAGCAAAATGATCGTCGCCCGCATTATCGAGATAACCACCATTATCGCTACGGAAAACAGCAGGGCCTGGACCGCATGCCACCTGACTGTCTGCTCCTTCGACAGCACCAACAGTATTATTGCCCCCACCCACCCCACAAAAGGCGCATAACACAACGCTGCAGCCATATTCGGTTCCAGCCCAGCCGCCGGTTTATTTTCACTTGTCTTCACCGCCATCTTTCTCACCGCCTTCTTTACCCTACGTAGCTTCAGCGAAGTAGGGTTACCCTTATCTTATCACTTTCTCTTTTGCATTTTATACAGCCGCTCGATTTCTGACAAACTTGTCACATCCTCAGGCTGTTTATCCCTCAGCTTTACAAATCTCGGGAATCTGAATCCGAAACCCGAAGAATGCATCGCTGTCGAAGCTGATAATTCATCTGCTTTGACTTCCACCACAAACTTCGGCCTTACCCAATAATCACATTCAGCCTGTTTCTTGACCGAATATTCTTCCGGTTTTCGGTCAACAATGTACTTCCTCAATTCTTTCTCCAGACTCTCCCATTCCTCATCGCTTGGCCCGCTCCCGATTTTACCCACAGTATAATACTTTCCGGTTTTCTTATCATACACCCCGCCCAAAAATGCCCCCATACCGAACCCCGCCCGTTTACCCTGCCCGGAATCATATCCCATCACCAATACATCAGTGGTATCCGCCAGTGTAGACGCATCATAACTTTTTTTATACTTAATCCAGTTAAAGTCCCGTGAACCGGCCTGATAAATCCCATCCAGTTTCTTGGCCACTATTCCCTCAGTCCCCCTGGCAATTGCCTCCTCGAAATACTTATCTATCTCTTCGGCCGACTTAGCTGTCTTTCTCCAAATCAGCCGCACTGTCTGTCTCCCCCCGCCCGTTTTTACCAAACCTTCCAGTATCACCCGTCGTTTTTCATTGCCTTCCCTCATCACATCCTTTCCTTCAACCGCCAGCACATCAAATAAATAAAATACCAGTGGTATTTTTTTTGACATCTCCTCTACCCTGTACTTTCGTTTCCTCTGCGCTGTTTGCTGAAAAGGCAGGAAATTTCCTTCCCCGTCTTCCGCAATCATCTCCCCCTCTATAATGCATTCCTTCCTGATTTGTTTTGTCAATCCTTTTACTACATCCGGATACATCTCAGTCACATTCTCCAGTCCCCGCGAAAACAGCACCACTTTCCCCTTTACGCAATGTGCCTGAATTCTTATCCCGTCCAGTTTGTACTCCACGGCACATGATTTATTCCTTTTCCAAATCTCCCCTGCCGCAGTCGCCCGTTCCGCCCGGGCCATCAAAACCGGCGTCCCCGTCCTGGGGGTCACCTGCAGCTTCTTTATTTCCGGCCCCGTCTTATGCTTTTTTATCAGCTCCACCACCTCACCCAAATCCGCCCGGACATTGTAAATGGCTTCGACAGTCGGCCGCAGACTCTTATCCCCCGCCACCATCCACGACAGGCTATCCAGTACCGTCATATCCGAAAATCCGACCCGCAGTTTTCCCAAGATTATTTTCACCGCATATTTAGCTGACACCGGATCCATTTGTTGCAACAAATCCCCAATCAACTCCTGTTTCTTCTCCTGACTCCCCTTCCCCCCCACCTCGGCTATCTCCGTCAGCTTTAAATAAACATTTTGAATTTGAACATTTGAATTTAATTTGTGATTTGCTCGCGCTGCGCTGGCTTCGCCAGATAGCTTCTCCGCCGCCAGCCCCAGGTCCCCAAGCTTTCGGAAAAGTTCCCCCGCTCCTTCCCCCAAAGCTCTCACCATCATCTTATCCGCCACCCCGAAATTCGGATTAGCATAAGCCGGACCCAATCTTCCCTGAACTAGATACGCCACCAGCCTGCCTTCATTTGGACTTACTTCAGAAAATAGTTTCGCCAGTATTCTGGTCATTTCCAGTCTACTGCTCACTCCCTCCAGCTTTTCCAAGTATTTTCCCAGCTCCCCAAAAGTCATGCCCCGATTATATCCAGTCACCAACCGCTAGTCACTATACCCTACTACACCACCCCCCTCAGAAAAAAATACCCAAATGCTACCACTACCAAAAAAACCCCTCCCAATCCTACGTTAAACCACCCCCGATCATAATGCGCCATCTGATATATCCCTTCTCCCACCAGCGTCAAGCCAAACAGTGCCGGCAGTGCCAGCATCACAAAAAACATCTCGGTCCCACCGCTCATTTTTTAATTACTTCTTAATAACATATTTTGCCGCTTTTGTAGAGCCCTTTTTCACTACTACCCGCTTCTTCATCAGGTCCCTAACTTCCCGCAGAATTGTGTCTTCGGACACCATCGGCAGGACTCTCCGTGCTTCTGCCATGGTAATTGCTCCGTTAGAGTTCAAATACTCCATTATTTTCATCTGTCGCTCCGATAGTGCTATTTGCCGACCCATCTTTTGCTTGACCTTGATGTCCATGGATAGTTCCCTCACCTTTTCTTTTATCCGGGTCAGCTCAGTTGCCAAAGCCCGGGTAAAAGTTGCCAGCCAGGGCGTCAAATCCCGGTCTTCTAGTCGGAATGACTGGTTAGACACTTCCATC
>MEXE01000013.1:0-20620 GCA_001775555.1 Candidatus Amesbacteria bacterium RBG_19FT_COMBO_48_16 | reverse complement strand
TCATCGGAGTGTTTATCAAAATACTCCTCCAGGGCAAAAAACCGCTTTATGTCATATCCCTCTTTAAACAATACCAGGGTAGCCAGTGACCTGGCTGTCCGGCCGTTTCCCTCTCCGAACGGGTGCACCGCCGCCAGCACATAATGGGTTATTCCCGCTCTCAGGATTGGATGCTCTCTCCTCCCGAAATCACTGTTCAACCACCTGAAAAAATCATCCATCAAAAACGGTATCTCCAGAAAAGTCGGCGGCCGGAATCCCACTTCCCCTGTGATTGAATTTTTTAGTACCACCTGGGACTCCCGGTATTTTCCCGCCTCCTGCCCTGGTACCAGTCTATCCACTACCAATCTCTGGATTTCCAACAGCAGTTCCCGTGTATAGTAAAAAACTCCGCTATCTCCCGGCAGTCCTTCTCCCTCCAGTCTTTCCAAAAAACCCATTACTTTGCGATAATTTATCACTTCCTGAACATCCCGCTCCCGCGCTACCACTCCCGCATCCTCTGCCTGACTTACACTTTCCACTCCCCCCTCTACAATCAATTTTACCTCCCCCAGAGTCAGGTCATTGCCTTCCAGCGCGGTTCCGTAATGGGCCGCTTTTAACAGTGCCTCATCCCGAAATTTTGCCTCCCATGCCGGCACCAGCGGTGCGTTTTCAATCACTTCCCGGGACGCCTCCACCGCCGCAATATTTCTCAATATCTCCGTAGTTATCGTATATTTCGGCACGTACATACCAAGACTGCGTTAATTCTACGGTAAATATGCGGTAAATATCAAGTCCGCGTCACCCCCTACCTCCATCTCTTCTACAAACCAATAGCTCAGCTACCTATCATAAGAAAATCTTACCTCCGCAGGTACTTCCTTCGGCTGTAAAACCCGAAGCGTTTCTTCCAATACGTCCCCCCTCAATCTCATCACTCGGGGCAGCCGCGCAGTCTTCCTATCTTCCACTTTCCCCTCATCAACTTGAACAGTCGTCGAAGAAGGAACCCCCGACTCTCCAACTGCCCATCTAAGGGTTACTTCCCCCCCCGCCCATCGCGAACTCTTTCCTAAAATAAGATACACTCTTGCCAGCTCCACTTCGGCTTTACCGCCATCAATAGTTCTTTTAGCCTCTATTACATCATCTTCTTTAACTTCTATCTCTTTCCCCACAGAAATACTCATACTCGCAATTATAACCTATAATGCCTATTTCGCAAATCACCGTTCACTTTCCCGATTCCCTCATCATCCCCCGCGCGGCCATTATTCCCGTCGCCGCCGCCCCCGTAATCGTCCCTGACATTCCCGACGCGTCTCCGGCCACATATACACCCGGTAAAGTCGTCTGCATATCCGGGGTAGTTGTCACTTTCGAAGACCTGAATTTCACCTCCGGCGCATACAACAGCGTCGACCCGTCATTTACTCCCGGCATCACCTCATCCAGCTTGGTAAGTCCTTCCAAAATATCCACTACTATCCGGTGCGGCAGAGCCATGGCAATATCTCCCGGTGTTACCTCTGAAAGGGATGGTCTTACCAATGAATTTGCCAGCCTGGTTTTAGTACTCCGTCTGTTTCTCCTCAAATCCGCCAGTCGCTGCAAAATCGGCTTACCGCCCCCGATAGTGGAAGTCACCTGGGCTATCGACTCCGCATAAGCAATAGAGTTCTCCACCGGCTCCGTCAAATGCACTTCAGCCACGAACGCAAAATTAGAATTCACCCCCTGATTATCCGAATATGAATGCCCGTTTACACACACAAAACCCCGGTATTTCTCCACCGTTACAAACCCGTTGGGGCAAGTACAAAAAGTCCGCATGATATCATCATAAGTCACGGTTCTGATCTTAAACACTATTTCGTACAAAGCTTCGGCATAACGCCGCATCACCGACGCCGGAATCTCCACCCGCACCCCCACCTCCACCATATCGTATTGATACTTGATCCCCTGTTTTTCCGCCAATTCCTGCAGCCACTTGGCACTCACTCTCCCCGGCGACAGTAAAATTTTGTCACCCAAAATCCTCTCCCCCTCCTCCGTCAGCACTCCCACCCCCCTCCCCTTCTCCACCAGCAAATCCACCACCTTGGTATTCATTATCAGATCCCCCCCGCGCTTGATAAAATTTTTCTCTATTCTTCCGATTACTTCCCTCAACACATTTGTCCCCACATGTTTTGCCCGGCGTACGATCAGCTCGATTCCCTTCCGTTCCGCCTCATCCACCATCAATTGCACCTCATCCTTGTTCCGGGGATATTCCACTGCTTTTACTTTAAACTCATCGGTAAATATCGTATCTATATAATCCAATATCTTCTGGTACTCCTCCGGATCAATGATATGAAACGTCCGTTCATGGGACAATTTCGGCGTAAAATGCAGTTTCCCGTCGGAATATGTCCCCGCCCCCCCGAATCCGCTCATTACCTCGCTCGGCATCCTTTTGGAAAAGCTATTCCCCATATCCACAATCGCAATTTTGAGTCCGGTGTGTTTTTTCAGCAATTCATAACACGCAAATACTCCCGCCGGACCGGCACCCACAATCACCACGTCATATTTTCGTTCCATATACCCATTTAACTGGAATTAGCAAAATGGCTTAAGGCCAAAATGGGTATATATCCGGCGTACTGGTTTCGCAAACCCGAGTACGCCGACTATAACCCACATCAAGATACCACAAACCGGCGGTAGGTCTCAAAAACCTTCTCCGCCAAATCATCGGCATTAAAAGCGTATCCCACTTTCTCATACAACAGGTCAGCCGTTTTTTTTACCAGCCAAATCCCCGCGGCTGCGGCCAGAAGCGGTGGATTTTTGGCCGCCAGTCCGGCAATCACTCCCGCCAGCACATCCCCCGTCCCTCCTTTAGTCAACCCGGCATTCCCCCCGGAAATTTCATATGTCACCTCACCATTTGACACGATCGCTTGAGGCACCTTGTACGCTATCACACACCTGTACTCCCGCGCCTCCTGCGCCACTTCCCCAGCACTTCGCCACTCATGTGCTCTCCCTTCTCCCAACAGCTTCTCAAATTCCCATTTATTCGGGGTCAAAATCGCTCCCTTCGGAATCCATTTGGGATCCATCACCTGCAAGCTTCCCCCATCAATCACCCACTGCTTCCGGGGAAACTTTGATAGCAGATAATGGGTCAACATCTTCGTTTCCGTCCCCGCTTTGTCGTAAATCTTCGTATTCTCTATCTCTACCTCTGATCCTCCCTCTCTCTGATACCTCATCAGTCCCGGCCCAATCAAAACCGCATCTGACTTCTCAATATATTTCTCTATTTCTTCTCTGGGCACCCAGATTACCGACTTCAACTTACTGAACAATTTCATCTTTGCCGCCACAGTCTTATCCTCATCTGGAGTTGCCAAAAATACCATGTCCACCAACCTTGACGCCGCCACCAGTGACAACAAAGGCGCTCCGGTAAACAAATCCGATCCGCCTATAATTGCAATCTGCCCGTTATCCTCTCCGTAACTGTTTTCCTGTGGTTTCCACAACTCTTTCAAATTCCTTCCGTCAAATGAGACTTGTGCCATCATTGGCCATCTTATCACCCCCCAAATCGATTTTCTCCCACCCGTCAATCGGTACCAGGTGCTCGTCCGCCGTGGACATTATCACCTGCCCCCCTCTCCCGATCTGCTCATTTACCAGCGTCAAAACCCCCTTTCGGTGCTCATGATCCAGTTCGGAAAACACGTCATCCAAAAGCAATACTGGTTGCCGAACGTAAGGTGGATCTCCGCCGGAATCAGACAAATATTTCAGCTCTCCCAACTTCAGCCACAATACCGCCATTCGCTGTTCACCCCGGCTGCCGTATTTCGAAACATCTTTGTAATCATAACTCCCCCCTCCCCCTCTTACGGCAAAGACACGAGCCGGAGGCGAGAAGTTAAGAGGGGGATCAGAGGGGGCGTTATGGCCCATCAATGTTTGCATCACTTGAAAGTCGTCCCTGTGCGGCCCTACCAGGGTGCTCCCTGCTGCCACTTCCTCCACTTCATACTGTTTAAGTCTCACCTCAGAAATTACACTTTTATCATATTGAACATTAAAAATTGGGCTTTTAATATTTAGCTCATTTAGATAGTCTCCTCTTTTCCCGGTCAAATACTCTCCGTTTTTCACCAGTAGCCGGTCCCAAAACCACAACTGGCTCCGTTCTGCCGTTCCTTCCCGGATCAGATCCAAAAGTTTATTTCTCTGTCTTAGTCCTTTTTCATATGATAACAAACACCGATGATACTCCCGATCAGTCTGGGACAGTACAAAATCCAAATATCTGCGCCTTTCGCTCGGCCTGCCCGTTACCAGTTCCAGATCACTCGGTCCAAACAATACCGCCCGGAAGCGGCCTACAAAATCCATCATTCTTTTAGGTACTCCGTTTACCTCAAACTTCTTCCGCCCCAAACCACTTCCATTAGTCAAAAGTACTTTCAGCTCCGTTTGTCCGTCCTCAGCCCCCAGTATCGAGCCCTGGGCATTTGCAAATTGCTCCCTGTAATTTATCATTTCAAAATCACTATCCGCTCGGAAACTTTTTCCCACAGCCAACAGATATATCGCTTCCATCAGATTACTTTTTCCGCTCCCGTTCGGCCCGGTTACTATAGTTTTTTCCCCAAAATCCGCTTGGTACTTTTTGTAGCTGCGAAAGTCACGCAACCCCAATTGCATAATTTTCATAAGTACAGCAGTATAATACCAAAGATGCGCATTTTAGCCATCACTGCTACTTACCCTCCCAGCACCAACGGTATCTCCATCTCTATCCGCATCCAAAAAGAGGAGTTCGAAAAACGCGGTCACAAATTCGTCGTCCTGGCTCCCAAACACCCCCAAGAGATTTCCCAGGCAGACGTCGTCCGCCTTCCCTCTTTACCTAATCCCAAGATTCCCGATTATCCCATTATTCTTCCTTTCCCCTCTCCTTCCCAATTTAACAGATTATCCCGTGGCTTCGACCTGGTGTATTTCCATCACCCATTCATTGTCGCCGATCTGGCCTTCCTCCTGGCCAGGACTAACAACTGCCCTGCTGTCTTTTTCCACCACACTCAATATTCAGACCACATGACAAGTTTTATACCGAAAGTCCTCCCTGTTAAATCTATCTCCCAATGGGTAGACAAACAGGTCACCTCCCAAGCAAACCGGGCTGACCACGTAATAGTGGAAACCCCTTCCACCAAAAAAATCATTACCGCAAAAGGTGTCACCTCACCTGTCTCTGTCATCCCCACTTCCCGCAGGTTTCCCCCTGTTTCCGCTTCCAAAAAGTCCCTCCGGGCCAAATATAAACTTCCACTCAGCCACACCATCCTGCTGTGTGTCTCCCGCCTTTCAAAAGAAAAAAATCTTGATACCCTTATCGAGGCCTTCGCGGCTATTTCCCGCCCCGGGCTTTTACTCTGCTTTGCCGGTATGGGTCCAGACTCGGCTCGTCTCCAGAACCTCGCCAGTAAACTGAATTTAACTAACATAATCTTCCTAGGTAATATTCCTTTCTCAGATATTCAAGAGGTATACGCATTAGCAGATATTTTTGTTTATCCTTCCCTGACTGACACCCAGGCTATAGTTATTCTCGAATCCATGTCTCAGGGCTTACCCGTAATCGCCTTTCACGCTCCCGGTCCCAAAGACTTTGTCGCCCACGGCCGCAGTGGCTTTCTGGCTCGCACCCCCCGCCAATTAGCCCGGTATATGCAAGTGCTTTCCTCTCAGCCTCAGCTCCTGACCCGCCTGTCTGCCCACTCCCAAAAACTCTCCCAAAAATATTCCTTGGACCAAAGTATTGACAAAACCGAAACCCTGTTTAAAAAGACCATCAGCCGTTAATATAGTTATATGGACGAAGGTTCAATTGTAAATTCCGAAACCCCTATTCTCATCACCCCTGACCGTCTGAATTTGGGACAAACGGTAGACCAAATTATCCGCCTCAAACCCGGTGACATTCTCCCTCTGTCTCACTCCGCCATGATTATCCGCTGCGGAGATAAGACTTTCCTTACGGATCCATTCGTCGGCGGCAGTGAACCCAAACTCCCCTTCCTGGAAAAAGGCCGGCTTTACCCACCAGGGAAGGGTTGGCACCTCCGTTCGGAAGATAAAAATAATCCACCCCCCACACCTCAGGTTTCGCTTTTTGAAACAGATGATCTCACTGTTATCGCCCAAGCTCTGGCCCCTCACATCGACGCTATCACAATTTCCCATTTAGACCCAGATCACGTTTACTTCCCTCTGATTCGTAGACTAATGGAGGTCAATCCCTCTCTCCAGGTTTACGGCCCGCTGGTTTGGCAAAAATTTCTCGCCCGGACCCATACACTGGAATCTGATCCCGACCCTACAGCCAAACCCCTCTTATCCGAAACCGTCCTCTCCCGCCTTCACAGCCTGATCCCCATCCGTCCAGCTTGGAAAAAGGGTTCCCTCACCGCTGATTATCCTAAATTGGCCGAGTATTCTTCTTCCCGCCTGGGAGAAGCTTCCGTCACCGCTTTCGAAATCCGCCACATGGGTTCTCAATACTCCGAACACTCCTCGGCTTATCTGTTTGAAAACGGGCAACAACATCTCCTCTCTATTTCGGATTCCGCCCTTTCCCCCGAGGCCGTCACCCTGGTTGATGAATTGTACAGACAGGGTCGCCTTACCCAAATCATTACCTCCACTGCCGTCTACAACCCCGAGCCTTTATATTTTATTAAAAATCCCGAACTTGCTACCCGTATTCGCGAGGAATTTGAAGAATATTCAGGCCATTCAGCTTTCCTGCCTTTCGTCCTTCTGGCTATCACAGAAGGTAAAATCCCCGTTATCACCAACCACGGAGGCTTCTTTATCAACCAAGCCGCGGATGAAACATTTTACCCTCATCGCATCCCTACAACCGATTCACCCGATTCCGATCCCGCCGCCTGGTTAGAACTCTGCCGTCACCGCAGCCTCTCATTTATTACCAGCTACCTTAACCACCCCGATCGAAAAAAATATTCCGACCGAATCATCTCCTGGTTCAAAAGGCATCCCATACCCAAACCCCTTTTAGACCGTGTCCGCTTTGCTAAAGCTAGCCAGATCATCTGATATGCCTGTCTCCTTCATCGGCTGGCAATCCTGGTCCGACTGCGCTCGTCCCCACCGTAAGTCTCCACCCCGATATCATTCTCCGCACCACAAAAATGTTACCCAGGTTCACACCCCACAGCCTATCCGCCCCCGCTTTCCTCCGCCCACCGGTTGGTGCTCATGGCATTATTTCGGCCCGTACATCAATGAGCAAATTATCCTTGACCAAGCCAAAGCAAGCGTAGACTTAAACCTGAATTTAGACTACATATTAATAGACGACGGTTGGACCACTTGGGGTGACTGGCATACTCCGGATCTTCGCCGGTTTCCTCATGGTTTAAAATGGCTCGTCAAACAAATAAAATCGCTTGGACTGAAAGCCGGTTTGTGGTGGGCTCCCCTTTTAGCCAAATCCTCTTCAAAATTATTTCATCGTCATCCGGATTGGTTTATACCGAATCTGGAGGGTACCCAGGTTTCACCATTGGATACTTTTATACGTCATAAACGCCGGGTCCTGGACTTAGAAAATCCCCAGGTCGCAAAATATTTAAAATCAGTCCTGGATTTTTTCACGGACTGTGGGTTCAAATTATTAAAGTCCGATTATCTTTACGCTTTTTATTTCAATCCCAAGTTCAAATCCTCCCAAATTCCGGATTCTCTTCTTCACCAGCTGTTAGCCGTTATCTACCAGCTTCCGCTCTTCTCGGTAGCTTGTGGCTGCCCCCTGGCCCCCGCCGTTGGTGTCGTCGACGCCATGCGCATCAGCGAGGATATCAACATTCCGCACCTCAAGCATCTTTGGCCCGTGAACCGCCTTATACACGCTTCCCGACTGCGCCACCTTGAATCCAATCTTAAAAGCCGCTTTTCAACCCGTCAGCTCTGGCATCTCGACCCCGACGCCTTCATCTGCCACCCCGCCCATGGCCTTACTCACCACCAAGTCCTCAGGCTTCAAACCCTAATTAACCGGGCCAATGGTCTCAAATTCCTAGGTGACAATCTGGCTCTTCTCTCCCCCGTTCAAATCCACGGATATATTTCTCCTCTGCTTAGTTACCGCTGACAAACGGGGCAAAAGTAAGTTCCCCGCCCTCCCAGGCTGAACTTGTGAATTATCCCACCATCCTCCCGCAAACACTCCTCTCCCTCCCGGTCATATGTCCGAAAATGTTCCTGATAATGCCCCCCCAAACCGTGCAGATTGATATACTTGGCATCCGCCGCAGTTGCCCCTCCGTATCTGATTCCTTCCCGCAATACCCCCAATACTGATTTATAAAGTTCCTTATATTGATTACCCCGCAGTGTATTTGCCAGCCGCCGGGGATTGACTTTGGCTTCCCACAGGGCATCATTTGCATATATGTTCCCCACCCCGGAAATAACAGTCTGATCCATCAAAACCAGCTTAATCGGCCGCTTTGATCTGCTTACCAATTTCTCAAACTCCTCCCCGGTAATATCAAAAGGCTCTGGTCCCAGATTTTGCAGAAATTTCAAATTTTGAATTTTGAATTCCGAATTTACCATTACCCACCCAAACAGCCTTTGGTCATTAAAATACAATGTCCCGGAATCCAAACGAAATATCACCCGGGTGTGCTTGCTCGGCAATTCCCCCGTAAAATCCTTAGTCGGATGCCCCCCCACAATCCTCCCCTTAGCGCTTGGCACTTCGTACTTAGTACTTTTTTGAACCGCTGGCTCAAAAACCAGCTGTCCTGTCATCTTAAAATGTATCGCGATATCTATATCCCCTGCCAGATCAATCAGCAAAACTTTCGCCATTCTCTTGACTCCGATCACCTCTTTTCCTTCTGCCAATTCTTTTTTCCCCTGGAAAGATTTCAGCTTTAATATTTCAATCTTTCGGATCTTTTTCCCCGGCAGCACTTTAGCCAACTGCAATCTCACTGTTTCAATTTCCGGCAATTCAGGCATAGGAATATAATTTATATTTTGGAAACCAATTCCAAAATCTGTCTATTAAACCTTTCTTTCGAAAACCGTGCCGCGTTATTACGAATTACTCTCTCATCCCACTTCAATTTATTAAATCGTTGTATGCCCTCCCATAAATCCTCTGGGGTCAACTTGTCAAAGAAAACTCCTGTTATGTTTTCGACCACCGCCTCCAAATAACCGCCGTTTCTAAAAGCCACTACCGGCGTTCCGTAAACCTGGGGCTCCACAGCTGTCATCCCGAAATCCGAGTCTTTCTCCAAAGCCAAAAATCCTTTTGCCTCAGCTAATAACTTTGCTTTTTCCTGCTCGCTCACCTCCCCTAAATATTCCACGTGCTTTCCTGTAATTTTCCTGACAATTTCATTCCCGCCTCGCCCTATCGGCTTCCCGGCTACTTTTAACTTAAACTTAAACTGTTTTGCCGCTTCCACCGCCAATTCAATATTTTTGGAGCCAATTATTCTTGACACAATCACAAAATAGTCATCTTGCCTCTTTTTTTCCCCCCTCGGTTCCCCCCTTAAATTAAGGGGGGATGACAGGGGGGTTACTGAAACCTCTATAGGCGGATAAACGACCGCCGCTTCCCTCCTCCAAAACTTTCTGATCCTGTTTCTCACATTTCTAGAGTTGGCAATCACCAAATCCGGCCTTTGGGCCAGCTTGAAATCCGCCATTCGCAAAATATGGTTAGCTACTTCGGACACCGGCCGCCAATACCATTTGTACCGCTCCTTTGTCGCCGTGTCATATCCATACAAAAACCTCGGTGGTGTATGGCAATAAGTCACCAGTTTCGTCTTGGATCCGATTTTTACCGCATTGGGAAAATACCCACCGGTAGCCGAAACCACCACCAAATCATAATCACTCAAATCAAACGCCGCAAAAAACAGCGGCGATAATATTGTATAGTGGCTAATAAGTTTCGGCAAAAACGGCAGCCACTTCCCCCAACTTTCCCTGATTTCCCACTTTTCCAATACTTGTGTATATCTACCCCAAAATCGGGGAAATTTATTTGCCGTATACACCGGAGCTTCCGGCCAAATTTCCTTAAGGGCCATCAACACCGCCTCCGCCCCTCCCGGCTCCTTCAGATAATCATGTACCAGAGCAACCTTCACATTCGCTATTTTAGCGGCAATATCCTTTTTACTCTAGTCCTTGTCCCTGGAATCTCCGCTTCTTTATCCCCCTCCAAATCCTGGGAATCATAAACCCGGCCATTCACCACTACTTGCTCCAACCGGGCAGCCCCTTTAATTGTTTGCAGCCAGTAAGCTTCACAGATTTCCCTTCCCCCGGACACGCTTGTCATTTGCACTACCCCCTGTTTTCCGTCTGGGGATCTAAATAATCCCTCTACGTTCATACTCCCTCCCCGTCTCTTAGTGAAGTGTAAGTCACCCGAAGGATCAACTTCCAATTCTTGTTGCCAACCCGAATCTGTTCCCTTAATCTTCAGCTCGACGGATACCCCCCCAAACTCACCCAGGCGTTGACCGGCCAAATCAAGTATTCCCGCATCCTCTCCTCCCCATCTATAGATGTTGACTTTTCCCTTCCCGCCAGCCATGGCCTCACTAACCGCCCGGCGTACCCTTTGAAATCTTGGCCACAAACCTGTTTCTTTATCTACCATATTGATTATTCAAATAACTTCTGTTGATTATCATCAACTTGATCCTCCCCTCCGATTCGTTTAATTAAACTCTTATACCCTAACTCCTTCAAAACGTCCAGAATTTTCTCCTGGCTCGGTATCTGCGCCCTCTCCCACTCCAAACTCACCGGCACATCCGTCCTAATCTTCGCTAACCCCCGGGACAACCTTCCCCCTTCATACCCGTCAGCCAGTTTTTTCCTGACAGTTTCTTTGATATTTTCTAAGTTTTCATAAATATTTTCAAAATTAGTGTAATTAGAAATTAGGTCAATTGCGCCCCTTGGCCCAACTCCCGTCACTCCCGGATAATTGTCACTTGAATCCCCCACCAAGGCTTTATAGTCCACCACCTGATCAGGATTTACCCCCAGCTTCTCTATCACCTTTTGTTCATCAATTATTATCCCGTCCGATAACCCCTTTTGCGGCATATACAATTTCACCTGTTTGTTCACCAGCTGCATCAAATCCCGATCGCCAGTGATAATAACCACTTCATTATTCCCTATACCCCCCTCTTCTCTCCCCCCTAATTTAGGGGGGAGTCGGTGGGGGGTATGTGATCTGCTTGTAACCTGGGGTTTGGGATTTATAGCTTGAAGCGACAACGTCCCTATTACATCATCCGCCTCAAACCCCGGCACCGCAAAAACCGGCACTCCCATCTTCTCAAACACCACTTTCAGTTTCTCCACCTGTCCCCAGATATCCTCCGACACCTGCCTGTCTTTTTCCCGTGTCACCTGATACCCGACATACATGGTGTGCCGAAAAGTGGGTTCCGGACAGTCAAACACCACCGCCAGGTGGGTCGGTTCCAGTTCATCATTAGCCTTAAGCAACATGGACAAAAAACCGTACACCCCAGCAGTTGCCTCCCCGCTTCTGTTTCTCCAATCCGGCAGAGCGTAATACGCCCGGTGCAGTACCGCATTCCCGTCAACTAACAACAATCTATTCCGCATCTTCACGATATTTTACTAAATTGCGGAGTTGATTCTCCCCCTTTTTGATGACCGATAGGGAAATAACTTATCGTAGAATCCCGCCATTATTCGTGTCCCTACCATTACCACCAAGGCTCCGATCCTATCCCCCATCCCGAAATCCAGCCCCTCCGGACAGTCCGAAAAAAGAAAATCCTTGAAAACACGCTTGACTCGCGGACCCCTAACCTGCCCGACCAACTCCCGGTAATCAGGATATGCCCTAATCATCTGTTTCGTAATTCCCAGATACATCAATCTCTGTCTCACCAGATCTAGTAATGTCTCAGGCACTCGATTAAATACCACTGCCTCACAAGGATCAATTATTCCATAGCCTCCAGCTAGCTTCATCGCCTCCTGCACCATAAACAAATCCACCGAAGCCAAATCTGGAAACTCCCCCATGACTTCTGGGTCAAATGCACACAACCGATCAATTAACACCTCACGGGAATAATAATCTAATTTTGAGATAACAAACGCTACCTTCTCACCCCAACCTGCATTTTTGCTTCTGTAAGTTGGGATTGCCCTCGGAACCACTCCAATCGCTCCCAACTCCGGATGCAAGCATGCCGCTGCCGCCAAAACCGCCAAGGCTCCCATTCCTGGAAAACTGTCATCCTGTAACTCTATCACCACCTGCTTCCGACCCCCCGTAGGTACCCTAGCCACCATCGTATTCAAAGCTTGAGGTTGCCCCGCCTCAGATGTCTCAATCAACTCCGTCTCTACCTTACCGGGCTTTTTTATGCGATTCAAAGCCCTTTGTGCTTCAACCGCTGTATTATCCCCACAAGCATTAGCACATACCATTACCCTCAACAATACCTCCCCAGGCAACCATTGCCTACCCAAATTTGCAATTACTCCACCGACCCTCCTCTCACTGTTATGAGCCGGAATAAGAACATTAATCTCAACTTTCCTCGTAAGTACAGCCGTATCGACCCCAGATAAAACCTTCACTTCGGAACACTGCCCCCTCATTTACTAATTATATCACACTATAGGGTTTATTCAAGCTTTCATTATCTTCTCAAACTCATCCCCGTCCATCGTCTCAATTACTAATAGCCTCTTGGACACCTCATCCAGTTTTTTTCTGTATTTCTTTAGTATTTTGACAGCCGTTTCATATCCTTCATCCACGATTCGCTTCACTTCCGCGTCGATCTTTGCCTGCATATCAGGCGATATTGCCGGCTGCTCAAAATATGCCCGTCCCCAGTCGACTGCATCCTGCATCGGTCCGTAATTAACCGGCCCCAATTCGCTCATCCCATACTCCGTCACCATATCCCGGGCCACTTTGGTCACCTTATCAATATCATTAGCCGCCCCCGTCGTTACTTCGGAAAACACCATTTCTTCCGCCGCCCGGCCTCCCAGCATCGTCGCAATTTGCGCTACCAGCCTCTTCTTCGTCTCATGCACTCGGTCAGCAGTCGGTGGAATCAGCGTATGCCCCAAAGTCATCCCCCGGGACACGATGGAAATCCGGTGTACCGGGTCCATCCCCGGTTGCGCCCAGGTTACAATCGCGTGCCCTACTTCATGATACGCCGTCATTTTCCTGTCTTCCTCACTCTGCAGCCGCTTTTTTTGCGGCCCCAGTTTCACTTTTGTCGCCGCCTCTTCAATGTCTTTCATGGTTATTGTCTTCCGGTTCTCCCGGGCCACTCCGATAGCCGCCTCGTTCAGCATATTCTCCAGATCTGCCCCGGAAAAACCCACCGTCCGCCGGGCCGCCGCCTCCCAGTTCACTTTCGCTTCAAACGGTTTATTCCGGGCATAAATCGCCAAAATCGCTTTCCGTCCCTCAATGTCCGGCATATCCACCACAATTCTCCGGTCAAACCGTCCTGGGCGTAAAAGCGCCGGGTCCAGCAGATCCCCCCTGTTTGTAGCCGCCAGCACCACGCAATTATCGTTAGGCGTAAACCCGTCCATCTCCACCAAAATCTGGTTTAGAGTTTGTTCCCTCTCATCGTGTCCCCCCATCAGCCCATGTCCCCTCTGTCTCCCGATGGCATCGATTTCGTCTATAAATATTATCGAAGGCGCGGTTTTTTTAGCCGTCGCAAACAAATCCCGCACCCGGGCACTGCCTACTCCTACCAGCATCTCCATAAATTCCGAACCTGCCATGGAATAAAACGGTACCCCGGCCTCCCCCGCCACTGCTCGCGCCAAAAGTGTATTGTGATTCACAAATCCATTTCCCAAAAAGCTGTGTGTTTTGGGTACGGTGAAATCATAAACCACGCTCCTTTCTTCGGTCTTATCCACCACTTTTGAAAAAAACAACTTAGCCTCAAGCAAATTCCTCAAATACTCCAAGCCGGGTAACTCCATTTTCATCTGGCTAGAACACTCCACAAAATCCTCCAGAGTCTGTCTGGAAACCCTGTTTCTATTTCTCACTTTATCAACCGTCTTAGATAGCTTTTCATTACTCAGCCTACGAGCAGAAATCATCCGCCACACTTCTTCCACCATTCCTCCAACTCCAGGAATTACATCAATATTAGTATTTACTCGCGCCATCTTTATCACATGCCCCTCTAGAAGTTTTTGTTTTCTGGTCAGCCCGAATCCAATTAATCTACTAAATTCTACAAACGGAGCTCCGGTTATTGTCAAACGATAAACAGATCGGTGATAGCCATTTTTAGGTTTTCCTTTTACGTTCAAATAAGCCACCACCCCCATATTTAATAACATCATTTGTATCTGCTTAGCCATCTTTTCACTAACCGTTGAATACTCTATTGTGGCTCTGCTCTTTTCCACACTAGCATCAGTATCAAATAGCCCTCTTAAAAACATCACCTGAATTTCCCTCGGTGCTTGCAAAATCGTCACCGGGACACTCTTATCAAAAGATAAAAGATAAGACATTCCCATCTCGTAAAGAAATCGTTTGAATTGCCAACTTGACACCAAGTATGACTGCTCTCTCACTGTAATCATATTTTGCGGATATCTTACCCTCACATAATTTTCAAAAAATGAAACTATCTCCGGATCGACATTGGTCAATCCAACCCTACTAGCATGGCTCATATTTCCATCTCCCGTTAGTAGTCCCATCAAATAAGCTGTTTCTGCATCCACCATCTGTAAATCCCCAAACATCCCTCTGCCAAATTGCAACACCGCATAATCCCCCCGTCTTATATCCCGTAACTTTCTAAAGCGCAGTCTCCCATCACCTGCCATCACCACTATTGGATGCTCCGGAGTTCCCTCAAGATTAAATCCCTGTGCCAGCCGTATTTTGATAGTCTCCTGGTCACCCAGATTGTACCAATGAGAAGCATACTCATTCTTAGAGAAAACTTTGTCTGTATCAAAACTCGCTAGTCCCGCCCCATAGACCTGATGTGATAAAGAATCGACATAATAGTAATGTGGCACTTCTTTTATTTCCATCAATCCCTTATTAGTCCAGATCATCGTTTCACCAGTCACACACTTCCCCACCCCCGAAGGCCCCACCAGCAAAGCCCCCTTGGGTGTCCGGGCTCCTACCGCCCGGTACTTGCCGGGGTTTTTCAAAAAGTCCACTACTTCCTCCAGCTCCTTTTTGGCTTCATCTACTCCCGCCACATCCGAAAATTTCACCGACTGCTTGCCTTTATCAAACAGTTTCGCCTTGCTCTGCCCGAATGAAAAAATCGAATCCTGCGCCCCTCGTGCCTGCCTGAACATATACAGCAAAACCAAAAGCACCACTCCCGTCCCGATAATACTAGGCAAAACTGCGGCTAGAAGTTGACCCAGGGTCTCGTCTTTTATCTCATACTGCACCGCCTCGGGCTGGATTTTCGACCGTTCCAATATCTCTGTAAAACTTTCCCCCGGTTCTTTCCGGGAATAAAACACATCCTTGTTGTCTTTGTATTTCAGGCTCAACCGCTCCGAAAACACCTCCACTTTCTCTACTTTGCCGTCTTTGATATCAGACAGCGCTTGCGACAACTGCACTTCCTGGCTGGCTTGCTTACCGCTGTTCCATAGTTCCAGAAGCGACATCAGCATCAGAATCACCACCAATACCCACAGCACTTTCTGAAAGTCAAAACTCATCTGCACCAAAATCCCCCGCACTGGCAGCTTCTTCTTTACCCCATTCTTCTTCTCTTCTTTTTTCTCACCCGGGACCGGACTTGGATTTTGACTTGGCTTACTACTCGCCATAACCGCCAAATTCTACTCCTATTTTCCCTTCTTGTCAGCCTTCTCCCCCCAATCCTAATATTTCTGCCCTCATCCTCTTGACAATCCCACCTTCATGTTATAACGTTGTAATAACATGAACATCCAAACTGTATTTCAAGCTGGGAACAGCAAAGTAGTCTCCATTCCCCCTAAACTTCTTTCCGATCTCAAAATTCACACAGGGGACAAGGTTACCGTTGAAAAAACTTCAGACGACACCATCATTATTAAAAAAGCCGCCCCAAAAACAAAGGCCGTCAAATCCCAAGCGGATTTCGAAAAGTGGTTCAAAACCTTTATTGATGAAAACGGAGAAATTTTAGATGAACTGGCAGACCGTTGACATCGAGGAAGTTTACAAAATCCACGAACGAATAATCACCCGCGCCGGAACAAAAGCTTCAGTTCGCGACTTCGCTCTACTTCATTCCGCCGTCGAAAGACCAAAAGCCACATTCTCCGGCAAAGACCTCTACCCCACGGTTTTTCTCAAAGCCGCCTCACTTCTCCAATCACTTTGTCTTAACCACCCATTTACCGATGGCAACAAACGCACTGCTTGGGCCACCACCCACAAATTCCTTTGGGACAACCGCTATCACCTGAAAACTACCAAATCTCAGGCCGTTGAATTTATGCTTCTGGTAGACAACCAAAAACCGGACATTAAATTCATCGCCTCCTGGCTTAAATCCCATTGTACCCTCTCTAACTAATCAACAACCCCATCTTCTTCTTAACCTCTGCCACAGTTTCCGCCGCCACTGCTCTCGCTCTCTTTGCCCCCTCTTCAATCACTCGGATCACATAATTCTCTTCTCTATCTCTTCTCTCTATTTCATTTCTCTTCTCTTGAATCGGCTTGATTTCCTCGTAAATCGCCCGCGCCAGCTCCTCCTTCATCTCCACATAGCGGAGTTTCCCCCGGCCGTACATCCCCGCGTAATATTCCAGCCGGTTCGGGACAAATAACTCTACAAATTTAAAGAGGTTAGCCACAGGTCCTGTTTTTGGAACCTCTCCCGGCCCCCCAGCATCCGTCGGCGCTTTAGCCAGTTTCCCCATGATCATCTGCAAATCATCCGTCAGCGAAATATAAGACCCCTCCACCGACTTACTCATCTTTCCCTCTCCCAACAAGCTAGGCACATATTCACCCTTGGTGGCAAACCTCTGCGGCTCGGGAAAATCCGTCCCGTAATCCGCATTCATCCTCCGGGCAATCTCCCGCGCCACCTCCAAATGCGGCTCCTGGTCCACTCCCACCGGTACTAATTCCGCTTTGTAAATCAAAATATCTGCGGCCATGAGAATCGGATAATTTAATAGAGCCACTGTATTATGCTCGGGAAATTGTTTTACCTTTTCTTTGTAAGTCGGTAGATGGCTCATCTTGGCAATAGTAGTCACCGTCGATAGTAAATATGCCAGCTCGATATGTTCCGGCACCAGCGATTGTACTGTTAAAACGGACTTGTCCGGATCCAGTCCGATCGCCAGATAATCCAGCAGTACTTCCCGGATGCTTTGCTGGTAAGTGCTCCTATCATACGGAGTAGTAATTCCGTGCAAGTCCACCACCATATAGGTCGTCTCATAATCGGGATTATTTTGTAATTCCAGCATACCCTTGGCCGATCCCAAGTAGTTACCCAGATGCAATCTCCCCGTCGGCCTCATCCCGGCAAATATCCTTTTCTTCTCACCTTGCTTAACCTTTGTGATCATCTGCACTTTCAAATCATCTTCTCTTACCTCCGAGGTTTCCAAATTACCTTTTTTACCTCCTGCCAATTCCATAACTAAATTACCTGCCTTAGTTACTGCCTTTTTAGTATCTTCGATATCTATTCCCTCAACCACATCTCCCAAAATCACAATATTTTTAGTTCTTTTAGTAATGTTTGGATATATCGAATCCTGAAAAGGAAACAAGTTTAGAATTTTTTCCTCATCCGAAATTACCAATAATCCTGCAGGCAAATATTCAATATCCCCACCTAGCGACCTAAACTCCTCACCTGGTTTAGAATATCTCATCATCATATCTCCTTTTATTTGATCCAAATCAAATACCCCCAAAGGAATAAAGGACTCCAGTGCTACCAAGTTAACAATATCCACAATATTATTCACCCGGGGAAACTTTCCTCTTTTCTCAAACCTCCTATAAAGATTCTCTACCGAAGGAAAATCCTTTTTATTTCTTGAACTTAAACTTTCACAAAACCTATTAAACGCCTTAAACACTGGGTTTTCAAAAAAAGTGTCGTTACCCATCTTTGCTACTAATGGAGCTGTCCTTTCATTCGTCAAAACTTCATCCTTATTTACCCGAATGTTATTAACAGCCAAAATTACCACATCCAAATCCAGAAACTTTTTTTTAACTTGTTTGGCAATAAATATCTTCATATTTTCCCGTTCAGTTGCATCTACCTCTATTACCCCTGGAATTTTTTTCAAGTCCTCAGTTTTGTATTTTACTGTTACTGTAAAACTCCCAGAACCCCCGTTTAAAAATTCCCTCTCAAACACACTTTTATCCAGCAGTGTCAGCAGTCCGGGGTTGTAAACCCGCGCCGCTCCTACCGGCACCCCCGTCGACCCCTCAAATTCTTCCGCATTAGCCATCCTCAGACTGGTCGCCCCCAGCACCTTTTTCAGCTTAGCGGAATCAAGCCTCACATCTCCCCTTTTTACCAAAGCTATAAATTTATCTCCCGCCTTCATAATCAAAGTCGGGCAACTCCCCGATAAATCGTCACCAAAATAAGCTTGCACATCCGTTGCCTCCTTCAGCTCCGGATGTTCCAAAACCTCGTGTCTTATGCCCAACTTATTCAACCCTATTAAGTAGTCTGTTATATCACTCATAGTTATCTACTATCCTAATATAAGGCGTAACCGGGTATTTGTCTGCTGCCACATTATAATATTTTGCTACTTCCGGCGCCGTCGCATCCACAACTGCCACCCCTCGTTTCCTGCAAGCTGCCCCCAGCGCGATATATCTCCGTAAATCCGCTTCGACCCTATCAATCATGAAATTATGGAACCGCCTGTAACGAGATCCATCTTTTTCGATCAGTCCTCTTTTTTTACTTCTCTCAAACATTGTCTGGTACAAAGTACTCCGACTGGCCCCAATGCTAGTTTTCGTCGTTCCTCCCACTTGCGTCATTTGCGTTCTTCCAAATTCTTCGTCCTCAATCTCGACAAAGCTTTCCATTAACCCCACTGTCATCAGACCTAGCCCTCTCTCTTGTACATCTCTCTCAATTTTTCGTCTAGTCCCCTCCGCCCGTAATCTAATCTGTCTCTCATTCAGCCCAGACATCAGCTGGTAAATTTCATCTTTCGCTTCTACGTCTGAAACCAGCATTTCAAAACCCGCCACAGTTCCCCCCGCCTCTGAAACTGCCCCAAGCAATATTGGGGCTTTGCTTATCAACGTCTTAGAATTTCCGCTCAATCCATCCCCGATTTCCTCAAAAGTATAGGTCTTCTTTCCCCCCTTTTGCCTATAAGAGTAATCAAGGCAAGTAGGTATTACACATCTTAAGCCGGTTACTAACATATTAGCTAGCGCCCCCATTTCGTTTGCGGCCACAGGAAGTAAAATGTCTCTCTCTTCCAATCCTAACCTGTACAGTCTCTTTAGTATTTCTATTCCTTTGTCGATATTCACAGTTACCCCCCCCGAATTTGATCGATAAGCCATGTGGGAACGGACTTTCCTTTCCTTGGGACCAAAATCGGCAGCCATCCGCTTTCTTTCATTCTTTTCCGCTTCAATCGCATTCATATTAATAACTCCCTTTTAGATAAATAGCTGGTGTTTTTTTCTTTTTAAGCAGGTTGTAACAGCCAGAAAGGACCTCGGAATCAGCGCACAAGATGATCCCGTCCGAAATTTTAGAACAGTGCCCGAAACTCGCGTACATCGCGGCCTCCCGGATTGACCTCTCATAAGATTGCTCATTAGCTAATCCAAACCAAAACCGGTGCAAGGGCAAACGCACCTCCCGCACTCCTCTCAACAGCCCGGAACTTGCATCCGACTTTTTAGCAATCTCCTCAATTTTTCCGTAAAAGTCGTATCCTTCTTCCTCAAAAAATTTTCCCATCAACTCGCACCTAGAATTTAGCAGTTTCCTTCTTTTCAAGTCTCGGTTAATCTCTCTGCAAGTCTTCCTGCACCTCCGTATAAACTCATCCTTGGTAATTCTTAGTTTATTAAGAATTACCTTATCAGTCCCTTCCACATCCGCCACCAGTAACAGATGCCTATATTCGACTTTAAGTTCCTCCAAACGCCTCAAAAGACCATTAGTTTGGGTAATTAACTTCTCATACACAATTCCTTTTCCCTCCCCCAACCCGTCAAAATCGTGCACTCTTTCCGATTGGCCAAAGAGGTTCTTAATTTCCTCAAAATGATAGTCGGGACAAACCGGAGAATAAATCACCACGCCATCTTCAACCACCAAATCTTTCTGGCCCAACAAAACCAGATTAGAAAACTCTCTCAAATCTACTTTTATTTTTTTTGCCATATAAAAAGGCCCTCGCAAATAACCGATTACGTTAAATCAGTTACTCACAAGGGCCCTGAGCGTAGTCGAAGGGCTTT
>MEXE01000012.1 GCA_001775555.1 Candidatus Amesbacteria bacterium RBG_19FT_COMBO_48_16 | reverse complement strand
GCAACCACCTTTGTCGCAGATCTCACCGCATATATCGTCGACCAGGGTAAATACCATTTTTGCAAGACATTTTCATACTCAGGCAGCCACTCATATTCAATCCCGTGAATCGTCACCACAGTCTTTAAACCTGGTTTTCGCAACACCGGCAGGGTATGCGCGGGGACCCACAACACTTCTAATCTATCCACCCATGTTCTCCCCGCCAACCCCGCCTGGGTCCAAAGAATAGATAAAGGAATTTCTTTCAGTATCACCCCCTGTCCCCTTCTTACGGCATAAGACGCGAGCCGCAGGCTCGATTTAAGAGGGGGAATTAAAGAGGGTGATATTCTTTTAACATATAGTATCCACTCATGCTTTCTCGCCTCCGGCAACGCCAAAATATGCCTGATTACCTGGTAACTGTACGTTTCCGTCCCCGTGGGGCTGTCCACAAACGCCCGACTCGCATCAATCCCAATCCGCATATACCAATCTTACTCTACCCACCATCTCTTCCCGTCACTGACAACTTCGATCTCCCCTTCTACGTCCGTCCGCAGGATTCTGGCTCCCGCATCCTCCAGCATTTTCAGAGCTTCCGAACGGGGATGGCCATAACGATTATTTTTCCCCACGCTGATAACGGCCGCTTCCGGACTGACAACTGCCAGCCACGTCTCATCCATCCCGTTTTTACTCCCGTGATGCGGCACTTTCAGCACTTCCACCTCCGCCACCAGACCCTGTCGCATCTGGTCATCCTGGACCTCCACATCTGCATCCCCCGTCAGAAGCACATCAAACTCGCCGTATGCCAATCTGACTACTATCCCGAAGCTGTTCAAATCCGTCCCGTCCGTCTTCGCCCCCAATACACTCCCGTTTAAACTTTTACTAATACCATCCACATGTCTCTCGACATACTCCCTCGTCGGCCAAATAGCCCTAAATCTTATATCGTCAATCTTTACTTCCTCGCCGGCATATAAATTTGAGACTTGGGATTGGGAGCTTGAGACCAGCCCCATCAACTCCCGGAAAGACGCAGTTCCATTTCCCTCCGGCCCGCTAATAAAACGTAACACTGTATATCTTTCTAGCACATCCACCAGCCCATTCATATGATCCGCTTGCGGGTGAGTTAAAATTACCACTTCAATCCTCCGGTCATAAAAAGGCATGTTTCTCGCCAGGCACTCCAATACTTTGTTATCCGGCCCTCCGTCCACCAATACTTGACTCGTCCCCATTTTCACCAATACGGCATCACCCTGCCCTACGTCACAAAATACCACATGCAGGTTTTTATCCGGCAAGGCGGCAACTGCCGCCCAGATTGTAACCACAGCCAACAGCAACAATTTAAGAAGCTGTCCAAACATAAATGTTTTGAATTTTTAAATTTTATAATTGATTTGTCATTTGAATTTTAGATTTCCCTTCAGAATTATCATAATTATCACCAGATAATACCCGATTACCCATCCCCACCCCATTTTTCCCACTACTCCTCCCGCACCCGGCCATCCGGCCGACCAGGACACCACTCCCGTCATATATCTTAAAAGCGGCCAAGCCAGCCAAGCTATAGCCTGTCCTGCGGCCGGAAACAACATCCCTACTCCCACTGCCGCCGCGGTCAACTGCATGGACCACGGCACTGCCCACAACACCAAGGCATTCACTACCGGGGCAGCTGCGCTCACCTGCCCGAAATAATGCGCCAACAGCGGCAGTGTCGCTATCTGCGCCGCTACTGTCACCCAAAGTCCCTCCTCAAACCATGCCCAACTTTTAATTCGGATTATTTTCAATCTCCGTATCATCGGCAAAACCCATATCAAACCAGCCGTTGCTGCTACTGACAGCTGAAAACCGATATCTGTAAACCAAATCGGTCTGATTATCACCATTATCAAACTCGCAATCACTAAAAGCCACCCCGGATCTCCCTTACGTCCCCAAGCCATCCCCAGCCACACTAACCCGCCCATAATTCCGGCCCGGACTACTGCCGGTCCCGCTCCTGCTACTATCACATACGTTATGATGCACAATAATACAAACAATATCACCCGCCTTCTTCCCCAGATTTTCGCACCCACGGCCATCGCCCAGCCTGCAACTACGCTCACGTTGTAACCGGAAGCCGCCACAATATGTAAAAGTCCCGATTTCCGAAAAGCCTCCGTCCCTGATTTACTCAAAGCCCCGCTTCCTCCCAACAGGATTCCCGCCGCCAGCGCCCCCTCATCCCCCGGAAGCCACATCAACATTTTCTGTATCATTATCTCCCTCCATTGCCGCAATCCCCCCGTTAATCCTACCCCTTTATTTACCTTTATCATCGTATAATTCAGCCTCCACTTGGTATAATCAGCCTCAGTTACACTTTTTTCCAACTTTCCCTCAGCCCAAATCTCATCTCCATACTCGACCCCCTGGGGCACTTCCACCTCCACTTCCTGATTTCCGTAACTTTGACTCCAAAAGGACCTTCCCCAAGCTTGGCGTATCTCGCCTCCTATTCTCATTCTTACCCGCACCTTCATCCCCTCCCTTAATTCCAAAGGGGCACTCTGCCACATCCCATACCTGACTACCGCCAAAATTATAAGTAATCCGATTGCAATCCACCTCACCACAGACTGATTTTATCCTGGATCTGCTCCCAAACTCTTTGGTTTACGATCTTTTTTTCTATCAACTCTTCAATTCGCATATACGGCCTCCCGGCGATAATTTTCCCCGCCGTGACCGGACCTACCCCCGGTAATTCTTCCAACTGAGTCTGACTCGCAGAATTAATATCAATCTTGACCTGCAAAGCACCATTATTTTGAGTTTTCTCTTCTGGTGTTTGATTTGAATTTTGTGAATTTGCTCGCGAAGTGCTGGCTTCGCCAGTATTTTGATTTCTTGCCGGTATGTATATTTTCATCCCGTCCACCAGTTTTACCGATAGGTTTATATTCCTCCCCATCCATTCCTCGTCCGCCTCCGCTGTCACCCCCCCGGCCGAAGCTATCGCTTCCTCCACTCTGGCCCCTGAACCTAGCCTGTATACGCCAGGACTGCTCACCGCCCCCCCCACGTCTACCACTACCGTCCCCTCTCCCGACTGATTTTGTGACTGGGCGGCTTCGGGCAAAATCTCAATTTGGGTTTCGGTTTTCCCGCCCCCCCGCCACCAAAATACTCCCGTTCCCACCAAAATTAGTCCGCACAGAGCCAGTATTACCTCGAATCTGCGCTCCCTTAATGCCTCCTCCAGCCGCATTTCATCCATTTTCCGTAACCAAGTTGATTACTTTCCCCGGCACAAACACACTTCTATACTTCTTTCCCGCTATATATTTCCCGACTTTCTCACTTTTACCCACCAACTCCTCAATATAATCTTGTTCTGCCGCCTTCTCCGCTTCCACCTCAAATTTCTCTCTTACTCTCCCGTCCACCTGTACCACCAAAGTTACTTTTCTTCCTGCTGCCTCAGTAGTTTTTACCGTTGGCCAGGCCTGCACATGCACTGATTCCCATTTATCAGTCTTCCCCATCAAGCGCTGATACAACTCCTCTGCCAAAAAGGGAGCCATCGGTGCCATTATTTTGACAAACACTTCCACCTCCTTTTTACCCACCTCATCCCTGTGCGATCCCCACCAATTTATCCAGGTCATCAGAGCTGCAACCGCAGTATTAAATTTCATGGCTTCCAGATCTTTATCGATTTTCTCCACCAGCCTCGCCAGCCTCCATTTAGCCTCCTGGGAACTATTACTATTACTATTAATATTTACTAACCTCCTCACCCTCTTCAAAAACCGGTACACTCCCTCCATACTTTCCCAGCTCCACGAAATGGCCTGCTCAAAAGGCCCCATGAACATTTCATACAGCCTCAAGGTGTCCGCCCCGTATTTTGCCACCACCTCATCCGGATTAATCACGTTCCCCCGGCTCTTGCTCATCTTCCTCCCGTCAGGACCCAATACCATTCCATGGCTGGTCCTCTTGGTATAAGGCTCCTCAGTGGGCACTACCCCCAGGTCAAACAGGAACTTATGCCAAAACCGCGAGTATAATAAGTGTAAAGTAGTGTGTTCCATTCCCCCGTTATACCAGTCCACGGGCAGCCAATACTTCAATTTTTTCAAGTCTGCCAGCTTCTGGTCATTATGCGGATCGCAATAACGCATAAAATACCAGGATGAGCCGGCCCAATTCGGCATCGTATCGGTCTCCCGCCGCGCAATACTTCCGCACCCCGGACACTTCACTTTTAACCACTCCGTAACCTGTGCCAGAGGCGACTCCCCAGTCTCGCTCGGTTGATACTTTTCCACTGGCGGCAGTTTTACCGGCAAATCTTTTTCATCGGCCGGATACCACCCCACCGAATTCCACTTCTCCTGACCCCCTCCTCCATAACTCCCCCTCCCCCCACTACCATCATCAAACCAGCTTCTACCCTCCCTGGCACACCTCTCACAATATATCATCGGTATCGGTTCCCCCCAATAATGCTGTCTGGAAAACACCCAATCCCGCAAATGATAGTCTACCACCCTCTTTCCCCACCCTTTCCCTTCAAAGTAATCCATTGTTTTATTCATGGCTTCGGAAAAATCCATCCCATTCAAGAAATCTGAATTCACCATAACTCCCTTATCTCCAATATGCACCACATATGGTTCTTCTGTAATGTCTTTGGCATCACCATCAGGATTCGACACCACTCTGGGAATCGGCAGTTCATATTTCTTGGCAAATTCCCAATCTCTTTGGTCATGCCCTGGACATCCCTGCACTGCCCCCGTCCCAATAGTAGCCAATACAAAATCCGCCACCCATACCGGAATTTTTTCTCCGGTAATATGATTCGTCACATACTTGCCTGTAAACACGCCTGTTTTAATTTTTCCTTCAGAAATTCTTTCTCTTTCTGATTTATTGGTTGCTTTTTCCACATATTCTCTTACCTCTTTGTTAGTTTTTGCCATCTTCTGGGTAAATTGGTGTTCAGGCGCAATAACCAAAAACGTAGCCCCAAAGTTCACGGGGGTAGTAGTAAACACTGTAATATCATCATCAGAATCGACCACTTTGTAAGTAATCTCAATTCCTTCCTTCTTCCCTATCCAATTCACCTGCTGCCGTTTTATATCCTCCCGGTAATCCACACCGGACAAATCCGAAAGTAGTCTATCCGCATACCTGGTTATTCTAAGAAGCCATTGAGACTGTTTGCGGCGCAAGGTGGGCGTCGAGCACCGCTCACACTTCCCGTCTATTACTTCCTCATTGGCCAAATTGATCCTGCAGGACGGGCACCAGTTAACCATTATTACATCCTTGTACGCTAAACCTCGCTTAAACAACTGGACAAATATCCACTGTGTCCATCTGTAATAATCCGGATCAGTTGTATTAACTTCCCGGCTCCAGTCAAATGACAGTCCCCAGGCTATTGCTTGCGCTTTGGAGTTTTTTATGTTTTCCGCTGTCGTTATCGCCGGGTGGATACCGGTTTTTACTGCATAGTTTTCTGCCGGCAGACCAAAGGCATCCCAACCGAAAGGGAATAACACATTAAATCCTTGCATCCGCTTTTTCCTCGCCACTGCATCCAGACAGCTGTATGATCTGGCATGCCCCACATGCAGCCTTTCCCCAGATGGATAAGGAAACTCTATTAATATATAAGCTTTTGGCTTATTCGAATAGTTTACCGCTCTATACAGCTTCTTCTCCCGCCATATCATTGTTAATTTTAATTCTATTTCACCGGGTTTAAAGACCATTATTAGAATTTTATCTCTGCTCCTGACTATAAGCAAACATTACACCTGAAAATAATAAGCTAATCCGACTTATTTCTTTTTTTCATATATCCTATTATTAGCTGTATTTTTTCATTAATAGTCTACTTTTTCTAAATTATTTATTAAATCTTTCATCAATCCTCTGATCTAATACCCTCTTTAAAATATTTGGCAATCATTATTACAAGATTGATAAATTTCTTTAGATCATATCTTGTAGTATATAAGTAAAATGTTCTTCTATGTGTCAATTAATTGCTTCTGATTTATTCAGGTTGCAAAAATATTGGTTCTCCTTTATACTCTGTTCATTACTTTTCATACGACTTTTCATTTTACATTAATAAATATAATTACCAAAAATACAGTATAATACTCTGTAATTATGGATTACACCCAGGAACTTTTAGCTTTGTTCCGCCAACATCTGCTTGATCAATCGGTGTCCCCCAACACCCTAAAAAACTACCTCTCTGACCTGCGGGTATTTATAAATTTTGTCACCAGTCAATTCCACCCTCTAAGCCGGGAGAATTTATCTACAATTACCCTTCCTGACGTTACAGCCAAATACCAGCAGTACCTCTCTGCAGTCAATCCTTCCGCCACCGTCAAACGCAGGTTATCCTCACTGCGTCACTTTACTGAGTTTTGCGCTCAAACCGGACTCATCTCACCTCCCGCTCCTGCTTCCGCTGTTTCCCCGGCTCCCTCCCCTTTTACCCCAAATATCACCCCCCCACCATCTATTCAGCCGGAACCCCCTCCCCCCCCTCCGGCACCGGTCCCTCCGCCTGAAGTTCAACCACTACCGGAGTCACCGTCATCCCCATCAGCCAATTTCAACCTTATAAAACTCTTACCTGAAGTTTTTCCCGGACCCGCTCCAAAAATCTCTTCCCCCATCCCGCCGGTTTTTGTTTACGTTATCCTGATGCTAATTTTCATCCTTAGCTTTTTTGCTACCTACTTCCTGCTCCAGTAACCCAATCTAATGATCCAAGTACATCAATCATTCTTCCCCCGATATTTTCTTTCCAGTGCCTCAGAAAAAACTCTTCTATCCGCCTCACTTAAACCACTGTTAGTCCGCCGGTCAAATACCGGCGCCCTCGCCACCTTCATATCATGATCCGGATCCCGACTCACACTTACATAAAACACGTCCTTCACTCTCCCTCCTCTCAGGGTATATCCAATTTCCCCAGGCTCCCCATCTAAATTACCACCCCTATCAGTCCAACCATGAACAGCTTCATGAGTTAAGCGATCACTATTAATCCATTCCGCGCCTTTCTTTTTCCTCACCGCCATCGCCAATTTTTGTACACCCCTGGCTACATCGCCGTTAGTCCGAATATCTCCCACCACCACCACAACACGATTGCGCAACCAATAAATGACTCCACTAACACCAGCTACCGCCAACAGTCCCAAGTAAACCAGTGCCTCACCCACACTCACCACGATTTCCACTTCCTTCATGTGCTTATTATACTACAGGATAGTCACACTTTAACATCAGACTCTTTCAGCACACCATATTCCTACTCCTCTCCTAAACAGCCGTCCTAGTGCCCTACAGCGGGTCGATTCTCAAATAGTTTTTTCTAAAAAATCCACTCCCTCCTCTACCTATCTCTTCCCGTATCAATTGCCATCTCGCCCAGAATCTCTTCCGACTTTGCTCTCCCATCCTCCACAAACCTCTGGTAATTGGCCCACTTTCGCTCGTTCCAGTTCTCAAACAGCGACAACACCACCTCGGGATGAATCCAGTTCCTCGCCGAACTCGGGTCCAGATAATACTGGTAACTTGAGTACATATATTCCTCAGGTTTAAAACCAGTCACTGTTTCCACCAGACCAAACCGTCTCACTTCCCGAGACACCGGATTTAAATGCACCCACCGGGTCAAATGTACTATCCGCTCATCCCCCCAAACTTCCACGCATCGATATCCGCTTTCCCACAGCGTCCCAATCCGTTTATACCTCCCGTTGAAGTACATGGCATAAGCCGTTCCCAACCGCCGCATCAGCTTGGCTATCGTTTCTGCCTCTTGCGGCTGCAGTACCAAATGAAAGTGATTAGGCATCAAGCAGTACCCCAGCAGTTTTATCCGGCCAAAAAGATTCATCTTTTGTCTGTGCCGGCTCAAATATGGTCTTTCTGATTTAAATCTCCCTCCTTTCTCAATAATAAACTCCCCCAAATAACCTTTGAGTATTCCTATAAACTTCTCAAAGTCCTCAGTATCAGAAAAAATTACTCTTCCGTCTACCCCCCTATTATATATATGGTATATCCGGCCAGGAGTCATATCCCAATTCTACCAGGTGCTACCTATTGCGCAATAGGACAGAACATAAGCATTTTGGGGCTTGACTTCAACGTGTTTCCAATTATTAAATATATACACAATATGAAAACCAGTGCTACACTGCAAAAAATCGGTTTCTTTATTATCCAAGCCACGATTCTTCTGCTCCCCCTCTTCTTTCTAACCGTTACTTCCGAATTCTACGAGTTTAATAAACTAGCCTTGCTCATCGTCACCTCATCCATCCTTACCCTCATCATGGCAGCTAACTTCGTACTTGACCGTCAAGTCCGCCTGCTAAGAAGCCCGCTGGGTCTGCCGTTGCTTTCTCTATTCGCCGCATGGATCTTTTCCACTTTCCTCAAAACCCCCAATCGGCTCGATGCCTTGGTTGACCCCGGTCAAACCAGCACCATTATCTTCCTGATCTTATTTTTCCTCGCCGCCACAAATCTCATCCGCACCAAAAAAGAGCTGGAGCTTGCTTTTTCCACCCTCCTTGTCTCCACGGCCATCTTAGCTCTCATAACTATCGCCTGGGGCTCGGGTTTAATACCCCAGATTATTCCCTTCAAATTTGCCCAAAATCCGACCTGGACACCTCTGGGCAGTCCCCTAACCGCATTGCTTCTCTTTATCACCCTGCTTCCCCTGCAAATTATCCTCACCCTTAAAGACAAATCCAGCTCCACTAAAACTCTCCTCCTTTCACTCTCTATACTTGGCTCGGTAGTCGCCAGCGGTCTTCTCATTTTTCGACTTTTCGGTTCCGGCCCCAATAGCCGTCCCGTTTTTTTACCCCAAGCCGCCAGTTGGGCTATCGCTCTTGAATCTATCAAAATCTCCCCCATTTTGGGTACCGGCCCAGCCACCTATTTATCCAATTTCAGCCGATTCCGGCCCCTCAATTTCAACCTCACCCCACTCTGGAACATCCGCTTTACCTCTGCCGGTAATTACTATCTCCAGTTACTTTCCACCCTGGGACTTTTCGGACTCGCCGCCTACACTTTCCTCGTCCTCCGCTCCTCCAATCTCTTCTTCCATATCTTTAAATCCTCCTCTGAGTCCCCATTCCGTGCTTTGGCCCTGGGTTCTACGCTATCCTTAATCATTCTTTTCATCTCTCAACTAATCATCCCCTCCTCTATTGTGACACTTTTCGTTATCTTCATTCTTTTAGTTATCGCCACCCAGGCATTCAAACAAATGGGGTCTTCACTGGTTCATGAAGCCAATATCGACATAGTCGCTGCGTCGGACACCGGCATCCGCTCCCCTCTCCTTCCCTGGATTTTCCTCGGCCTAGCTCTTCTACTCATAATTCCCACTGTCTACCTCGGCTCTCGTGCTTACGCGGCCGAAATTTACTTCCAAACTGCCCTCAAAGCCGCAGCCGGTAATCAGGGTAAAGCCACTTACGATAACCTTCTCAAAGCCATGCAGGCCAACCCCTACAAAGACACATATCGCCTCGCCTACTCCCAAACCAACCTTCTCCTGGCTAATTCCGCCGCCGCCCAACCCAATCTGACAGCTCAAGACCGATCCACTATCACCCAGCTTATTCAGCAATCCATCCGCGAGGCCAAAAACGCTGTCGCTTTAAATCCGGCTAAAGTTACCAACGTCGAAAACCTGGCCACTGTCTACAGAAACCTCCTCAACTTAGCCCAGGGAGCCGATGTTTGGACAGTAGCTTCATATCGTCAGGCTATCCTTCTCGATCCTGCCAACCCCAACCTCAGGATCGCCCTCGGAGGAGTCCTCTATTCCCTCAAAAACTACGACGAGGCTATCCGTTTCTTCCAGGCAGCCGCCGACCTCAAGCCTAACCTCCCCAACGCTCACTACAACCTAGCTGCTGCGTATAAAGAAAAGGGTGACCTGCGAAACGCCGTCGCCTCCATGCAAGTCGTCGTGAACTTAGTCGACAAGTCCTCCGCCGACTTTACCAAGGCCGCGGCGGAACTCGAGGACCTGAAGACAAAACTGGGCGAGACTGCCGCTCCAACCACCCCCGAAGCTCAAACTCCCACTCAAACTCAATTAGAAGCCCCAAAACCTCTCCCCAGTCCCAGAATCAGCCCCCCGATCGAACTACCCGCTGAACTCGGGCCCGATGAAACCACCAACACCCCGGCCCCCTCCCCTGCCACCTCACCCGCTGCTTCCCCTTCTCCTGCCCCTAATCAGTAAACAATCCAAGTTTAAGTATTTACCCCCATAAGTTAAAATCTCTATAAGTTAATGCCTGGGCCATTAGCATAGTAGTAGTGCACCGCATTCGCATTGCGGGGACGGGGGTGCGATCCCCCCATGGTCCACAACTAATCTCGCGCCCGAACAAATCCCGCTTTAACCGCTTCTCTCTCCGAACAAAACCAGCGGTCGGCCTCATCCAAATTAACCACCACCTGGGAATAATGCCTAAAACTCGGCAAATGATAATACCGCTTGCCATGAATGTCATAGTTCCCCTTGACAGCACACGGGCCACAAGTCTTCCAAAAGCCCGCCTCATTTTCCTTAGCTGTCTCAGCCGCGGAAACCAACTCCCCCTGATGCTTTAAATTAACACTATTATAGAAAG
>MEXE01000011.1 GCA_001775555.1 Candidatus Amesbacteria bacterium RBG_19FT_COMBO_48_16 | reverse complement strand
GCCCAAGTTGAAAACGGTGGTAGAAGCGGAAGTACTGGCAGTTAGGATGTTCTGGTCGCCGGTTTCAGTTAAAGCCACTAAAGCTTTGCCGGTAACTGCCCCGTTAATTTCAAGTTGATGAACGGTAGATGTTTGACCTCCAAGGACAAGTCGATCGGTGACAGTGGCTGAACCTCCTGGAGCAAGAACATTACTGTTTAGCTGCCAGTATTGGGATAGGCCACCGGAAGTATCAGTCGCGCAGGCCCAACCGCCGGCATCAGTCCATTTGAGAAGTTCGTTATCAGCACAGCCTTTGAGAAGCGTTAAGCCGGAGGAGCCAACCTCCAAGCCGGAGTTGCTTGAAGTGGAGCCGGTGGTGCCGGAGGTGGTTATGTTGATGGCTAATGAACCACTAGAAACGGCCAGGCCATTGCCGGTTAAATCAGTGAAAGCATCGCTGTTGATGGTGAGAGTGCGGCCGGTAGTAAGGGTGAGATTGGAAGCCACGGTGGTGGAGATAGCGGATGAGCCGATGTTGATGCTGGTGGCGGAGGCGGTACCCAGATTTAAAGCGGCAGAAGAATCAAGTGAAGTACCGTCCAAGGTAAGAGAATCAAGAGTAAAAGTACCAGAGTCAGTAAATTCAGCAAAGGGAGTACCAGCATCAGAAATGACGAAGTCGCCAGTTGAAGTTAAATCAAGAATGAAGTTACCAGAGAGACTGTTGGTAATGGTGGTTGGAGCGTCCAAGGATAAGGAATCGGAAAATTCAGTGAAATTAAGAATATCGTCGGCAATTGCGACGTTGGCTTCATTTGTGGGGGATGCGGTGACAGAAAAGTCTGTACTGAAGTCGAGGGTGTCGACGTTGACCCCGACAGCGACGTCGTTGTTTTCAACATTAATGATGGCACTTGAAGCTCCGGAGTCGGAAGCACATTCCCAAACATCTGTTGTTTCGTTCCATTTGAGAATCTGGGCGTCGGAACAGCCTTGGAGTAAAGTCAGACCAGCTGAGAGAGCCTCAAGGCCGGAGCCGGATGAGGTGGTGGATGAGAGAGCGTCTGTGGCGGAAGGCAGATTAATTGTCAGAGCAGAGGAGGAAACAATCAGGCCATTGCCGGTGATATCGGTGATTGAGTCTGAACCCAGGATAAGAGCGGCATCTATTTCCAAGTCGCCTTCAACGTACAAGTCATCGTCACCTGTAGCTGAACCGGGGGTGCCGGTATCACCAATACGGGTGTAACCTGCGGCGTTTAGAGTCAGGTTGGAGTCAGAGGTCAAATCGCTACCGTTTAAGGCCAGGTCGCCTGCGGTGGTGATGGAGCCTGTACTTGAGATTACCTGAAAAGTTGCAGAAGCGGTGGAGGTACCACCCAGCAAAAGGTCATCGGTAATGTTTAGGGGGGCGAGGGCGCCGGAGTTGCGTTGCCAGTTAGAAGAGGAACCGGAGGCCCAGGCTGGGATACCAGCGGAGACGGTAAGTGATTGACCAGAAGAACCGATGGGCAGTTTGGCCAGAGTGTTGGTATCTGAAGCATAAAGAATGTCGCCGGTAGTGTAAGAAGTAAGATTGGTTCCCCCGGCAGTGGTGGGAATGGTGGAGACGGCGACGGTGAGTTTTTTGTCGGTGGTATTGGTGGTAAGGCCGATGCCGGTACCAGCCGCGAAAGTGAGTTCGTCAGTGTTGGATCCGGCTACCAGATCTGATTGACCGGTGACTTTTATGGTCTTCCAGATTTTTTGGGAAGAACCCAGGTCAGAGTTGGAGATGGTCAAGCCACTGATGGAGATACCGCCACCTGCGGAAAGAGATACTTCACCAGTTGATCCTTGGAGGCTGGTTACACCCCCGGTAGCAGAAATAGTGGGATTTTGGCCAGGTGTAATAGTGATATTCTCACCGGCTTTGATGCTGTAGATAATATTGGGGGCAGTCAGCAGTCCTTCCACGGTTAAGTTTTTTCTAAAAGTTGAGTCCTCAGCAAAGCTGCTAATAACGTTTACACCAAAAGTAAAGTCGTTAAGCGCGGTTTCAGAAGCCAATACCTGATTGGCAATTTCAGAAACGGCGGAGGAGAGTTGAGTTACCTCCGGACTGGTACGGAGTCCTGGCGTAACAAGTGAAGGGAGATTGGATTTGAGAAAATTGAGGGTTGAAGGATTTAATAGAAAAAAACTACTCAGGGCGAGTGTAACGAGTGGGAGGATAATTCGGGTTGAAGGAAATTTGAATCGGGGTACGGTGAGGGAGGGGAGGAATAGGTGCGAGCGGGGAGAAAATGCGGGATGGGTGAGGACAGGTTTTTTGGAGAAGCTGAAACTTTTTAGCTGTTGGAGATTGTATCGACGTTGGTTGCCGGGGGTTCTTTCGGGTATAAGAAACCCGGCTTTTTCCCATCGACGCAGAGTTTTGGCAGATACCTGGAGAAAGACGGCCGCTTCTTGGATAGTCAGGCGGGAGTGCTCGGTAGTGGTGGGCAGAAACTTGGACATGGGCAAGATTGGATAAGATTGTCCAACTTTTACTATTATAATTATAAGCTGATAGCACTTGTCAAGTGGAAAATTGAGAAATTTATTTATTCAGTATCATTTGACATTTTTGTAAATAATTATTAGGCTTAAATTGTGATGTCCAAGTTTGGAGTAGTATTATTTTTACTTTTGGGGTTGGTGTTAACGGGATTTGGGGTAAGGGCGCAAGAAACATCAACCGGTATGGGAGTAACTTACGAATTTGCCAAGGGAGAGGTAGTAGATGGAGATATAATTTGCAATGCTCCTGAAGGGATGAAACCATGTTTGACAGCATATGATGTGGGAATAGTAGGTGTTTATACACAAAAGCCGGGTATAATTTTGGAAAATACCAAGTTGTTTAACGGAAAGGCGATAGTAACCTTCGGTAAGGCGAATGTAAGGGTAAGTGTAGCCGATGGTGTGATAAAAAAGGGCGATTTTGTGACATCTTCAGAGAAACCTGGACTGGGACAAAGGGCGACAAAAAGTGGGAATGTATTGGGGGTTGCGCTGGAGAATTATGAGAGTACGGATGTAAATGCAGTTGGTAAAGTAATTGTGGCTCTAAATATTAGACCGGCGATAGTAGCTACTACAGCCAGAGGGAATCTGATTGAAACATTAAGGCAAGGACTGCTGGCGCCGACGTTGGCACCGTTGGCATCCTTGAGATATTTATTAGCGATTCTGGTGGCGATGACGTCTTTTATTTTGGGTTTTGTGTACTTTGGCCGGGTGGCCAAAGGAGGGGTAGAAGCTATTGGCAGGAATCCGTTAGCCAGGAGAGCAATTCAGATCGGTGTAGCCTTGAACTTGGTGCTGACTTTGTCAATTATGGCCGGAGGTATAGTATTAGCTTATGTAATTTTGATTATATGAGATGACAGCATAAGCTGAAGGTAATTACATATGAGTCTTGAAATAACGGCAATTTTTATACTTTGTACTGCTCTGGCGGTGGTGTTATCCGCATATGATAGAAAAGTGCGGGAATTAAATAAATTGAAAGTTAGGAAACAGGAAATTGAAGATAAGGCCAGACAGCGTGCGGAAAATATAATCAGTGAAGCCAGGAATAGGGCATTATCAATACTGGAAGAGGTTAAATTAGATGCGGGAAAAGAGGAAGAGGGGGTGAGGGAAAAATTAGATGAAGTAGCAAGGTTACAAGTTATTGACTATAAAAATAAACTACATAACATATCAAACTATATTGAAAGACGTCTGAATGAAGAGGCAGATAATTTCCGGATAGCTTTAGAAACTGAGACTATCGGGACTCAACAGGCTGTAGCTAAAAAAATCAATGATAAATATGCAAGATTGGAGCAGGAACTGGAGGAATATAAAAAACACAGATGGGAAGAAATAGAATCGAAGTTGGCAGAGATAATTAAGCAGGTATCCCAAAAAGTTTTAGGGAAATCGTTGGGCGTACAAGAGCATAGTGATTTAATTATCCAGGCACTTGAGGAGGCTAAAAGAAAAAATGTCATCTGAGTTGTGGGATGTGATCAAAACCAAGAATGATTTGGAAGCAGCTAAGGAACAGCTGGAACTGTTGGAGAACGGACTTTATCGGCGGGGTGCCGGAGGGTTTGAAAGGGTATTAGAGACCAGAGTGCGAGAAGAATTTGCGGAAATTATAAAGAGAAATATCAAGAAAGTTAATAATGCGGGAATTAATGAAAGAAATATAATTATCCATGAAATAAAAAAAGAGTTGACCAAAGCGAAAATGATTAGTATAACGGTCGGAATAGATTTGCCAATAAGTGTAATCAATATGTTACATGAGTGGATAATGGAACGGATGGGGGAAGGGATAGTAATAAATGTAATAAAAGAGATAGATGTAATTGCTGGAGCAAAAATAGAATATGAGGGTAGGTACGGAGATTATAGTTGGAAAAAATTATTAGAAGCATTTAATTGGAGAGAGATTATCGGTAATAGAATATGAAGAAGGGTTTTAAGGATTATTTAGAAAAAACTGGTGAAGTGGGATATGTAACCAGAGTGGTGCATGAGGTAGTAGAGGTGGCGGGATTACCAGGAGTTAATTTGTCGGAGACAGTGGTATTTGAATCCGGACAATTGGGTCAAGTGTCAGCTTTGGAAAACGAGGCAGTTGAAGTATTAGTATTATCGAAGAAAATAGTAAAAGGTGGGACAAAAGTAGCCAGAACCGGTAAGAAGCTGGAAATTGGGGTAGGAGAAGAACTTCTGGGGACAATGATTGACGTGCTGGGCCGTCCGCTGAGCGGTAAAGCAAAACATAATGAAAGGCTCGTAAATTATCCCGTTGATGTATTGCCTAAAGGCATAGGTGACAGAGAGAGGATTTCACGCCCGCTGCAGACGGGGATCGTATTGGTCGATTTACTCGTACCTTTGGGACTAGGCCAGAGGGAGTTGGTTATGGGAGATCGGAAAACCGGTAAGAGCCAATTAGTTATGCAGACGGTCATGTCTCAGGCGAGGAAGGGGAGTATCTGCGTTTTTGCGGCTATAGGAAAGAGAAAAACGGATATTATGAAATTGCAGAATTTTCTAAAGAAAGAAGATATTGCCCAGAAAACGGTGGTGGTGGCTGCTTCGGCATATGATTCCGCAGGAGAAATCTGGATGACGCCGTATACGGCTTTTACGGTAGCTGAGTATTTCCGTGACCGGGGAGAGGATGTGCTGGTGGTTTTGGATGACATGTCAACTCATGCACAATTTTACCGGGAACTGTCGTTACTGTCCCGGAAATTTCCCGGGCGGGATTCGTATCCCGGGGACATATTCAGTATTCACTCGCGGTTGTTGGAACGGGCGGGCAACTTTAAGGTGGGGGAAAGAGAAGCTGCTATAACCTGTCTGCCGATTGTGGAGTCCGTGATGGGTGATATTACCGGTTACATTTCGACAAATCTGATGTCAATGACGGACGGGCACATTTTTTTTGACAGTGATTTTTTCTTCCGGGGAAGGCGTCCAGCCATAAATCCGTTTATGTCTGTAACCAGGGTCGGACACCAAACGCAGACCCCGCTGCTGCGGGATATCGGCCAAGTGCTATTGGAGTTGATGTCAAACTACGAGAAAACACAGAGTTTTTTGAAATTCGGAGCGGAACTGGGAGAGAATTCCAGGCAGGTTTTAGTGATGGGGAATAAGCTATTGGATTTTTTTAACCAGCCGCCGGAGGCAATAATGAATTTGAATGTGCAGATAATATTGGCCGGACTTTTGATGGCGGGGTTATGGGACGGGACGGTCACCGGGAAAATGGTGGAGAGGTATGACCAAGACGCAGAATTTCGAAAAGCTGCCGACGAGATGGTGACGCAGTGTAGAACCCTGGATTTTATGATCAGCGAATTACGAAAGAATCCGCAATTTTGGCTATCGGAAAAGCCGCTATGATTACTAAAAAACAGATCATTTTTGAGTTAGAAAGCTTGTTATCGCTGCGGGGTTTGGTGGAAGTGTATGAAGAGGTAGCCGCGACGCAGATGCAAAAAGTCAGGGGGGCTGTGTTGCAGTCGCGGCAATTTCAGGAAGGGTTGCTTGCGGTGTTCTCCCGGGTAAAAAAGGCGTATCTAAAACAGCAGAAAACAGCCAAATTACACCGGGTAAGCAACGGTCGGGTGGTAGCTGTTTTCGTTGCGGCGAATTCCGGCCTGTATGGGGACATTGTGGATAGAGTATTTGATGAGTTTGTGGAATATGTAAAGAAAGACAAGCCGGACGTGGTTATCTTAGGTAAATTGGGGGTGAGTATGATGGAGGACAAGCTGCCTAAGTTTTTGTATAATTACTTTGATTTTTCTGACAAGACGGTTGAACAGGAAAGCTTCGAAATGGTGATTCGGTATTTGATTCAGTTCGAAAAGATTGTGGTATTTCATGGCCGGTTTAAGACGATATTGTCTCAGGATCCTTCGGTTACGTGGGTGTCCGGAGAAAGACTGGACCAGGGGGAAGGAGGCCAAGAGGCAAGAGTGGAGACGGACTATTTATTTGAACCCTCGGTAGATGACGTGGCGAAAGTCTTCGAAGGAGAAATTTTAGCCTCGAGCTTTGAACAGACGTTACACGAGTCACAGCTGGCAAAGTTTGCTTCACGCATGTTGGCTTTGGATCGCTCGGTGGACAACATTGAAAAGAGAGTGGAAGCAGTGAGGCGTCAAGGAAGAAAGATTAACCATAGGTTGTTTAACCGGGGGCAGTTAGCCACGATTTCAGGAATAAGTTTATGGGGAAAATAAACGGCCTACGAGTTTTCGGTCTGACGTGCTCACGCGCTCCCTCGGCTGTGGCCTCGGGGGGCATGATTGCGTGCGCCAGCCTCGAAAACGCTTCGGCCTTTGGCTTAGAAAGGAGAAAGTATGAGTAGCGGAAACCTGGGGCGAGTGCTAGCAGTCAGGGGGCATATTGCTCAAGTGAGATTTATAGAAATGCAGCCGGAAATGCACCAGATTTTGGTGGGGAAAAAAGATCCGGAAGTAAGGTTGAAAGTGTACACTTCGAGCGGTCAGGGTACATTTTATTGTATGGTGTTATCCGGATCGGAAAGGATTTACCGGGGACTGGAAATTGAAAATACAGGTAAGCAAATGTCAATACCGGTCGGAGACAAGGTATTGGGACGGGTGATGGATGTGTTTGGCCGACCGGCCGATGGGGGTGAGGAAATCGCTGCCACGGAGTCACGACAGATTTTTACCAGTTCGCCGGATTACAGCCAGACGCTGGTGCATGAGGAAATCTGGGAAACGGGAATTAAAGTAATTGATTTTTTCTCACCTCTGATGAAGGGAGGAAAGATGGGGTTGTTCGGCGGAGCTGGGGTAGGAAAGACATTACTTTTGACGGAGATAATGCATAATGTGGTAACCGCACGGCAGGAGAAAAACGTATCGGTGTTTTCGGGAGTGGGAGAGAGAACCCGGGAGGGGCATGAATTATATGAACAGATCAAGGCCCGGGGCTTGCTGCCATACGTGAGCTTGGTTTACGGAGCGATGGGAGAGAATGCGGCGGTGAGATTCCTGACGGGACTGGCCGGAGTCACGCTGGCGGAGTATTTCCGGGACAAAGGCTGGGACGTACTGTTTTTGATTGATAATGTGTTCAGGCTGGCACAGGCGGGAAATGAACTGGCGACGCTGATGAATATGATTCCGTCAGAAGATGGGTATCAAGCGACACTGACGTCGGAAATGGCGGCGTTTCATGAGCGTCTGGTATCGACTGACAGCGGAATTGTGAGTGCCATTGAGGCGATCTATGTGCCTTCTGACGATATGCTGGACGCGGGAGTCCAGTCAATTTTTCCCTATTTGGATTCGGTGGTGACATTGTCCCGGGTAGCCTACCAAGAGGGAAGATTGCCGGCCGTGGATATCCTGACGTCGCATTCATCGGCTTTGAGCCCGATAGTAGTGGGGAGACCGCACTATGAAGTGGCCATAAAAGCTCAGACCAGTTTGAAGAAGGCGGAAAGCCTGGAGCGGATGGTAGCCTTGGTAGGAGAAGCAGAGCTGAGTCCGGAGAACCAGCTGTTGTACAAGCGAGCCAAAAAAATGCGGAATTTTATGACCCAGAATTTTTTTGTGGCAGAAGAACAGACGGGGAAGAAAGGGGTTATGGTGCCCCTAACTGACACCATCCGGGGAGTAGAAGATATTTTAGAAGGTAAATACGACCAGGTATCCGAGAGCCGGTTTTTGTATATCGGAAAAGCTGAGGAGGTCGCCGCGGCGAACCTGGAACATGGGTGAGGGAGTTTTGCAGGTTTCCGTCAGGAGCCGGCAGGGGCTGGTTTTTTCGGGGGAGCTGGCATCGGTGACTTCATTTAACGCCAAGGGCGAATTTGACGTGCTGCCGATGCATACCAATTTTGTGTCCATGATAGCGAAGAAAGTGATTTTACGGAAGGTCGGCGGGAAGAAGGAAGAGATAAATTTAAATACGGGAGTGATGATGGTGGAGAAAAATGAGGTAAAAGTGTTTTTGGGAGTGGGGATGATGGGTTAGTTGGTAGTTTGATATATTGACAGATGGGGGAGGGGTGGCCTATAATTTGGGAACAATTAGCAAAAGCGTTCGTAGACAGAGTCGCGTCTGTCGAATCGCTGAGCGAGGAAATGCGCTCCGGGTAAGCCCGTGATAGCAGTGAATGAGAGAAATCTCAAAGAGTTTCGTCAAGGTTATACGACTCTTTTTTCGTACCCGAATTTTCGGGATGGGAGATTTCTAAAGTAGGGTGGTACCGCGGATGAGCCACATTCGCCCCTTAGTTAAGGGGCGTTTTTTATGCCAGCAACCGAGTACTTTTCCCATAAATTTAAAGAGTTTGGGACTGAATTAGCCCACGCTCATAATTTATATTATTTAATCCCGTCCGCGTTGTTGGGGGTATATAAAAGCCAGTATTTAACCAATCCGCATGAATTAGTTGAAGGTTGGGGGGTAACTATGAAAGTTAGTGATAAGCCACTTTGGAAGGTCAATGCTAGTGAATGGAACAACTTGGTGGATATTTCTGAGTATTTGGATTCAATGCAGACGTTTTTTGGGATAGTGGGTAATGTTCCCGGCTTAAAGGAATTTTTACGAGACAACTCAACCCGGCTTGAGCTAGGGGAAATGCAGCCGGGAAAAAGATATTCTCAGTTATTAACTAGAGGAGATATAGTAGTGGACCGGAACTCCGGGCAGATGAAGCTGGTTGATGCTAATGTGGTGCCTCTGGGGCTGGCTGATATGCTGGCTTTAAAGCGACAAGGATATGAGGGAGTTTGTGAGGGGGAATTGGTTGCTTCCCAGTTTAAGAATTGGTTGGATTTTAATTATCCCGAATGGAAAACGGGAGCTATCGGGATCGTGTCTGTCAAGGGAGCTGGGCCGAATCTGGCTCATCAGTTTGTATCCCGAGTCTTGTCTGAATATGACATCAAGAGTTGTGTGGTAGATCCGGTTGCATTAGAGTACGGTGCGGGAGGGGTAAAGGTCAAAGAAGCAGGGAAAATTTCTGTATTGTGGAATTATGTTAGAGGCTTATTCGGAATCGTTCCTAGAGTGAAAGATGCTTGGATTGGGGGAGAGATTGGTCTAATAAACCCCCCTGGCCTAAGATTGTGTGAAACTCAAGCTTGGTATGCTCTTTTGGATTTGCCCAAGCTTCAAGGTGTTTTTGCGGGCGCGGGCGTTGATATCGAGAGATTGAAAGCAGTTGTACCGGAGACAAAACTGGTAAAGATGGAGAGGGGTGACCTATGGCTATGCGATGATTGGGATAAGAACGGGCCGGTATTTAAGAAAGTGGATAAAAGTGATCTATTAGAGTTTGGTCCGCAAGAACCCCACGGCGTGTTTATAAAATCCTTTGATACGAGCGGGTCCAAGGGAGTAGAGTATACCAGGATGAAGCAATTGGAAGAGACAATTTATGATGTGGGTAAAGGAAAAGCAGTAGTTGCTCAAAGGGAGATTCCGGTTACTGCAGGTTGTAAATTAGAGCTTTATGCAATGCTAAACCCGGTGTCGCAGAAATCACAGGTTGTAGCTTTGGGGGCTATGCAAAAAACTCCTGCGGATCATAAGATTCATGGCGGTACAGACACTATCCAAAGTTTGGTGGGGAAGGAGTGAAGGATATGCAGGTTAAGTCTCTGTTGAGAGAATTGATAAGTAGAGAGGATGAAACTAGCTTTTCAGGCTGGCTGCTTGAGCAGGTTAAGAAGAGTCAAAAATTTGACTATGTTAAGAAGGTTAAAGACAGTAGAGGAGGGTTGGTTATTGAAGCTATTAAAGGGGAACCGCAGCTGATATTTTTGTGTCACATGGACACAGTGAAGGCAAGTGTTGGTCAAAAAAGAGGGGTTCATGGAGATAGGTATTATGGGCTGGGGGCAAAAGACATGAAAGGGGGGATAGTTAGTGTTCTTAAAGCGGTTCTTTCAGCCAGTGAGATGAGAAATATGGGTTTGATTTTTTACAACGGTGAGGAATCCGATCGGTCCGGTATGAAACTTTTACTGGAGAAATTTAAGTACTTTCCGAAATTAATTGTTTGTCCGGAATCCAGATTTGTAATTGGTAGCGGATGTAAGGGATTGATGGTGGTTAGTGTTGAGGTGAGGGGCATAGCAGCCCATACGGCAAGACCCCAACAGGGTTTGAATTCTGTCGAAGGAGCGTGGGAACTAGTGGAGTACATTCGAAGCAAATGTAAATTATTCAAAAGTAAGATGCTGGGGCACACTCTAATAACTCCATTATTTATTATCAGTTGGCCTGAATTTAACCTGTCAGGTATAGTTCCAGATAAATGCAATATGAATCTGGAATTAAGAATAAATTCGAGCCGACTGACCGGGGATATGGTTTTAAGTTGGGTAAAAGAATTTTGTAAACTTAGCGGTTTTAAGGTGGAGGTAAAGCTAATAGAGGAGTACCCAGTAACTCTTATTCCCAAAAAGGACTTATTGCCGTTGACAGAGGCTATCAATGTTGCCGGGGAGGATGTGAGGTGGGCAGACGTATCCCTGAGCGGTTTCAATGATGGTTTCTTACTGTTTCATAAGTATCAGATACCTGTAGTTAATTTTGGTCCTTATGGCGAAGGAAACCATACTGCAAACGAATGGGTTTCTATACGTTCGGTAGAGAAAACTGCCAAAGTGTACAGTTATTTAATGCAAATTATGGGAAAGTGAAATGATGTTGGCTGGTTTAGGAGTAGCTTGTTTAAGTCTAAATTTTGCAGGATAATTTGATCAATATGAGTCAGAAAACGTTAGTGAAGCCGATTATAAGTCTGGGTGATTTGGAGAAGCTAGATA
>MEXE01000010.1 GCA_001775555.1 Candidatus Amesbacteria bacterium RBG_19FT_COMBO_48_16 | reverse complement strand
GTTTAAGTTGTTCTAAAATTCTAGCCAGTGTTGGGTCGCTATTCCATTGTTCATAGTCTTTGGGCATACGGGATTAGGTTTTGACTTTGCGGCCGGAGTAGAAACCGCAGTAAGGGCAGACGCGGTGCGAGCGGATGGGCTGGTGGCAGTTGGTGCAGGAGATAAGAGACGGGAGAATAATCCGCTGGGTAGCGCGGCGTTTGCCCTGGCGCATGGTGCTGTGGCGGCGTTTTTGTAAAGGAGTCATGTTGGTTTTTTAGCGTTTTGGCGTTTGAGACTGCGCTTCTCGGACTGCCTGGCGGATGCCGGCGTCCGGCCTGCGATGCTCGCTTTCAAACGCCTGCAAGCTTTGACGGGTAATTAACTATCAACAAATTAATTAGGCTGAATGAGGTCGATTTTATCTTCTTTGACCAGATCCCGCAATAAGGGGTATTGGTCCAGGCGGGGAAGGATTTGGGCGGCGGAGGTTTTGGCTTTCTCGATAAGATCCAAATCCTCGAAGGAGGCGACTTTGAACTGAGGCAAACCGTGCTGGGCGGTGCCGTAAATTTGCCCGGGACCGCGCAGTTGCAGATCAATTTCGGCCAGTTTCAGACCGGAGAAATGCTGTTCCATGGCTTTCAGCCGGGCAGTGGGAGAGGAGGCAAAGAGCAGACAATAGGACTGCCGGTGGCTTCTGCCTACCCGGCCGCGGAGCTGGTGCAGTTGGGCCAGGCCAAAACGCTCGGCGGCCTCGATAAGCATAATAGTGGCTGAAGGGATATCGATCCCGACTTCGACAATGGGGGTGGATACTAATATTTGGTAATCCCCTGCTCTGAAACGGGAGATGACCTCGTCTTTTTGGCGGGATTTGAGTTTGCCGTGCAGAAGACCGAGTTTTAAACGCGGGAAAATTTTTTCTAATTTTGTAAATTCGGCGGCGGCGGCCTTGACGGAAGTGAGAGTCTCACTTGATTCAATAAAGGGACAGATGATAAAAGCTTGCGAATTACTGCCGGTAATTTGTGATTTGATCCAGTTATAGGCATCTGCACGCTTGGTTTCCGGCACTACCCAGGTTTTTACCGGCAAACGGCCTGAAGGCTGGTCGGTAAGAAGGGACAGATCAAGGTCACCATACAGAGTCAGAGCGATTGTCCGGGGAATGGGGGTAGCGGTCATGGTAAGAATATGAGGAGAAATACCCAAGGCGGAGGCTTTTCCCCGCTGGAGGACGCCGAAGCGATGCTGTTCGTCGATGACGACCAAACCTACCCGGTCCGGGGGGACTTTTTCGGTCAGAAGCGCATGAGTACCGACCAAAATTTTAAATTGTAAATTTGGATTACGTTGTAATCCCGCTTCGCGACCAATTTTAAATTTGCTTGCTCCTGTAATTAGGCCAATGCTGATACCGTAAGGTCCAAATAGGGTTTCTAAAGTTTGAAAATGCTGCTGGGCGAGGATTTGGGTGGGGGCCAAAAGGAGGGATTGGAAGCCGTTGAGATGAGCAACCAGCGCGGCCACCGCGGCGACGACGGTTTTTCCGGAGCCGACGTCACCTTCCAGAAGACGATTCATGGGATGGGGGGAGGAGAGATCGGAAAGAATTTCTCTTATGGCTTGCGACTGCGAGGGAGTGAGGGAGAAAGGCAGAGAGGAAATAAATCCGAGCACCTGTTTCTGGTCGACCCGGAAACGGTGGAAAAGACGGACTTGTTTCCAGGAAAGGCGGCGGCGCAACGAGGTGAGCTGGAGGAGAAACAGCTCGTCGAAGGCCAGACGCCGGCGGGCAGCTTGGGCTAAGGCTTGATCGGAGGGAAAATGGACTTGCCACAGAGCTTGCATCCAGGGAAGAAATCCGGGGGCGGGAAATATTTCCGGGATATCCAAAGATTTCAGAAGTGAGAAAATCCTGGCCCGCAGCCATTTGGATGAGATACCGGCAGTCTCGGGGTAGACGGGGACAAGGCGGGCCATATGAATTAGTTCGTGGTTCGGAGTTGGTAGTTCGTAGTCGGGGGAAATGAGGGAGGGTTGATTTTTGAACAGATCAACTTTGCCGTACAGCGCAACTGGCGTTCCTGATTTGAGGGTGCGGGTAAGAAACGGCTGATTGAACCAGGTTATGTGAATGGTACCGGAGGTATCTGAAAACTGCCCCGACTGGATAAATTTTCGTCCTTTGGTGTATTCGTTTTTGAGCTGGTCGATGGTACCGATGACAGTGACGGTTTCACCCGGCTGGAGCCGGGAGACGGGAGAAACCAGCGTCCGGTCCTCATAGCGGAAAGGCAGATGATAGAGCAGGTCAAAAAGAGTGGATATACCCAACTTTTTTAGCTTGCCGGCGGTGTTTTCTCCTACTTGGGACAAACGGGTAACCGGCGATGTCAGATCCATGATTTGGATTATATTGGAAATCAGCAGACTTTGGGATATAATTACACACTATGGGTCAAAATGACGTAGAGGTAGTAAACGGGAATAAGGTTAGTCTGGCGTTTCCGCCAAGACGAATGGTAAAAGGGGTGGCTGATTACCTGTTGGGGTTTGTCGAGGCTAGAATGACAGAGATATGTTTTGAAGAACAGCCGCTGCACAAGGTAATGAGCCCCATAAAGGTGGCGTTTGTATTTGATCCAAAGTTGCCTGCAGATCGGATTGGAGTGGATTCACTTTTCTTTCCTAAAAGGGTGGTTATGAAAATGAATGGGGGTATGATGGAGAATGCGGAGAAGCCAAGGGATATACCCCCGGTGGTTCTTCAAGTCACTCCAGCCGTAATAGGACTGGTGGCGTTGACACGGTTATATTCGGAAAATGGAAAGGTGGTACACGCAAAAAAGCAGCAAGAAATTATTAGAGCAATTTGTAGTTATGTGGGTGGTCTTTTGGAGGAGGTCGCAGGCGTGCAAAGTATACACAGCCAGTTTATCTGGAAGACGCTTTTGGTAATGGGACAAGGATTATCTACTGAGGGTAATATAGGGCAGGACGGAGCCGAGGATTAAAGCCAGGGTGGAGACGACCACGATAATCGTCCAGACACGGCGCTGTTTTTTTCCAAACTTCATACCTTTTGCTATTATATATGAAGTGAACTGGAGACGTGTTTGGAAAGAAAAAAGGTCGAGACTTCGGCGACTGAGCCGGGGAACCAACCGGGGAAAATGGCTGGTGAGAATTTCCGGCCTGGTAATGGCTGCGTTGGTGGCAGGAGCGGTGGGAATGGTAATACTTTTTGCCTGGTATGCAAAAGATTTGCCCAATCCGGACCGGATTGTGCGGCGGGAGGGCTTTGCTACCAAACTATATGACCGAGGCGGCCAGCTCCTGTACGACGTGTTTTCGGAAAAGAAACGGACACCGGTAAACCTGGATCAAGTGCCGCTAACACTGCGACAGGCGACAATAGCTATTGAGGACAAGAATTTTTATAAACACCAGGGTTTTGATCCTTTCGGAATTACCAGGGCGATAGTAAAGACGATTGTTTTCAGACGACTGGAGGGGGGGTCGACCCTGACCCAACAGTTGGTTAAAACGACCCTGTTGGACCCGCGCAGAACGTTAACCCGGAAGCTGAAGGAGTTTATACTGACCCTGCAGGTGGAACGGAAGTACAGCAAAGATGAGATTTTGCAGATGTACCTGAATGAAGCACCTTACGGAGGGACTGCCTGGGGAGTGGAAGCGGCGGCGGAAACATACTTTGGCAAGCCGGTAAGTGAAGTGAATTTGGCACAGGCGGCAATACTAGCGGGATTGCCCCAATCACCGACGCGGTATTCGCCGTTTGCAGGGGAGCTGTATAAAGCCCGGGCGGGTGAAGTGCTGCGGAGGATGAGGGAGGACGGGTATATTAACCGGGAAGAGGAAACTGCGGCTCAAAAGGAAGTAGCGGAGGTCAAACTGGCGACGGGATCCGGAATACTGAAAGCCCCGCATTTTGTTTTTTATGTAAAACAACAGCTGGTGGAGAGATACGGGGAACGGGTGGTTGAGCAGGGAGGCCTACGGGTGACGACGACACTGGATTGGGATTTGCAAGAGGCTGCGCAAAAAGCGGTGACTGAAGAAGTGGAGAAGATTAAGCATCTCAAAGTGAGTAACGGAGCGGCAGTGGTAATGGAACCGTCCAGCGGACAGATTTTGGCGATGGTGGGAAGCAAAAACTGGGAAGACCCAGACTATGACGGAAAATACAATGTGGCCCTGGCGTCCCGGCAACCGGGATCGGCAATAAAACCGGTGACGTATTTGACGGCGTTGAAGCAAGGCTATACGGCGGCGACACTTTTGATGGATACCAGATCGGTTTTTCCGGGCGGGGATAAACCGGAATATACACCGGAGAATTACGACGGCAAGTTCAGGGGTCCGGTTTTGGTGCGCGAAGCATTGGGAAATTCCCTGAATGTACCGGCGGTAAAAATGCTGTCCCGGGTAGGAGTGAAGGAAGTACTGAAGACCGGATATGAGCTGGGTTTGACAACACTTAAACCCACTAAGGAAATGCTGGCTCGGGTCGGATTGTCATTGACTTTGGGAGGGGGTGAAGTCCGGCTTCTGGATCTGGCGACCAGCTACAGCGTGTTTGCCAATACCGGTAAAAAAGTTGAACCGGTGAGCGTGATGAAGGTGACGGACAGCGATGGAAAAGTGCTGGAGGAGTGGAAACCGGAGTCAGGAGGACGGCAGATTATTTCTGCCGGTGAAGCGTTTATTATTACCTCTATTTTATCTGATAACCAAGCAAGAAGTATTACTTTCGGAACGCGCAGCCAGCTGGACATACCTGACAGAACGGTGGCGGTTAAAACCGGGACGACAAATGACAAGCGGGATAATTGGACAGTGGGCTGGACTCCCCAGGTGATGGTGGGAGTGTGGGTGGGTAATAACGATAATTCTGCGATGCGGGAAGTGGCTTCCGGGATAACCGGTGCTTCGCCGATCTGGAGAAGGATTATTATGGCGGCACTGAAAGGTAAGCCCCACGAGGAATTTACCAGGCCTCTCGAAATTATAGAAATGGAGGTGGACCAAATTTCAGGATACCCGGCACACGACGGGTTCCCGGCGAAGAAAGAGATTTTTCTAAAGGGAACCGAGCCCTCCGGAGATGACCCGGTACATAAGAAGATAAAGGTGTGTAAGGGTGAGGGGAAGCTGGCGACGCCGGCGGATATAGGAGGAGGCAACTACGAGGAGAAAGAAGCGTTTTATTTTTCCGAAGCTGATCCGTTTGCCGACTATTGGAAAGGAGCTAATAAATGGCAGGACGGGATTGATAAATGGCTGTCGGAACAGGCGGACCCGAAATACCACCCACCGACAGATTTTTGCGGGTCTACTAATCCATTGTGGATTACGGTTATTAGCCCCGCGGATAAAAGTCAGACAGGGAGTGATGTGGAAGTGAAAATCGAGATTTCGGATATCCACCCTGTAAAAAAAGTTGAAGTGTATCTGGACGGAACTTTGAAACAGACGTTTACGGGTGGGGGTTCTCCTTGGGAAATTACTCTACCGGATGTGACTGACGGTGATCATAAAATTGACATTAAAGCCGAGGATGAAAAAGGTAATTCCGGATCAAGGTACGTAGAGATCGGGGTAAACCAGCCGTGGGGTGCTCCCCTATCCCCCACTGCGACGCCTTAGCTTGACCGGAGTTGGTAGAATAGGGCTGATGGTAGAGTCACACTATGGTTTATCCGATAAGAATTGGCAATCTTTGAAGGATGCGTTAGGTAAGGACGCTGAAGGTTTGATACAATTTTTTGCTGTGGAAACAGTGGGTAGAAAGATGTTGAATCGAAAAGTAAACAGGAGGAAAGATCCAATGGTGCAAATAGGGGTAAGAAGAAATGACGACGGGCGGAGACTAGCAATTGTAGTTGAGAGAGAAGTGGCCTTGGATTTATTGAGAGCAGCGATATATTTAGGCAAAGAATTGCATCCGTCCAGGGGATTAAAATTGCATGAATAGACCTAAAGCTGAATATTGGCAATTTTATCCCGGATGGGGATGATGTCTAAGGAAGAGAGTTGTTTGGAAGCAGAGTGGAAGGTGAGGCGGAGGGTGAGTTTGTCGCCGAATTTGTCAATTAAATCGATTTGTTTAATTAAAGAGCTGATTTTTTGGATGCTTTTGATAATTTCGGCGTAAGGACGGTTGTGGGTGATGTTGACGTCTTCCATGATAGGCGGATATTGGGAGATAGCAGTGTAAGTCCTGGTGGTGGTGGCTTGCGAGATGAGGGGCAGAAGTGGAGTTTCCCAGACGAGGATATTAGAGTGAGTTTGAATGCGGATTGGAAAATCAGCAATACCCATTTCGGAAAGAACAGTTTCGATGATGCCCTTGAATTTACTGTAATTGCCAGAGTTGGTGGAGATTATCAGTCGGGGTTCTTCAAGGGGAAGATCATTTCTGCGAGGTAAATAAACACTGGTGATTTCAAAAAAATCGAACTGGTCAGCTTTACCGGCATTTTCGGTATGGATTTTGAGATGTGAAGGGGTAAGGGTGGTGCGGAGGTACGACCATTCGGAGGTCAGAGGATTTTTGAGCTTTAAGCCGGTGTCGATTTCAACCAACGACCAAGTGTAAACTTCGGTAAAACCCAGGTGAACGAGAAGTGTTTTGAGGCGGTGTTCCCAATAGAAAACTTTATCGTTGCGGTTGGTAGGGAGAGGGCCGGACATGATTTGCGAAGGCAAGTTGTGGTAACCATAAATGCGGGCAACTTCTTCGACTAAATCCTCGGGGATGGAGATGTCACCAGTCCGGTACCAGGGAATTTCGACTTTCCGGTCGGAGAGGACGAGGAATCCAAGACCCGCCAGAAATTGGGAGATTTGTGGAGCGGAGAGATTGATGCCCAGGCGGGAGTTGATAAATTCCGGAAGTGAAAAAGAGGTGGTAAGGGCGTCTTTTGTTTTTCCGGGAGTGTAGATATCCAGGACTTTATCTGACGGTTGACCATGAGTCAGTAATATGAATAATTGAATTGCGGATTGAGTGGTGGGGAGGACGCTATCGGGGGAAAGTTTTTTTTCAAAAAGAACGGCGGCTTGGGTGCGGTGGGCTAAGGACATGGAAGTCTTGCGGATACGGACCGGATCGTAGGTCTGGACGAAGAGGAGGACGTTTTTAGTTTTGGTGTCGACGGCAGAGTTGAGACCGCCCATGATGCCGCAAAGATCTATTAGCTTTCCTGAGCCATCTTCGATGACGATATCACCACCGTGTAGGGTGTGGGTTTTACCGTCAAGAGTAGTGATTTTTTCGCCTTTGCGGCTGGCCCGTAAAGTCATGCGGCGGTTGGTAATTTTGTCATAATCAAAAGTATGGATGGGTTGGCCTAATTCGTGCATCAAATAATTGCTAATATCGACGATAGCGTTGAGAGGACGCATGCCGACTAGTTCCAGGCGTTTGGCTAGCCAGTCGGGAGATGGGCCGATGGTAACGTTTTGGATTAAAACGGCAGTGAATCGGGGACATAAAGTCTGGTCAACTTTTACCTCTAAATAGGGAACTTGGGTAGAAGTTTTGAGAGAAGGTTTGGTAGCAAAAGGGCTTTTGATGAGGCGAGCCCGGCGTTTGAATTGGGGCAGGATAGCGACAGCTTCCCGGGCAAAACCTATTACTGACATACAATCGACGCGGTTGGTAGTGATTTCGATGTCATAAATCCAATCCGTATTACCTCCTCTTTCTCCCCCTCTTAATTTAAGCGGGGGAGCAAATTTTATTAATCGTTCGATGGAGGGACCGCAGAGAGAAAGGGCGGACTGGATTTGCTGGGGGGTAGCGTCGGTGTCTAAGAATTCTCGCAGCCATGAATCTGGAATTAATATGTTCATAGTAGTCTCCCCTTGTTTTTTGCTAGAAAGCCTTTTAATTCACTTGCCGTCGGTGCAGACCGTCCTCCAACTTTTGTACAAGCTAGAGCCCCAGCAGCCGATGCAATCCTAATGCACTCTTCGAGAGGCTCTTTTTTTGAGAGGTGATAGGCAAAATACCCGCAGAAGGTGTCGCCTGCCCCGGTTTCATCAACTTCATTTATTGGAAAGGCCATGTAGGATTTTAGTCCTCTATCCGAGGCGACTACACAGCCATCCCTCCCGGTAGTTATTAAAGCAGTGCCTGTGCCTTTGTTTTTAAAATGAGTTGCCAGTTCACTAGCGGACGCGTTATTCATACCTGATATCATTCGGGCTTCCCATATGTTAGGAGTGAAGTAGTCTATGAGTTTGTAAATGTTTTCGGGAAGTTTTTCCGGGGGGGCAGGATTGTATACTGTAATTAATCCCGAGGTTTTGGCAATAGTTAAGGCCTGGATGACGGTTTCCAGCCTTACCTCAGAGTTAACGAGTAGCACTTTGGCGTTTTTTATGAGAGAAATTTTTGTCTCAATGATATTGGGAGTGAGTTGATATGTAGATTGGCGTATACCTATGAATCCTGGGGTACCAGAGGGATCTACAATGATTCCAATTAAGTCCGTCCGGATATCTTTATAATTGATTATTCCGTCAGCGTTGATACCTTCTTTCTTGAGGTTCCCTATGATTTGTTTTGAGAAGTTATCGTTGCCTATTGATCCGATGAAGTTGACAATCCCTCCCGATCGTTTTACCGCTGTAGCTTGGTTAAATCCTTTTCCGCCGGGACATAGTTCGTATGAGCTAGCTTGCACAGCTTCGTTGACCTTTGGCCATTGTTTAACAAAGTAGGTGAGGTCCATTGTTAAACCTCCTAATACTATGACATCGCTTCTGGCTGCTGTTTTCATTAGAATTGGTTTAAGAATCTAATGTCGTTGGAATAGAGCAGGCGGAGGTCCGGGATTTTGAGGCCGGATTTCATCATGTAAGTGCGTTCGACACCCCAGCCGAATGCAAACCCGGTGTATTTTTGGGGATCAATTTTGCCGGCACTTAGAACGCTGGGATGGACCATGCCAGCGCCGCCAAGCTCAAGCCAGCCCTCTTTACATAAACGACAACCCTGACCAAGACAGATGTCACAGGTGACGTCGACTTCGAAGGACGGCTCTGTAAACTGGAAGTGAGACGGGCGCAGACGGGACTTTCTGTCAGGGCCGAAAAACTGATGCACGAAATAATCAATTGTGCCTTTAAGATGGGCGATGGTAATCCCGGTATCGATAACCAGACCCTCGAACTGGTGGAACATGACAGTATGGGAGACGTCCGACTGGCGGCGGTAGCATTTGGCGATGTTTATCATTCTAATTGGCGGTTTTTTGACGCGTTCCATTTCCCGGACTTGGCCGTTACTGGTATGGGGAGTGAGCACAATTTGGCCGAGTTTGGGGTGGGGTGGGGCGTCAACGAAGAAAGTTTCCCACTCATCGCGGGCAGGGTGATCGGGAGTCATGTTGAGCGACTCGAAAGTGTACCAGTCCCAATCGGTTTCAGGATAACGGACGCGAATAAAACCGATTTTTTCGAAAACGATGCTGATTTCTTCAATGGCTTGGCTTATGGGGTGAAGATGGCCGAGGCGAGGCTTGAGACCGGGGAGAGTGGGGTCACCCTCAATTATTAATTTTAAATTTTCTATTTTCAATTTTGGATCCAGAGATGCCTGGATGGCAGATTTGACGTCGTTGAAAAGTTTTCCTATTTCCGTCCGCTCGGCCGGCTCCAAAGATTTGAGTTGTCCGGCAATTTGGGCCAGCTGGCCGGATTTGCCCAGGTACTGAATTCTGATATTTTCCAGCTCCGCCTGATCTTGGGTCTGCATAATCATGGCCAGGGCTTCGTTTTTAAGGTTTTGGAGTTTGGCTTTGTCGATTCCAGAAATTAATGAAGGAGATGGTTCAACAACAGTTTTTTCAATAGGAAAGTCCATTTTGTAATGCACAAATGTATTTTCATTCTCGTATGTAACGTTGATTTGTGAGAAGAGTGATATTTCGGATGTGGATTTGACTTGAGTTCCTCCATCAGGAATAGGAGGAAAATCTCCAATCCAGATAATTCGTAATGGCTTGTTTTTTGGCAGGTGTGAAGGAACCCAGGAAACTCTTTTTTCCAGTTCTGCCAAGGTGACAAATTCAGAAAAGATGGGAAGGTCCTTTCTGATTAGCTCGTTGGCCTTTTCTTTAATCCGGCGCTCTAATATTTTATTGATTATGCCTTGGTACTTCATATAGGGTTTCCGGCCGTGATCAGCCTCGATAGGGGTTAAATCCGGGAGTAGGGACATAATGGCTTCGTGGAGAACATGGCCGGCACTATGGACTTGCATATTATGGAATCTTCTTTGCCAGTCGATCAGACACTCAGCTTGTTGACCGACTGAAATATTCCCCTTCAGTTTTCCCTCGTGGATTACGGAGTCTCCTTTAAGGACGACATTTTGAATTATTGCTTCTCCTGTCTGGGATTTAATGACACCTTGATCTGAAGGTTGGCCGCCCCCCCGTGGATAAAAGATAGTTTGGTCCAAAATTATTTCGATGCGGTCAGATTTGGGTGTTTGTAGAATTTCTTGGACGATAGCAGAGCAGGTTTTGATGTAAGAGTTTTCCAGAAAAAGTAGCTTGTTGCCCATAAGGTTATTTTACACGGAAATAACGGCTTAAGGGAGTCCCCTACCCTATTTCGAGATGGGAACTCGATAAGACGTTATTCCTTAAGGAGCAATTCATGGTTATCATAGACAACCAAGTTACGGACAGGCATGCCTACCCAGGCGTCTTTGGGCCGGTGCACAACTGTTAGGTTGTACCTATGGACCAAAGATGGGGGAATTCCTCCTTCGGTATACTCAACTTGAATAAGCTTGCATAAGACGCATCGTTTGATGTGAGCTGCTAATTGCAAGGTTGCCCAGGAACCATCAGTTGTTCTGAGATTGTTGGCAGTTTCACATTGAGCCATAATAATCACCTCCTTTCTACTAGCCTCCTACGCGTAAAGCTTCGAAAGCCAAAGAAAAACCCCGCTAAGCGGGGTTGACTTACCACCCACCCCGCATTACGAGGTAAAAAAGAAAGCAAAAAATACTTTTCGGGTGGCTGTTTTCATATGGCTATAAGTATTATACTCCCGCAGCACCAAGAACGGCAACTTCGAGTTTTTCTATCCGATCTGTGCGATTACTCATTTGGCCGGAGAGAACCGTTTGCTCCTCATCAAATTTCTTGAATTGACTGGCAATATCGGTCAGTTGAGTAACTACTGTGTCGACCTTTTGGTCGATACTGTTAGCCTTTTGGTCGAGACTATCAACTTTAAGTTCGAGACCGTTAACTTTCTGTCCGAGGCTTTTTAATTCACTCTTAATTTCGTCGGTAGCTGACTTGACCTCTTCAGAAACAACGTCTTTAATAATTTGCCGAGTGAGGGTGG
>MEXE01000009.1 GCA_001775555.1 Candidatus Amesbacteria bacterium RBG_19FT_COMBO_48_16 | reverse complement strand
GAGAGTTATTAAATAATATAATGCTATACTCCCGACCAAGCCACAAAAAATGTGAATCCACATTTGGTGGGCTCTATAATGTGGAAATTTAGAAAGTTTTTCTTCAGGGTTTGGTCTCCACATAATATCGTTATAACAGCCATAGTACACACCCGAGAGGATTCCTGAGAGTAAGATAAGTATTAACCTCCAAGGATTAGGCAAAAGAAAACCAGATATAAGTAAGAAAATAACCCATAACCGATTGGTAAATTCTTTACTTATAAGTATTTCCTTCATCGTGTGTATTATAGAATGAATTAAAGTCAAATTGTAGAGGCTGTGAACTTTGCAGGGGTAAACGGAATCTAACAGCAGAGACTGCTGTGAAATTAGCACAGGTTTTAGGTGTCCCCGATAATAGACTGTCAGAGTTTCTTCTTCTCGCTGCAGGTTACCCGTCTACAGTAACATCTCAAGTACTGTCAAGTATTAATACAGAGAAAGTCAAGACCCGGTTTGAGTAATTGGTATAATCGGTACAGCTATGGGCAGAGTAGAAGCAGAGATGCAACGGGCATTGGATCAGCTGACTGATGAAATTCAACACGCGAATTCGGTGGCGGAATTGTTGCTGGATGCACATAAAAGCCAGGGGTTTTGGGGAAGAATCTTCCGGCGCGAAGCCAAGGGACACCAACTGCTGGTAAGACTCTTAAGTGAAAAGGGACATGAGAATCTGGCGGCTGAAGTGGAAGAGAAACATAACTATGCCGCAGTGGCTAGAACTTTTTTGGAAATATCGCGGGGAAAAATGCAAATAATAGAAGTGCCCAAGAGATAGCCGGGGGTGACTAAGGCAGAGTAAGATCCGATAGTGGTCCGGTACAGAGACTGCAGCTTTGGGTATGTACAACCAGAGAACGGGCTATTTCCTCCACGATTCCTAGGGCATATTCGCCCTGATTTCTAAGTATAATCCTGCTGATACTGTCTCTCTCCATCCACTGGCCATAATCATTTCGAACCGGAGATAAGGAGGCTTTCTCAAAATTATCAGCAGTTAAACGAGCATTATCAAACGCCTTGAGCCAGCCTTGACCGATCTCGCAGAGAGGGGGCATATTTATTCGATAATAACACAAAAAGAAGAGCTATCCAGCTGACCAGGGACAAGGCATTTCCTACGGTTCGGACGGGGGTGTTGGTAAAGCGGGCGATGAGATCGTGGCGGCCGGAGGTTAGATCCACCTGCATTTTACCTAAAAACTTATCCCGGGAAGGATCAATAGCCACTTCCCGGCCGTCAACCCAGATCCGCCAGCCGGGGAAATAAAAGGTTTGTAATTCGGCGACGGCCGTTGGGGTAGTGATGAAGATCTGATACCTTTGGCGGTTGGTCTTTTTCATCAGCCGGGAGTATATCCCCCGACCCGTGATGATATTAACATCGTCCCCGGCCGGATCCGGCGGAGGCAAGGGGGCCCAGACAGGCAGGTAATCGAAAATACCGGAAGTGACCTGCATACGCCAGGAATCACCGGAAAATTTTTGGGTATCTGTAGCGTCCGGGTGCCAGAGACGGGGACGGAAAAAGTTGGCATTAAGAAGCAGTAATAGTAATAGTAAATAGGGAATAATTTTTCGCGATAATAATAAGCCGGCTGCACCGGAAATAAGGGAGACAAAGAAGACGGACAGAGTGAGGAAACGCCAGGGAAACTGGAGAAATTTGAGAGGGGAAACCGCGATCCAGATAGGAGTGGTTTTGGAGTGGGACATGAACAAACTAGTAAGAGTAAATAGTAATAGTAATAGGATTAGGTACCAAAGTTTACGGATTTTTTTGACAAACAGCAACAGGAGTAAGACCGTAAGAGGAACCAGCCAGTGCAGGTAACCGAGAGAGAAACTCATCGTGTCTCCCGGTCCGTAAATCGATTCACCATAACCCCAGTAATTTCTAAAAAATATCTGGTTTATATCAAGAAAGTGAGACAGGTAATTAAAATACCCTATAACCAAGGTCTCGACATGGGCAAATTTCTGCTCAAAAATTACCGGCAAAGTAAAAAAAGCGGCTAACCCCGCGGCCCAAAAGCTGGAAACCGCAAGGGGAAAAAGGGATTTAAATGATTTGAACCTGATCCACCAGAAAATAATCCAAAGCAAGAAGAAAGGAGTGAATATCATAAACATGAGGTTGTGGGAGAGCATAAGGGCGGCGACTGATAGAGAAAGTAGGGGGATCCATTTTTTGCTAGAAGTCTCAATAAGTTTATAAGAGGTGAAGAAAATGGCCGGATAAAAAGCCATGGCCCAAAACTCGTTCATCGCCCCGCGGACGAAAAAGTCGAGAGCGTGATAGGGGGCGTAAGTATAAAAAGCAGAACTGACTACCCCTCCTAACCTACCCCAGAATTGCTTACCCAAAAGATACATAAAAAACGCGGTCAAACCAAACCCTAAGATACCGACTGCTTTGACTGTGTCTAAATATGACAAGCCCAACCTAATAAATATGAGGCCCGGCAAATAAGGTAAAGGCGGGTAGAAATTAAACAGCGGATATCCAAATCCGAAGCCCAAATCCTGACTCCAGCGGCAGGGAATCTGACCATCTTTGAGACATTTATCCATCTGCAATTGGCGCATGGCCTGCAAATCATCGTGCATCGTAAAATAGCCGGGCTGAACCAACCAGGAAACAGCCGGCAAGAGAATTAAACAGAGCAAAAGCACATCTTTTTTCATCGGTTATTTTTGGGGAAAAACTGCAAAAAACAGCAGGAATTCCTGGCTGCCTTCGGGAGAGACGGCTTTGGGATAACTGGCCAATAATTTGAGACCCAGCCGATCGGGATCGCCGTGAAAGCGGGATGAATTGACAACCAAAAAGACCTGATTGTCCCCCAAAGCAGACTTGAGTTTGTCGCTGACGCTGTCTATCCACACCCCGACGCCGATGACACGAACGTTGGCAACTCCATCCAAATACATACCCAGGGCATCAAAAGGGGTGCCAAAAAAACCTTCGGAACCGATTAATACCGGCCCATTGGCGGCGTAATTTTTTATAAGGTAGGATACCTGCCGAATTCCGGTTCCGGCGGTCCATTCTTCCAGGTATCCCGCCCGTTCGATGCGGGGCAGGGGTACCGTGCCGGGGGAAACAATAAGCCGGCCAACAAACCACAATGAAGGAATTATAACCAGAAGAACAGCGGCATACGTCAAAAGATGACGCTGGGTCTTTTCGCCTATATGCTCGGCCGCGTGGGACATGAGGACGACGGCAAAGGGGGCTGTAAACAGCAAATAACGGGCGGTGAAAGAAATCGCTACCAATGATTGGACAAACACGGGTACCAACCACCAGACCAGAAGAATCAGCCGCTGGCGCCAGTGGGTAAGTTTGTCGGAAACAAGGCCCCACAACGAAAGTACCAACCCAAAGGGTGTGGCCAGATAAAGATAAAATATTACGGAGTCTTTCAAGTGGGGAATCAGCGGGCTTAATGGGTGGCGGATGATTTCGGATAGCGGATAGACATAATCCTTGTTGCGCAACGCGATCATATGAAACTGGGGTCCCAGGCGAAGAATGTTGTACATGGCAAAGGCGATAACATAGATAGCGAGCATCAGTCCCAACAATTTAATTAAACGAATCGGATATTTCAGTTCTAATTTAACCAGAAAAAGAAGGGCAGGTATAAGAAGAAAGGAAAATATTGCGGGAGACTTGGTCAGCCAGGCAAAGCCCAGTGAAAAACCGGCGAACATAGCCAGATCGAGGCGCAGGTGAATAAAGGCCAGGCTGGCGAAATTGAAGGTCCAGACGACAAACATGGTTAATAGACTGTCGCTTAAGGCCATACGATCGAAAAATACGGCATAAGGCAGGGCAGCCCAAAGGGCTGCGGCCAACAGGGCTTGTCGGGATTTTTTGAACAAAATAAAGGCAGCCACTCCTACCCCCATAACTGTCCCTACACCGGCCATAGCAGAAAGAGTCCTCCCGGCTATCAGAGGATCCGAAATGATTTTGAGAAAGGGAATTGCCGCCCACATGAATAGAGGTTGTTTGCCGTCCGACAGGGGCAAAAACCGTAAAGTAGCTTCGGAACGCATGATCTGAGCCCAGCGAATATAGATGGATTCATCGGCAAAAACAGGCAGTGAATTGGGGTAACTGAAGCGCAGAATAACGGCTATTAACAAAATCATAAGCCCGGCAAATATATGGGAAGGTTTGAAAATGGTCATGATTTCAGGCCATACGCATTGGTAAGCGAGCGAAAGCGGACCAGAAGAAGTTCTTTCAGGCCGGAAATTGCATCCTGGGCAAAACGAACGCGCTTGCTTTCCTGATGAGTCCAGATGACCGGAACTTCGGCTAACCTGTATCCCAATTTGCGTCCTAAATACAGTATTTCGACATCAAAACCGGGGTTGACTGCAGGGCCGGATAAAACCCGGGGCGGGTGGATTTTTGCGAGTATGGAAAAAATTTTCCGGGCGGAAGAGGCGGTAAAAGCCTTGAAACCGCACTGGGAATCCCTGATCGGCAAACGGAGAATAAGGCCGCGCAGGATTATCATCCCGTAAGCCAGGATTTGCCGATAAATAGGGGCACCTTTGCGGTCTTTTCTGGATCCGATGACAATATCATACCCCCGGCTGAACTCAGGCAAAAGATTGGCCATTTCGGTAATGGGGGTGGCCTGGTCCATGTCCGTAAATAATATTATCTCCCCGTGGCTTTCTGTCACCCCGGAGGTAATGGCGGCGGCTTTACCCTGATGGGGGTTATTTATCACCCGAACAGATTGGCGGGAGGCGGCAAACTGCTCCAAAAGACTGAGGGTAGAGTCGGATGAACCATCATTTACCAAGATGAGTTCCCAGGAAAACGGCTCACGCTGCAAATATTCGTATATGGAATCTAAGGTGCCTTTGTGGAAATTTTTGGCTTCGTTGTATGCCGGGACAATAACGCTTAGATATGGTTGATTGTTCATTTCGTGAATAGTATGATTCACTTCGTGAATCCAAACATGGGATCGGTTAAGTTGGCATTGTCGCCGGAACAACTGGTTTTGACTTCACTCGCTGAATATTTTGAATAGTCCGGCATAATCAAACCCAGAGCCCCGAAAGTATTATCCAAACGGTTGGCGCGGGGGTGAGGAAAAACAACTGTATATACGGGGCTGCCGCTTTTTGGCTGATTGACATGCAGTCCTGCCAGATAAAAGAAATAACGGTAACCCAGCTCATAACCCGGGTTTGTCATATATGATACTGCCACACAGGGGTAACCATGCAAGCGGGAATCAAGGGCAATAGCCTGAACCAGAGCTTTTTTCTCCAAATAACCGCTTTTGTTTATAGGCGAGGTGAGAAATACATTCAGGTGATACCCCAAGTATAAACCCAGAATAATTGCTGTCAGTAACCGGGTTTTCGGAAGGCGAGACAGAAACGAAAGAAACAGAGCCACTGAAGTGATCCATAGAATGTTCAAGCCATTTAAGTAGTATTCGGACAAAATAATGGGGTGGGCGGCAAAGAATAAAAGATATAAAGATATCCAGGCGAAAATAATCAGGGGGGTGAAAGACGGAATCACCTTTTTTAAGGCTAAAAGAGCGATAACAATCAGACACAATGCGGGAAGCAAATAAACAGACAGGGACGCTCCATCCGCGCGGGGAAAGAAGATGGCCGTGCTATTCCTGGCGGCATACAGGGCAACCCGGGAAAATTTTTGGGTTACTTTTCCGGATTTGGTCCCGATCGTTGCCAAACTGGAAACCAGGGAACGGGACTGAATAAAACCATGGCGGTATTCGAATAATAACAACGGAGCGGAGAGAATCACGAAAACTACCAGTGATAAAATTAAATCCCGAATCCGGTAAGACCGACGATGGATAAAAATACCCGGAAAAATCACGGGGACGAGTAAAATCAAGGCCAGGTTAAGATGCCAGACCAGGGCAAAAAGAACCGCCAGAATATACAAAGCAGATTTGTGCCCTGAATACAGCCTGCTGACTGCATAAAAAAACCAGACGGACCAAAAGAAGACCGGAGTAGTGGGCACTACTTCGCGCTCACTTTGTGAAACAGCAAATGACACAGAGTACAAAAGAGCGGCAATACTGCCGGTCGGGCGGCGAAAAAGCATATTTAATACCCAGTAAATGCTGGTAACTGTGGCCAAACCTACCAGCAATGAAAAGGCCAAGGAGCCGACGGGATCCATCCGGGCGGCCAAGTAGAAAGGAATGAGTAAATAGTAAAACAACGGGCCGATAAAAATCCCGGGAGAAGAAGTAAGCTGGCCAATCAGCCGAAGGTGTCTGTCAACCACAATGTCTTTGACTATCCAGGAAGCCAGGTCGTTGTCATGGCTGTATAAAAACCGGGCCTGGAGCTGATAGCCGCGGGTGATGAGGGCCAAAATAAGAACGATAAACAGCCAGGTATGACGTCTGAGCATAACAATCAATCGGACAGCTTAAAACGATGGCGGCGGGAAACGGTTATGGAATTGAACCTGACGGTTTCCTCGACAGAACCGATAGTAGCCTGACGGGCAAGCCAGGCGTCCAGAAACTGGGGATGCTGACCGTCGGGTTCATAAAGGGTATAAAGCCGGGTAGTTAGGGCAGAAAGCTGTTGGTGACGATATCTGGTCATTCCCCTCCAGAGAAAAAGATAGTCGTAGGCATAAGGTATAACAGGGGGGACATAGACGTCGGTGTTGAAAGGCAGGCCGGCCGTATCCTGATAAACCCAGTCTACTGCGGCCAGAGAACTGGAAAGAGTGACGGAGCCGGGATGGGGGCGGGTGAGAGCCAGTCCCAACTGCCAAAAGTTATGATACAAAAAAATGCCGATGATAGCTATGACAGTCAACCGACTCAAAGTCCCGGCTGAGAAAGCAGAGGCGAGAACTGAGGCCACCAAAATGACCATTACAGGAAAGACACCTGTAAAATAATAGTCCCAAACATAGCCATTGTTGCCATGGTAAAACAATAGGGAAATGACGGGGACCAACCACCAGACCAGTAAGGTAAGGGTGGGGATTTTGGGCAGTCTGCGCCGGGCACTGAAAGCAAGTACGGTTAATATAACCACGAATAAACGTGAGATTTCCCGGGAAAGAAAAAATTTATTGGTAAAAATATCAAAATAAAACCTGAGTCGGCCGGTAAGCAGTTCTGTCAGCCGGGGTTGGAAGCTGCTGTCGGCAATCAAGAATTTCCGGAAAGCGTTAAACAGAAGATGACCGTGGCGGAAATCAAAAACTATCTGGGGGAGAAGAGTCAAACCAAAAAACGAAAAGCTGATTAAGAAATCCCGGGGTGAGGCTTTAAGGTGTTTACGGCGCCATAAAAGGACTACCAGAATGCTGGGAAGAAAAAAGGTAGCGGAAGCGGCTTCTAAATGCAGGGACAAACCCGCCGCCAGACCTAAAAGCCACCACCAGCGGCGACGGCCGTTTATAACATGAAGTAAAGAAAGAATTGTTAACAAGGCAAAGAACGGCAACGGGGTGGGGTTAGAAAGCCAGCGGTGGGAGAAAGAAATAGACCAGGAAAAGGCCAAAAATACGGCCGCAAAAAAACCGGCAGTCCGACTGAAGAAACGGGTACCGATGTGATATGCAAGGTAGATACCTGCTAAATTAATGATTACCAGCCAAACCGCAGGAAAAATCGGGTTACCGCGGCCCAGAAGATAAAAAGGGGCAATCAGATAATAGTAGAAAGGGCCTAAAAATATCCCCTCGATGCCGGTGGTCGGACCGATTAAAAAGAATTTACCTTTGTGCCATAAATCCCATATGACCAAGGCGTCCCGGCCCTGATCGTACCAGAAACCCAAGAAATCGGCAGTCCGGTATGTCCTGAGGGCGAAAGCGGCACCGAGAATGAAAAAAATCATGTCCCTTGCGGATTGTGAACCAAGCGATATAACTTAACTCCCCAGGGGAAATCCCATTGCCGGTCAATTTTGGCCCAACCAAAAGCCGCAATTTCCCACAACGGATGATTTATGGGATTACAGCCGTCAGGGAGTAAACCAGCCGGTTCACAGATTACAAACAGCTGTTCTGCCAACTTGTCATGAATTGTAAAGTAGGAAGCGAACTTCAATTCCAGAAAATACCGGTATGACGCGTCGTAATTGCTTTTGGCAATCAGAGCCAGATTGAAAGGCTGATTGCCGGAGGCGGAGATGATGAATTCGGATATTTCCCGGGTACGTGACAGCTGATAATTGGGGGGGGAGCGGAGGGGATTGGCGAGTAAGTTAATAGTAAATAGTAATAGTAATAGGAAAACAGAGACGATCCTGAGGCCGCGATATGACGACAGGAACTGAAGAGTGAAACCGAGGAGGAAAAAAGGGACGGGAAAAATAAAGCCGTAATAGTGAGCGTAAATGTGTTGTTTGTACAATCCCAATCCGACCAGACCTAAGGCCAGCCAGGCCAGGCAGAAAAGAAGATCCGGGGAGAGTTTTTTCAGTTTAAGTTTAAATCCAAGTTCAAGGATAATAACAGCCAAAACCAGGAATGAGACCGCCTGTCCCCAAAAGGTATTTTTGGCGGTTAAAAGGGTGGTGTTTAGGTCCTGCCAAAGGGGCCAAAGGTGGGGAGCTGACTTGTATATTTTGGCGTTGACTGTGGTTTGGCGGTTGGCAAAAAATTGCTGTATCGCGCCGAAATTATTCCATCCATGACGCAGATCGAAAAACAGCAGAGGGGACATTAAAACCAAGAAGACAGTAATAGTAAGTAGTAAATAGTTAATAGTTTTGGGGTGGCGATATTTATTAACCGCGTGGCTCGTGAAGATAATAATTGGGGGGAGGAGTAAGAGGCCGAGATAGTGAGAGTTGAGGACAAAGGCAAAGGAGACCCCGGCAATTATCAGCCATCGCCAGTAACCGAAGCGCCACACTTTCCATAATCCATACATAGTAATCAAAGCAAAAAAAGGCATGACATTGGGATTCCAGGATGAGCGGGAGTAAGTAATCACGACCGGTGACACGGCCAAAGCTAGAGCTGCGATCAGAGCCGGGATGCGGCCAAACCACTGCCGGCCGATCCACCACAGCAGAGCCACTGTAGCCACCCCCATCAATGCCACCTGGACAGCCGGACCTACAGGAGAGAAACCAAAAACTGCCAGGGAAGGTGCAACCAAATAATAATATAAAGGACCCAAATACATATTCCCAATTGATGTGCCCGGTCCGATAAGGGGGAAATGTTCACCCGTCACAATTGCACGCATCACCAGAGCATCCCGGCCTTCGTCGCCCAAGAAAGTCAAATACTGACCGATATTCCAGAGCCGGAAAAAAGAGGCGATGAGTAAAACAGCCAGAATGGCCAGAGCCTCCCAGCGGAAAACGGCTCTCCCCTTCTCCACCAATATTTCCTTTTTAAATTGCCACCAGTAAAGAAATAGTTCCCGCAACGCTTTGATGATCACCCGAGGATTTGCGCCGGTAGACCGGCCGGCAGTGCGCAGCAGATGAGTGACCGGCACTTCGGCAACGGTTAACCCTCGGGCGCGGGCTGCCGCAAACAGCTGGGTATCAATCAGCGCCCCGTCGGAAGTGAGGCGGACCTGATCTAAAATGTTCTTTTTGAAAAGCTTGAAACCGCAGTCAATATCCGTGGCCAAATAGCCGAATAAAGCCCTGACCAAAGTATTCCAACTCCAGCGATTGAAGCGGCGGAAAAAACTTTCCCGGGTATGCTGACGAATACCGCTGACTATATCCGCGTTTGTCCGCTGCTGGCAGTCCAGAAAGCGGGTGATCTGGGCAAAGTCAAATTGGTTGTCTGCCGGTACGAAAGCGATAAAATCTTTCGACGCAGCAGCGAATCCCGCTTTTAAAGAACCTCCATAACCCCGGTTGGGCCGGTTTTCGACCACTTTGAGATGAGGAATTTTGGCAAGGAAACTTTTGGCTACCGCACCGGTAGCATCGCGGGAACCATCGTCGACAACGATTATTTCCCATCCGGTAACACCGGGGATTTTTTTGATGACCGAAAAAATCCGGGTAAGACAGGCACCGATGTTTTTTTCTTCATTGTAAGCCGGAATAACCACGCTCAAACTGAGGTTTTTCATGACTTGGCTAATCATACCAGCATGGGGACGCCCAGCGCTACTTTCACCTGGCTAAGCCGGGTGTTATGATGCTTTTGAGATGCCTGCAAAGTCGGGGCTTGCTTTAATAATGGTTGTGATACTGGTGTCAACTGCAGTAGTGTGGTTGCCTGTAGGCCGGGAAAAAATCTACGAAAACTACGACGGTCCTTATTATGTGGCTGTAGCCAGAAGTTGGTATAACAAGGAGATTTTAGGGAGAAACTTTTCGTTTCCGATTCCACTGGAATATTATGCGGCGCACTTTCCTCTGTATCCGGCTTTGATAAACGCTATATCCGCTTTTGGTTTGAACCGACTACAGGCAATGTTGGCCGTGAATCTGGCGGCGACGGCGGCGGCAGCGATGGTGATTTACAAAGTGGTGGAAGTACAAAAGTGGGGTAATCCGCTGTGGGTAGCCTTGGCCTGGCTTTTTGTTTGGCCGAGGATGTGGGCAGTGCGGGTCGTGGGCAGTCCGGAAACATTGTTTGTACTTTGGATAATCGCCAGCTTATATTTTTTCCAAAAAAGGAAATTTTGGCAGGCGGCAATTTTCGGAAGCCTGGCAGTGAGCACCAAAAGTCCGGGGATCTTGCTGTTTCCGGCATACATATTATGGTGGGGTGAAAACTTTATGAAAACTAAAAAATGGGAGGGTAAAATTTACCCGATTTTGCTGATTCCGGCCGCATTGGCCGCCGTTTTCGGTTTGTTCTGGTTAAGGACGGGGGATTTTTGGGCATATTTCCATTCGGGAGACAACATTCATCTGCAACTTTTACCATTTAAAGTGTTTGACAGCAGTCAATCCTGGGTGGGAAATTTTTGGCTGGAAGATGTGTTGTGGATTTATTTCATCGGAGCTTTGGGAATTTACCATGCTTTCAAAAAAAGCCGGGTTTGGGGGTGGTGGGGGGCGGTCTTTTTTGTCAGCATTTTGTTTGTGTCGCACCGGGACATCAGCCGGTACAGTTTGCCACTGGTTCCCATAGTTTTGGTCGGTTTGTCGGAATTGCTGAACAGAAAAGAGGTCAGACTGACTTTACTGTTGTTTTTGATCCCGGCTTACTTGTATACGGTAAATTTTGTCAGCCACAATTTTTTCCCTATTTCCGACTGGGGTCCTTTTTTGTAGTTTTCCAAATGATAGTGTTGTAGATAACGTAGTTGGTAATCAGGACTAAAACTAAGGCGCCGAAGTAGAAAAACTGGATGATAATCGGGCTTCCGGCGGCAACAATCTCCCCAATCCTCAAAATGACATACTGGATAATTAAAGCAATCAGAGACGTGAGATTGAATTGGATGAACTTGAAGATTAGTTTTGATCCGGTAATCTGATAATCGCGGAAGGTCCAGAGGTTGTTAAGGGTAAAGTTGCTGATGATAGCCATTTCCCCGCCGATGACCACGGCTATTGAGGGGGCTAAAAGTCGGGTAAACACAGCGGTGAATTCGAAAAATAGAGTCTGTATACCTAAGCCGGTGCCGCCGACCAGTCCGAATTTGACAAAGCGCTGAATTTTGGGGTTGGCTAACTGGAGCAGAAAAATGACACGCAAAGTTTCCCGCATCTCGTTTTTGATAATTTTTGACTCGCCCTGGGTGCGATGGGCAAACTTGAAAGGTACTTCTTTGATTTTGGCGCCTTTTTGAACCATATAAAAGAGGAGGTGGATTTTGTAGGCGAAGCTTTTAGATAACAGTTTCTCAAAATCAAATTCGTCCATAAAGCCTTTGACCCGGGCTAATTTGAAGCCGCCGGTGACATCGTGAATACCGGGCAACAGCAAAAGCACCCGGGCGACCAAATTACCTACAACACTCAAAAATTTACGTTTGAAACCCCATTGCCTGGGAATCGACCCTCCGGGAATGTAGCGGGAGCCGATGATATAGTCGTAACCCCGGTCGATTTGGGCCACCAGACGGGGGATATCCTGCGGCGGATGCTGAAAATCGCT
>MEXE01000008.1:29016-33334 GCA_001775555.1 Candidatus Amesbacteria bacterium RBG_19FT_COMBO_48_16 | reverse complement strand
GCTTACTTCTTGGGAGGTGTAGCCCCTGTGGCACTCATCGGCAATAATCGTGTCAAAAGCGTTGATGGGCATATCAATTTTGTCGGCATCATCATCGGGGTCAAAATCCCCTTCATAGCTAAACATACCCTCTTTGCCGTAAAGGTTAATCTGCATACGTTGTATGGTGGAAATGTACACAAACACTTGATTGCCATCGGGGTCGGTAAGGTAACCTGTGGGTATCACATTAAAATCAACCTTTTCGTTACTTTCAAAATCATCAACCCTAAACTTTTGGCTATACACTTGGTATATTTGGTTAAACTTTAAACCGTTTTCCGCCTCATAAGCGGCAAACTCCATTACGGTTTGTGCGGCAAGTGCTCTACGGTCAACTAAAAACAAAATGCGCTTACTTACACCCGACTTGAGCAAGCGGTATATAAGTGAGGCTACCGTAAACGTTTTACCTGTACCCGTTGCCATTGCTAAAAGCATTGAGCGTTTGTTATCCACGAGGGCTTTTTCAACTGCGGTTATGGCATCACGCTGGTAGTAGCGCAATTTGGCATAATCGGCAGGATTTTGCACAAACCACTTTGCATTTTCGTGGGTAGGATTAGTTAAATATTCAATAAGTGCTTTTGGTGTGTGAAACTGCTGTACGGGGCGTGAACGGCTATTGCTAGTGCGTAAATCTTGGAACCAAATAATTTCACCATTGGTGGAATAAATAAACGGTACGTCTTTGCCCTCTTGTTCGGCACCTTTTACGTAGCGTTGCGCTTGGGATAAAACGTTTTGGGGACCTAGACCTATTTTTTTAGCTTCAACAAAAGCAACTAATTTACCATTGGCAAAAAGCGCGTAATCAACGGGTCCCGTTGCGGTTGCGTATTCCTCAACGGCGGTTTTGTGAAGCGCGGAAGTATCAAGCCCCTCTTTATAGGGGATAATATTTTCCCAGCCCGACTTTTTAAGTTTTTCATCAATCCACGTTTTGCGCGTGGCTTTTTCGTTTACATAATCCATATTTATTTTTATAGTTATTGGTCGGCAAGCTTTTTAACCAACCGTACAATATCTTCCCTTTTGTAACGCCTATCGCCCCGTTCGCTAATAATTATTGCCTTTAGCTTTCCGCTTTTATCCCAACGCCTCAATGTTTCGGGATTAACTCCAAGCATTTCGGCGGCTTGTCGTATTTTTAATAGTTTTACGGTTCTTGGCATTGTTGTACCTTTTCAAGGCATTAACTTCTACCAAATTATACATCAAACCTAGTAATTTTTGTTATACTGCGAGGGACAAATGAACAAGCCAAAGCTAATTATTGGATTATTAATCGTATTTACACTCTTTTTGGGCTATTTTATTGGCAAAAACCCTACCTCTACCGCAACTATTAAGACCCAAGTTAATTTGCCTTATGAACAAATTAAAGTAAGTGGGGTTGATAGCACCAAACAAAAACAAGTTGAGGATTTTATTACCCTTTTTTATAACCACAAGCACGATAAAGATACGGAAAAGTTAATGAGCTTATTTGCCGTCCCCTCAACACCCAAGGAGCAAGATGATTTAGATTTTATTTTAGGGAAAGACTACGAAACTAATGACAAGCCTTTATCGCGGCTTTTTAGCACCCAGGGGTATGAACATACCACCTCGGGCTACTTCATACGTGACATAAGCCTTGTGGGCGGCGACATTAAAGTAAGCGTTGATGAGTTGCGAACGTTTTACTCGAGCGGCGAATATGTTGGCTTTACAGCTCAAGTTTCCAACTTAACATTTTATTTAGTTGATATAAGTGACGGGTTAAAGATTAAAAGCTATTATCACCAAAACGCGCAGGGCAAATTTGAGGGTTTTACAGCTTATTAGTGATAAAGCTTGATAAAATCTAGCAACTAAATGTACTGCTCAAATAAATATAAATATGAGTATAAAAAGACAAAGTTACCCTATTGCGGCGATAGACATACAAATTGTGGACGACGGTAAGTTTGCCGACGTGGCTTTTTTGGTTGACCGACACGATTTTATGGAAGATATAGCCAAGCTACGCGAGACTTGGATTGGCAAAACCCTACTTTCCAATAGCAAAATAAATGATTTTATAAACCTCGAGCGGGATATTAACGAGGCTAAACACTTTTGGAAGCACTATTTTGAGTTGCGCCGTATAGCTAAAAAATATAGTTTGGGTGCAACTTATGTAGGGTCAATACTAGCGGCAACCATAAGTGGCATTATTACCGATGCGGACTATAGAACAATGCTTAAAGAACCTATTCTGTACGGCTTGCCAGAAGATTTACAGTTTGATGATGACGTAACTTTTACATCACACCGCGTAAGGGAGGTTGATGAACTAAACCAAAACAAAGACACAAAAGCAATTGGTGTAGTAAAGCGAGACAGACAATGGTATTGGCTTTATCAACAAATGGGCTACAAAAAGCTTGCAAGTACTGTAGGTCAAACGATGGAAACTGTTAGGAGTGCTGTAAACTCCTACCAAGACAAACTCCAAACATACCACAAGGTTGTTTAATTACCCCAAACCTCTTTCCACAACTTATTTTGTTTTCGGTACTTTACTACTATTGCCTTAATGCAACAAGGCAAAAATAAGGATAAGGATAAACAAGCCGAAATTGATGCAATTGCCCAGCAATGGGTAAATATTGTGTTTGCTCATTTACAGGAAAAAAAGTTGGCTACTAAAAAGCCAATAAAGATAAATAATAAATATGCACACGCAACCCAATAAAATAACTTTTCCCACAGATAACTTCCAACTTGCTTGTTACTTAATAAGTGAGGCAATACCCCTACACTCCGTTGACAAAGCCAATCCAAGACGTGTCGTGTTTGTGTTTGAGGAAAGTGAACAGCGCAAAGCACTAACCCAAAAGTTTTTGGCATACAAAGCGTTGGTTGAACCCCATCGTTTTTTTAGTGCGCAAAAGGATTTAAAACAATTGATATACCAAAATAGATAGGTCAATAAAAATAACAATGGCTAAAGCAAGGATGTTACACAAAACAATATCAACCTCATCACAGGTAAATAAATTATCCTTACCTGCTCGGCTCCTTTTTACTTGGGCAATAGCACACGCGGACGATGACGGTAGATTGCGTGGCGACCCCGAATACATAAAGGCAACCGTAGTACCTATGGTTAGGTGGTCATTTAAAAAAATTGAGCGTTATTTAGAGGAAATGTATCAAATAGGTTTGATATATTTATGGACTAACCCCAAAACTAGCGAGTGGTTTGTTGAGTTTATAAACTGGAAGAAGTATCAATCAATTAAAAGTGATAGGTACAAACCCTCATATTTACCCTCCTTTAATGGTGAAAGTGGAACCAACTTGGAACCAAATGGGGTACAAGGTGGTACCGAAAGTGCTCCCCAATCTAATTTAAGTGAGTTAAATACAAGCAAAAGTAATAAAGGCGAGTATGTCGCCGATAAAGAGTTTTTTGCCACGGTAGAGGAAAGAACTAAAAGAATACTTTTCCCAAAAGATTTTGAGCCAAGTAATGAGGTTGAGTTAGCGGCTTTAGAGGCTTGGAAAGAACTGGAGCCAAATAATCCATTTGCATTTATGCCTACTTACATAAACGCGGCTAAAAAAGGTTTACCCGTAGGTATGTTTTACCAATTTGTTAGCGAAATTAAACAAGACCCTAAAATTGAGCATAAAGGAAAGGTTTTTAATGCAAAAGTGAGCGAATACTTAGCAAAACAGGGTTAAATAATGGTATTTTAGACGCATTTAAAAAACAATTAGGCTCAAATTGGGGTTTTGCGGTACGGTACACCGAAAAACTATGTTGGGGAGCGATTGTGCAAAAATGGAGTTGCAATCAAAAAATGACCTGTGTATCGTCGATATAGCCTGTAGGCTTCGGTATAAGTTAGCAAGGCTATTATGGAAAACAACAAGGTCAATTTAAGGGATTTATTAGCAGAAGCGCGCGCAATACATTTAGCAATGAAACACGGTGCGCTAAGTTACGAAAAGGCAAAAGTTATGACTAAGCCCTACTTAGATACAATCAATAAAGAGGTAAGGAAAATGGCGCGCCAGTATAAGGTAAGCCCAAAGGAAATTAGGTTTAGCGACCTAAACAGGGGCATATAAATTATGAAAACTGCCTACATTTATTTACGTGTATCAACCGATGAACAAGCTACCGAGGGCTTTTCGTTAAAAAACCAGGAAAATGCTTGTAAAGATTACGCCCGTAACCACGATTACCACGTAAAGCGCATATTCCTTGATGACGGCAAAAGCGGCAGGACTACCCACCGCC
>MEXE01000008.1:28751-29001 GCA_001775555.1 Candidatus Amesbacteria bacterium RBG_19FT_COMBO_48_16 | reverse complement strand
TACTTAAAGCAGTTGAAGATTTTAAGGTTGATGCCTTAATTATTTACAAAATTGACCGTTTTGCCCGAAATGTTTCGGACTTTAGGGACACCCGTAAGGAAATTGAGGCTAAGGGACTTGAAATGGTATCGGTTTTAGAGGGCAACGTAACTAAAGGCTCAAGTTTAATTGCCAACATATTAGCTAGCGTTGCCGAGTGGGAAAGTGATGTTAATGGACAGCGTACCCGTGATGCGCTAATACAAAAGTT
>MEXE01000008.1:21306-28688 GCA_001775555.1 Candidatus Amesbacteria bacterium RBG_19FT_COMBO_48_16 | reverse complement strand
AAGGAAGACGTGCGAACCCGACCCATACACAGCACCAATTGTTAAGGAATTATTTGAGCTTTATGCCACAGGTAGCTACTCCATTGTTGAAATACAGGAGTGGCTAAGTGAGCGCAATATCCTTTCAAGGACGGGTACAAGCTTAGGACATAGCGTAATCCACTCAATACTACATAACCCCTTTTATTACGGCATTATCCGTTGGCACGGTGAAAGCAAAGAGGGTAAACACCTACCTATTATTACTAAAGAGCTTTACAACACCTGCCAGTATGTACTTGCCAAAAACCGTAATTTCCTTTTGAGGCGGCGAGTTTATGACTTTTTATTACGGGGCTTTATTATTTGCGGCGATTGTGGGCAAAGATACACCGCCGAGTGGCATACAAAGCCTAGTTTAAGGGCAAGAGGCGGAAAAATAGCCTATTACCATTGCCAAAAGCGCGACCGTAACGGTTGCCCCTCACGATACGTTGAAATGGAAGATATTGAGGGACAGGTTGCCGATGAGTTTAAAAACGTACAATTTACTGAGGAGTTTGTTAATGCGGTGGTAAGGAAAACCCGCGAAATGGTTGATACTAACCGCGCCAACTCCACAAGCCTTAAGCAAGGCATATTAAACCAAAGGTTAGCTTTAGAGGGTAGGCGCAACAAGCTTGAGGACGTGCTTATTGACGGTAGTATTGAGCGGGATACATTTAAGCGCAAACACGCCGAAATACAAGCGCATATCGTTGGATTAGATACCAAAATGCAGGATATTGATAACAAGAATAAGGTGGATATTAACGTGATTGAGGAGGTGCTAGCTTTTACTCGTAATATTTACCAAGCCTACAATGATGCACCAGGTTTTTTGAAAAGACACTACTTACGCTTCTTTTACGAAAAGCTAATTGTTAAAAACAGGGTGATTGTGGAAGTAGTGCCAACACCGATTATGGCGACACTACGCGATAATTACTTGGTTATAATAAAAACTAATTGGCTCCCCCGGGAGGACTCGAACCTCCAACCCTTCGCTTAACAGGCGAGCGCTCTACCATTGAGCTACAGGGGAATGTTAACAAACAAAGCTATTTTATCTTATCTTCCATAATTTTTCCCTACTCTGCCTTAGCCTCGGAGCTCTAGTTATTCCCCCTTCTACTTCTCTGTGACAATTGGCGCAAAGCAGCACGCATTTTCTCAACTCATTCCTAATATCATCCCATGAGCGAGTATACCCACTGTCGCCAATGCCAAATACTTTCCTACCAACATGGTGTAAATCCAAAGCCCCAGCGTACTTCCGATAACCACAAATCATACACTTCCCTCCTTTGTATTTAATCGCCACGAGCTTTACTCTCCTGCGCTTCTCTCTCACAGCTGCAAGTAGCACATCTCTCCTATCCCTATACGTTCTAGTCTCGGGCATCACTTCGTATTTTATTCGGTTTATAACTGATTGGCAACAGGAACCTCCCAAAATCCAAAACTACCCATCACCATCCGCTCTATTTGCTTTTCTCCATTCTGCCCGGATAAAATACTCCCCCACCCCAAAGCTATGCTGGAAAGCCAAATCGACTCCCTTCCCCCCGCTCCAGGATTCCTCCAAGATCATAGAAATCACGCTACTTGGATTGCCGCGGCCGTTTCCGGAATCCCCACCGGTGTATGGACCGCTGTAGACCAGTTCTCCGACGGAAAACTCTCATACTCCGGAGAGGAAACCTTAATTTTGTTCATGTTTACACTAATCTTCGGATTAGGATTGACCTTTGTGAATACCCAGGACTGGACACCCCGCATCTGACCCCATCCCCCAATATCCAAAGCCAACCGGACCATCTCAAAGCACAAGTGCCTATTCCCCAAGCGTGAGCATCTAAAAATCAGCGCCGATAAACCTGCGTTTTAAGGAGTTTGCGCAGACGATAGTTCCAAAATAAAAGGCCATGCAGACATTTTGCAAATAGCATCCCGAGCCGCGAACGTCCGGCAACGACCAGGCAGTCGAGAAGCGCATGTGCAAACGTCGAATGGCCTAGAAACCTTAATCCAAATAATCCTGTAATTTCTTTCTCCTACTCGGATGCTTCAGCTTCCTCAACGCTTTAGCTTCAATCTGCCTGATCCGCTCCCGGGTCACCCCGAACTCCCGCCCCACCTCCTCCAGTGTCATCGGATTCCGGCTGTCCAGCCCAAACCGCATCCGCAGCACTCTTGCCTCCCTGTCAGTAAGTGAAGATAATACTTCCTCAATATTCTCCTTAAGTAGCTCTCTGGAAGCCGCCTCAATCGGTGTTGGTTGTGACGTATCGGCTATAAAATCTCCGAGCATTGAGTCATCTTCGTCTCCCACCGGCGTCTCCAAAGATGTGGTATCTTGGGCAATTTTCAATATCTCCCGCACCCTGGTCGCCGTCATCTCTCCTATCGTCTCCGCAATTTCCTCCGCCGTCGGCTCCCGCCCCAGTGACTGCATCAGCTGTCGCTGGATCCGGATCAGTTTATTTATCGTCTCCACCATATGTACCGGGATCCGGATGGTTCGGGCCTGGTCCGCAATCGCCCGCGTTATCGCCTGCCGGATCCACCAGGTGGCATATGTTGAAAATTTATAACCTTTGCGCCAGTCATATTTCTCCACCGCCCGGATCAGCCCCTGGTTCCCCTCCTGGATCAGATCCAAAAGCGACAATCCCCGCATCACATATTTCTTAGCAATGGACACCACCAGCCGCAGGTTGCTTTCCGTCAATTTTTTCTTCGCCCGCCTATCACCCTTTTCAATTTTTTGCGCCAGGGAAATCTCCTCCACCGGTTTCAGAAGCGGGATTTTCCCTATCTCCCTCAAATACATCCTCACCGGGTCAGTTGTAGTCACCCCTACCTCCATCTTGGTCAGCGCCTCAATTTCTTTATCCAGTTCCGCCACTGCTTTTTCATCCACCTCCATGTCCTCCTCGGAAGTCGTCTCAAATACGTCCACCCCCATCTCCAAAAGTTTCCCAAACAACCCGTCCAATTCAGAAATCTTCTCCTCAGCGTCCGGATACACTTCCAATATCTCGTCCAAAGTCAAATACCCCTGGTGTTTCCCCTTCGCCGCCAATTGCGCCATTCCTGTTGTTGGTTTCGCCGCTTTTGCCATATATTAATGTGGCTCCGCCACATAAAAAAGGCCTGTGTCAACTCCGGTAGCCACAGCTCACCGGAGCGTCATAACCTAAACCTGCCTGCAATATACTCCTCTACTTGTCTTTCGTCAACTCAGCCAGCCTCTTCGTCAGCCCTCTCAGCTCTCCTCTACCCTGAGCCTCCTCTCTCATTTTTTCAATTCTCTCTCTCACCTCTATTTCTTCCAGTTCCCGCACTGCTTTCTCCCACTCCCGCTCTGCGTCCCCTTCCTCAAACCGGTCTTCCACCAGCATTTGTTCCTCCACTCTCCCCCTCAATTCCGCAGGTAATGCCCCGATCAGCTCTTTCACCCCTGAAAATTGGGGACTTAGGACTGAGAACTGTTCTACCACCTTTTTCCAAAACGGCATCTCTACCCACTGGCTTACTGACGATCCGATCAACTTCCCCACCATCCCGTTTCGCAGTGCCAACCCCACCACGTATTCCTCCACCACCTCGCGTCTCGTCTTAATTGTCATCCCGACCGTAGCGGATGGATCCCTTGTGGTTTGAGATCCAGTACTTGAGATTTTACCAAGTTGTGCCCGGACATCCTCCTCCCTCACCTCCAGTACTTCCGCCAGCTTCCGCACATAATGGGCTTTGACAATTTCGTCAGAAATATTAACCCAGATCGGCGCCAGCTCCCGAGAAATCTTGCCTTTCCCTACCCCATCCAGACCATACCTGGCTACCGCCGACTCCAGATAATAGTCATAAATTGGTATCGCTTTCCCTACTGCCGCCCGCCAGCCTTCCGGATCTGCCACTCCCCACTCCCCCGGATCTTTATACTGCTTCGGGTTTATAATTTCGGACTTTGAATTCAGGATTTTCACTACTACTCCCGCTCTTTCCGCCACTTCTATCCCCCGCCTGGCCGCCGCGTCTCCCGCTACGTCCGCGTCAAGTGCCAGTACCACCGTCCCCGCATACCGTCTCACCAAATCCACCTGCTGGGTAGTCAGGGCAGATCCCTTCACCGCCACCGCGTTTTTCACTCCGGCCAGGTAACTGGCCAGCAAATCCAGCTCCCCCTCCACCACCACCGCCCAGCCGGCTGTCTTGATCTCAGTCTTATTCACATCCAATCCGTACAACAGCTCGCCTTTGTGGTAAATCTCCGTCTCCGGTGTATTCACATATTTAGCCCCTTGGCTAGCCGCAGCTTCAGCGGAGGTGGCTGGCATTACCCTCCCGGCAAACCCCACCGTTTGCCCCCGGTGGTTAGACAGCGGAAACATCACCCGATTCCGAAACCTGTCATAAAAGTTTTGGCCTTTGACTACCAACCCTGCCCTCTCCAAATCCTGCACCTCAAAATTTTTCTTTCCCACCAAATACTTCATCAGGAAATCCCACCCTTCCGGTGCAAACCCGAGTTTAAACTTTTCCGTCACTTCCTCCTTTATTCCTCGTTTCCTCAAATACTGCCGTGCCGATTCTCCCAACCGATGCTGCATCAATAAATAATGGTAAAACTCAGCCGCCAGGCTGTTTACTCTCACCAGTCTCTCTTTCACTTCCTCTGTTTGGCTCGGCCGGTATGCCGTCAGTTTCACCCCCACTTTCTCCGCCAGCGTCCGCAGGGCTTCTCCAAACTCCATCCCCTCCATCCGCTGCAAAAAAGTGTATGCATCCCCCCCCTCTCCGCACCCAAAGCATTTCCATATCTGCAGTTCCGGGTTCACCATGAACGACGGCGTTTTTTCCCCATGAAACGGACACAACCCCTTATAGTTTCTTCCCCCTTTCTTCAGTGGGATATACTCTGATACCAACTGCACCATGTCCACCTTGCTTTTAACCTCTTCCACCTGGTCCATCACTCGAATGTTACCACACCCCCCAGTCCCACCTCACTCCATCCCCGCCTCAATCCTCTCGTCTTTCATTACTTCCCCCTCCCGCCTCACTATTCCATTCACCGTCAACCGGTACGCAAATTTTTCTATCCCCGGCTGTCTTTTTACCAGCACCCGGTACATATCGGCAAACTCGTCTCCCGGTAATTCATATTTCACTTCTGCCGCGACTCTTTCCCTCGCCGGCACTACTACCCAAAACCCTATTATTCTGACTCTCTCCCTCTCCTCCTCCACCCACACTTCTTCCGATCTCTCCTGCCGCAGTGAACTCGGCCTCGCAAAATCACCCTGCGTTTGCGGTCTTAATTTCTCACCGCTTACACTTACACTTACAACCCTCGCTTCCCTCGGTACCACCACCCGCACGTAATCTATATAATCCCCTCCCCAGAAATACGGCGGCCTAGGGTTCTCAAACGGATTATCATTTTGCCACTCCACCTCTATTCTCTCTCTCAACTCCCCGTCTCCTATCTCTACCTCATGTCTCAACTCTCTATTGATACAGCAGTTCGCCTTATTCGCTCCCAAGTTTGTCTCTACTATATATAAATAGTCCCCGTAATAGTTTCCCAACCCCCCGTCCCAGCCCCATTCCCTGATTTCCGCCTGCAGCTTCTCCTCCCCGATCCACACCAAAATCTGTTTTTTATCCAGTTGTGCTTTTACCAAACCGGCCAGTTTGACTGCCTGTCCCGGCCGTATGTTTTTCATCCGCTCCCACACCGCCGTCCCCACCGCCCCCAGAAAATCCCGTTTTTGCGTCGACCCCGGTTTCCAATCCACTTCAGCATAGCTTTGCGCCAGGTTATACAAGTTCTTGTCCGTCACTGTTTCGCCGTACGTTACCACTTCCACCGGCCCCAATATCTTCAGAATCGAATTCACCAGCTCCAAATTAATTGCCATCACCCCGTCAATCTTTTCTTCTCCTCCTTGCTCCAAAAACCAGGCCACAGTCGCCGCCGCCGAGGCGAAATCCGGATCCCAATTGCTGTCCCGCAAGCGCCACCATCCCTGCCGGAAAGCTTCCTGCACCGGGTACGGCGGTTCCACATGTCCCGCCAGCTTCCCATCCGGCTCATATATGTCTTGCGCTGTCCAATCAACTAATCCTCCGTCTTTAAACCTCGCTCGTATGTAACTGCCCATAAATCCACCGGTTGGCCTCAGTTCCGTGTTGTTTTGCAGCAGCACTATATAAGTTTTATCCCCCACCCACTCCGGTAAGTTATCGACAAAAGGCAGTCCCCGGGCACACCACCGAAAAACACCCTGCCAGCGGCCAAACTCCCCCGGCCGATTCTCTGCCATCCCCTTTAATATCTTTACTCCGCTTACTCCGCAACTACCCCCTACTCCCAATAGCATTAACATCCCCGCACCAATCAAAATAATCACTTTCTTCATGGCTTACTCACTTTAGTATATCCGCCTCTGTGATCCACTACCCAATCCACCCCTAATCGTTTCAGCTCCTCAGTCGTACTTTCACTTGGCCACTCCTGGTTCAATTTGTCCAAAAACCTTCTTCTTTCCGGCGGCATAAACCCCGAAAATCCGTTTAGTAAATTTTTTCCGTGCACCAGGCTGAAAAGCATTCTGTCTGCCTCCACATTTTCATCCCCCGCCGGCAGTTCCACTATTACTCTCCCCGGTTGCACCGAAAGCCACTGGTAAACAGATGGGTATTCCTCCGGTTTCGGCACCTCCCGATAATCAGTCAGCCCCGTCCCCCCGACTACTGCTACTACCATTGCCGCAATAATTCCTAGATTTTGAATTTTGAATTTTGAATTTTGAGTTTGGGCTATCGCAATAGCAATTAGCCCGCTGGCTGCCCACGCCGCTACCCAAATCCAGCGTGATGGTGTCCTAAAAGCCGGCATCCCCGGCACCAGGTAGTACGCCGCCGCATATGGCAAAGGTATCGGATATTTCCCTGCAATTTTCACTGTGTCTCCCTGCCATTTAACCACCGGCCCCATCGCCATCACCAAACCCATGATCAGTACCGCCGCCAACCACTTAGTTTCTTTTTGGTAATGTTGGGATTTGGGATTTGGGATTTGTTTAGGATTTAGAAATTCGGTTTTAGAAATTTTGACAATTGCTACTAACAACAGTAAATACAGTCCCGGACTGAAAAATCTTCCCCAGAGATCATCTATGCTCATCCCCCCGTTTGCCGCCTCCCTTATCGACCGGGTAAAATTAAAGTCCCTACTCACCTGCCGGTATACCCTCATCGGTAAAAACGCCACCATCCCAAAAACCAGCACTGCCAACAATATATTTTTTAACATTTCAGAATTAAAGAATTGATTTAAAATTAAAAAT
>MEXE01000008.1:0-21232 GCA_001775555.1 Candidatus Amesbacteria bacterium RBG_19FT_COMBO_48_16 | reverse complement strand
CATCCCCAATATCCCCGCCCCTAAATAAAGTTTCCAGGTTTTCTTTCTCTTACTTTCCTCCAGCCAACTAATCACCAGCCAGCTGGCTACCAGCCAATACTGCATACTCCACATTTGCAAATGCACCTGATAATGCCACCTGATTTGTGACAGCCCTAACGCAATTACCCCCACCATTGCTGCCCACTTTTTCCCAGTCATTTGCCGCCACCACAAGTACACAATTAACATAGTCAGCACCTGCCCCAATGTCATGATCGCCCCCGACACTGCCGCCGGATCTCCGGTCAGCCAAACCGGCACCATTCCCCAAAACGCGGAAACAATAAACATGTCTGAATAGGCCAATACATTTTTATACGGATAAAATATGTTCCCGTCAAAAAAACTTCCCTCCCTACCCCAAGTATTCCCGAAGTGTAATTTCTGTATCGACTGGTTCACTATCCAAATAATCAACTCACCGTCCTTACCAAAATCCGCCACCCTCCCGGGCCGCAACACCACCGGCCACACACTCCAAATAGCCACCACTACAACCAGTAAAATCGCCGCCGCTTCCCCCCGCCAACTTTTAACTTCTATTTTGTTCTTTTGACTTCCAATGCTGCCCACAACCCGACTATAACAATAATTAACACCAGTAATTTAGGGTGATAATCCAACTGCGTCAATACTGCCGCTATACTCGCCAGAGCCACCGCCCCTATCACTTCTTCTCTCCCTTTTTCTTTGGCCCACAAAAACACCCCGGCTGTCAGAGGAATCATCACCGGATAAATATATCGCAAATCAGAAATCATATTCTCCGGCCACGACGGTAATATTAGACACGCCGCCAAATTCACCAACCCCAGAATCGCAATTCTATTTCGTCTCAAAAGCGCTGCACCCATTCCCAGCGGCAGCCATACCAGATACTCTGACACTGCCGCCTCAGCCATTTTTCCCCATCCCCCCGGGACATATACCAGCGTTTTCCAAAATGCCCAATTATTTACCTTAAATTGCACATCGCCTACCCAAAACCAAAAAGTTGCCGGATACACCGGGTCACCCGTCAATGCCCAATTTCGGATATACCAAAACAAGCCAAACATCCCCACCCCCACCGCTCCCGCCACTACCGCCCGCCAACTCAAATTTCGCACCAGCCCCCTGCCGTAAAATCCAAACATTATCACCGCAAACAATATTCCCGAATACTTGCTGCCAATCAGCATTCCCGTCGCCACCCCCAACTGTCCCCAATACTTCCAATTTCTCCCGGGACTGCAAAGCAGTAACCAAACCCATACCCAAAATACCGCCAGCCAAATGTCTACCGTCTGCGTCATGATAAGTCTTATTACCGACGGCCACATCCCGACACTTATCCCGAATATAGTTGCCAACCCCCTTTCCATTCCCAACTTCTTTCCCATCTCTCGCGACAGAATTACCAACGCCACCCACCCTGCCACATTAAACAAGTTCAGCGGCAGACCCAATCTCATCATCACCGCCAGCATTGCCTCTGTTCCCCCCGGATAATAATAAAGCGGCGAACTCAGCGCCGCCCTGTCCCCCCATCTCCCCTCGGAAATTATCCGGGCAATCGGAATATGATACGCCAGACTGTCCCCCTCCCATGGTTTAGTTACCACCCCGAAATATCCGAAATACATTCCCACCATAAACCAGATTGCTATCGTCGCTTTCCCCATGCTTACAACTCCTACCTTATTATTTTAAAGCACACTCTCGTTTGGTAACATTCCCTAATATTCAACATGCCATCTCACCCCAAATCCTCCTTTTTCCCCACCCTCGATTCCCTTGTCATCATTACCTCCCTGGCCTTTTGTCTCCGTCTTTTTGCTGTCCTTCCTTCTAGTTTTCCTCTAAACGACGGCGGTATGTTTTACACCATGGTCCAAGACATTCAGGCCGCCGGGTTTAAGTTACCCATGTTCACTTCTTTTAATTCCTCGCTCATCCCCTTCGCTTACCCCCCTCTCAGTTTGTATGTTACTGCCTTACTAAACACCCTCCCTCTTCCTCTCCTCTCCCTTTTTCGTTTCCTGCCGCTGGTTGTTTCCACTTTAACCGTCCCGGCTTTTTTCCTTCTGGCTAAACAAGTGCTCAAATCGAAAGACGTTCTCCTCGCGACCCTCATTTTCACTCTCCTTCCCCGCTCCTTTGAGTGGCAAATTATGGGTGGTGGGATAACCCGATCCTTCGGCCAGCTTTTCTCCATCCTCACCCTCGCTTACTCTGCTAAATTTTTCCGTCAATCCTCAAAAACATATTTTCTCATTTCTTCCCTTCTTCTGGCTCTAACCATCATCTCTCATCTGGAATTGACCTTCTTCGCCGTCTCCAGCCTCATCTTTCTTACCCTTCACTTCACCCCTAACTTTAGCGGTATCAAAAAAGTATCAGCCATCATCCTTACCTCCCTGATTCTAACCAGTCCCTGGTGGATGCTTATTCTCACCCGCCATGGTTTATCCCCCTTTCTGAATGCCGCCGCTTCAGGTCTTCAGGCCTTCGATCCGACTAGTTACACCCTCTTTCTCACTTTATCCTCCGTCACTGACGAGGTCTTCCTCCCTGTACTCGGCACCCTCACTCTCTTAGGTCTAGTTGTCACTATCCAAAAAAGAGCTTGGTGGCTACTTTCCTGGTTTTATCTCCCAATTATCATCGCTCCCAGAAACTTCCTCAACTTTATCGTTGTTCCTATGTCCTTGGTTATCACTCATGCTGTTACTTCCCTCCTTCTGCCGTTCTTCACTCATATTATCAAACCCTTCTCCTTCCGCTCACTATTAGCTCTCCTAATCATTCCCTTATATCTTCTTGTTTCTGCCATCGCCTTCATCCTTCCCGACAACCGCTACTTCGACTCAGTTTCTTCCTCTGAAAAAACTGCTATCGAATGGGTTAAACAGTACACTCCCCCCAACTCACGGTTCCTTATTCTCTCCCCCCAGATATTTTCATCCTGGGGAATGGACAGCTTATTAGAGTGGTTCCCCGCTCTCTCTCAAAGAATCAGCCTTGCTACTCCCCAAGGTACTGAATGGCTCCCCAATCATGAATTCCGCCTCCGAAAAAAACTTCATCAGAAAATCAAGGGCTGCTATTTGCAGGATCCATCCTGCCTCGAATCCATCTTCTCCTCCCCGACTTTCCGCAGCCTCCCGATCTTCCAATATATCCTCATCTCCCGGGATAATTCCTTGCTCTCCCAGGCTTGCGAGGTTTGTCTGCTTACCCAACAACTTCAAAATTCCCCCCGGTACAAGTCAGTCTACCAAAATCCTCAAGTCACCATCTTTTCTTTCTCCCCGTAACCACAGCGGAAGGGGCGGGATTCGAACCCGCGGTGAGCTTTCGCCCACACACGCTCTCCAAGCGTGCCGATTAAACCGCTCTCGCACCCTTCCAACCCCCAAATTTTACTCCCTCACATACACCACTGCCACTTCATCCTCATACGCCCTCTTCCATCCCGCCTCCTCCAGTCTCCCGAAGAAAGTCTTCTTATCCCCCTCACCCCGCCGCTTCTTCCACCATTCCAAAATCTTCTTTTCCCACCATATAGGTTCCATCATTTTCCCATTCGGCCACAGCACCGCCTCCACCCCGTATTTACTAAACACCTCCCCAAATTCTCCCTTTTCCGTCGCCCGCAAATAATCTTTAAACACCCAATCTGCAAAACGCGGATCAGGTGACCTCCATCTCCAGCTGGGCATCCGTCCGTCTATAAACACTCGTCTTTCCGGCATCTTCCAATCCAGGTATCCTCCCCATCCATACCACGCAAACACCTCGCCGGCAGACCCCTCTTTTCTTAGCCAATTTATCGCCTCCTGTGGATACCTCAGCCCCATTTGTCCTTTTACCACCAACCATCCTCTCATTCCCAGCTCATAAACCCCCAATGCCCCTATTGTTACCAATAACAATATATAAAACTTCACCGCCCGCCTAATTGCCTCCCGGTTACCCGAAATCTCTTCATAAAATCTCTTCAATCCCTCCGCCGCCGCCGGCCACACCGCCACCACAAACAGCGGCATATGTCTCAGACTAGACAGCCCCATCGCCAGTGTCAACCCCATCACCGCCCACCTCCATTTCGCCGTTTCCCCTCTATATCTCCATACTATCGCCCCCGCCAGCGCAACCAGCATCCAAAACCCCAGTTCCATCCAGGCAAAAAAGGGCTGCCATTCAGCTATTGTCCACCTCAAATTACTATCCGTCATCTGCATCCATACTTCATGCCACAGTCTTGGTCCATACGGATTAATCCACGTCCCGACCACCGCCAGTATCCACACTCCCGCATCTGCTATTATTACCCTCCTCTTCTCCCAAAATTTCACTCCCAACACTATCCCCAAAACCGCCACTCCCATCGCAAACCCGCCGTGCAAGTTCGCCCACAGTATCATAAATGGAACCACTCCCCACTTCCACTTCTGCCACACCTTTTCCTCACCCACCACCCGCAGTAGGATCGCCAAAAACAACCAGTCTATTACCTGCGGCCTCACTCCCGCCCGCCCCAAAAACACAATCACCCCCAATATCACCACCGCATCCGCCCACCGCCATAAGGCCCGGGGAATAGCCACCCATACTACTAGAAGCGTCAGCACGGCAAACACTACCGCCAGCCCCGCCATTCCCAACCTCTCGTATCCTACAGCCATCAGTACATTCGTCAACCATTCATGGTCAATAAAGGGAAAGTTTGGCATCGTATATGACAAGGGGTCAGTTTGGGGTATTCCGTTTGCCAAAATATAATTTCCCATCCGTACATGCCAGCCAAAATCCGGGTCTAGTGTCCGCCACCCCACCAGCCACAACGTCACCCCTACCAGCCCCCACATTAATATTCTCATCGGCCATTCCCACCGCATACCGGTCTATTGTACCAATGCCTTCGCCCCCAACAGCATTTCTCTCTCACTTTTAAATGCCAATAATTTCAACGCCTCTTCTTCCTCCGCCCACTTTACCTCCGCCGTCTCCCACCCCACACCTTCCGCCGCTTCACCCACATACCCCATCACATAATAAGTGATAAACTTCATCACTTTTTCTCCTGTCTGGTTGGTAAAAAAAAATCTAATTGTCGGCAATTTCCCCACAATCTTAGCCTCCGCTCCTCCCTCCTCCCTTACTTCCCTCAAAGCCGACTCCTCCATCTCCGCCCCGCTTGCTCTCACTTCTCCCCTGGCTCTCTTTCCCGGCTCTTTTCCTCCTTCCTCGTCGTCAATCCATCCCTTAGGAAAACTCCATCCCAGATTCCCCTTAAACTCTGGATTCACCGCCGGCCTCCTAATAAGCCACACCACTTTATCCCCTATCCTCTTATACACCAAACCGCCCGCCGAAAACTCCCGCTTCATAAATCAATTCTAACCCAAAACTCGCTGTTTCCTCCCTCCCCTTTTATCGCCGACTCCACCACCTCAGTCAGCCTAAACCCCAACTCCATCAATCGCCGCCGTACCTCCTCCGCCACTTCCCGCGCTCGTCCCTCCCCCAAGACGCCTTTTTTTAGCTTCTTCTTCTCCACTTCATACTGCGGTTTAATCAAAGCCAAAATCACTCCTCCAACCTTCACAAATCTGCTTGCCGCCGGTACTGCCAGATGTAACCTCGTCCAGCTTGTGTCTACTACTGCTAAATCAACTTTCTCCCCAATCGGCACCTGGTACAAAATATTAGTCCTCTCCCAAACTACCACTCTCGGATCTTGTCTCAATTTCCACGCCAGCAGCCCGTATCCCGTTTCCACCGCATGCACTCGGACTGCTCCCTGTCGCAATAAACAATCGGTAAACCCGCCCGTCGCCGCCCCCACATCCAAAACCACTCTTCCCTCCACCTCCACCCCAAAATGTCTCAAGGCCGCTTCCAACTTCACTCCCGCCCGACTCACATACTTTCCTCTCATTCCCCGATTATATTCCCTCAAAATAGTGCCCCCAGCAGGAATCGAACCTGCATCAACAGTTCCGGAAACTGCCACTCTATCCGTTGAGCTATAGGGGCGGGGCGGTGGGGGCGAGATTCGAACTCGCGTGGGCGCAAAGCGCCCCCAAGGTTTTCGAGACCTGGCAGATAAACCTCTCCTGCACCCCACCTGAGTGCTCCTGGTAGGAATCGAACCTACATTTCAGCCTCCGCAGGGCCGCGCTCTGTCCATTGAGCTACAGGAGCAATCCTATCCGCAATCGCATAAGCGTAACCTAGTATCTGCTCCAAGAAACAAGTATTATTATACCTAACAGAACATATTCCAGTCTGATTTTTCCTAAATCTCCTTTCCTTACTTCGTTTTTTCCAATAAATTTTTCCAAACGCTTTCGGGGATATTCCTAACAACTCCGACCAGAATCGAATCACCTTTCTGGCCCTATGATAATAATGTAAATGCAATCTTACCCTCAACCTACTCTCATCAACCTCATAACACCGTCGAAAAAGAGTAATAAACAAATATACCAACCTAGGATCTGTATTAGTGAACTGCACACGACCTCCCACCTTGTTCCCCTCAGCCCAATACAACATACTTAATAAAGATTGTTCATACTCTCCATAATTCAACAAGCCCCACCCTTCAACGCTTCTTCTTATCTCCATCATTAATTCCTGGTTTTTCTTGCTTTTACTTTCTCTTCTTACTTTCACCGACAATTCCCTTATTGTCTCCATCCATTTACTCCTGTCTGTATAGTACAAGTGGTTTGTATTAGGCAAATCTCTAAACCACTCACTTAAGGTGCTCTTCGCAACCAACAATCTTTTCCTTATTTCACTGTACGTCGCACCTTTTTTTCTCATACACAAAGCGCTCTCTCTTATTTCCGTGGGCCACTTTCTTTGCTTTACCATATCCGAAACCTCTTCATCGTCCCACTAGTCCAGTGTATACCTAATATAACCCGAAGTCAACAATCTATACTTTCTCTTCCAGGGGAAACTTCTCCGTCATCCACCGTCCTGCTTTATCCAGCCACGTATCCGCCGGCTGTTCCTTTAGCAAATACTTGCCCATCTCTGTCTCCACCTCTTTTTCCGCTTGCTTAGAAAGCGGCATCAAAATTCTCCCCACCGTCACCACCGGCGTTTCTATTGTCAATATCCTCGCTCCCCACTTCTCTGTAATCCACCACCTGGTCAGTACTTCCCACACATACAACTGCCCAGCCACCCGCACCCCCCGGGTCGTGATCGAAAATTCCGCCTCTACCGGAGGAATAGTCGACCATACATAATATGCAAACACCAGCGAAGCCACCACTGCAATCAGCATCCATTCGCCTGCCAAAAGCAGAATTATCCCCACCAGGATCGCAATCACCATCGGTACCGTTAAAAACTGGCTCCCTCTGGGCTTAAACGGCCTGGCCGGCGCCTTCCACACCACCAACGTTTTTTCCTGCTCCACTTGTACCGGTGGTACCATACCTCCAATATATCACAAAATACTGGCGGAGGAGGTGGGATTCGAACCCACGTGTCCCTTTCGGGACAGAAGTTTAGCAAACTTCCCGAATAGGCCTCTATCGGACTCCTCCAGGCGTTTTGGTAATCACGGATTATGGGTTCCCACCACCCACAAATACCCCAAAACCTCGCTTTGATTATACAACCATACCTTTTTGTTTTCCCTATTCATCACGGCTTTTGGAGTAAACATCAGATCCCCCAGTAGTTCCCTTCTAGCCTCCATACTCGTACTCCGCTTAAGGCTAACAAAACCCGAAGTTCCAGTCAAGAGTTAGTGATATAATTCACTCACTGGAAGGGTCGCATAGTGGCCTAGTGCGGAGGTCTTGAAAACCTCTGTCTCGCCTTAGCGGGACCGTGGGTTCGAATCCCACCCCTTCCGCTTAACCTATGAAAAAATATTTAGTCATAGTTACATTGTTACTGGCGATTACTGTAGGGGGGTTTGTCTTCTACAAGTCCTTTCAAACTAAAGAATTATCCTCTGGTAATTCAAAACCGATACCGTTCAGTCTGGTAATCTTTGAGAAAAACGAGGGGTGGGGACCCTGTCCCCCGGGTGGAGGCCCTTGTTCTCAAAGCACCAAACTTTATGGTTCAGGAAGGTTGGTATTTGAAGGTAATGAAAATGGCGAAAAGAACTTAAGCAAGAATTTAGTAGATCAAGTAATAGGCCAAATAAAGCAATCTGGAATAATGGATAACAGCTGTGAAGCACCAATCGTATTAGATTATTCTGCCATATACAAAGTAAATCTTGACGGACAAGAAAAAACCATCAGATTTCCAGGTTGCGAGAACGAAATAAAGAAAATTGAGAGCCTATTCTTAGAAAACTAGGTTTCTTGTTAAAATGCTCGAAACCCATCCCTTCCCGGCTTTTGCCCCCCCCCTCACCAAGTATCTTATCTTAGGCAGTTTTGTCGGCAAACCCGCCCCCGGGTACGACTGGTTCTACAACTCCCCCAGAAACCAATTCTGGTCTATTCTTGAGGCTGTTTACCATCTCAAATTGAACAGTAAAAAATCCCAACAGCAATTATTTACCCGGCTAAGTTTCGCCGTCACTGACATTATTTACCGCTGTGACAGAAGCGCCGGCAACAACCTCGATACCAACCTTATAGATATCGTCTACAACACCCGGGTAATCAGAAATATTCTGTCCCAAAACAATATTCACAAAATTTACTTCACCAGCCGCTTTGTTGCCGATAAGTTCCACGCGCACTTCGGCCGCTTGCTCACCCGATTCCCGCATATCCGACTCATCACTCTCCCCTCCCCCTCCCCTCGCTACGCCCAAATAGCCAAAGAAGAAAAAATCCTCCTCTACTCCCGTCTCCTCCCCCGATTACAGTAATTTCACCTGGCCAACACCAATCCCCATATTTGTTTTACTCCAGCCTGCTTTAACACCTTGGCGCATTCCGAAAGCGTCGCTCCCGTCGTCCACACATCATCCACCAACAGCACATTCTTAGTTAATTGAAATTTGGAATTTTGAATTTGATTTGAATTTTTATGTTTGAATTTTGAATTTACGACAAACGCTCCCTTCATCGCCTCCAGCCTTTTTTCGCGCGTCCTCCCTACTTGCTTCCCCGTATCCCTAATCCGTTTCAACAACCCCGTCTCTACCTCTAACCGCAGGTCAAATATCTCAAATCTCTTACTCAATTGCCTCGCAATTACCTCCGCCTGGTTAAACCCCCTCTCCCTCAATCTCCTCGGGTGCAAGGGCACCCCAACCACAACCGGTTGTGTCCCCAAAAACTCCCTCAACTTCGCAAACTCTGGCCTATCTAGGAACGACAAACCGTCTACTAACAACTCTCCTAAATAATCATAATAATATCTGTACTTCGCCTCACTGATCAGCTTCCGGGCTATCCCTTCATGCGCCCAAAAGCAACTCAACCCCTCCATACTCCAGGGCTTTTGGCAATACTTGTGTTTTTCCCCGTACCGGCTCGGCCGTCCGCACACTGGGCAGATCTGCTCCTCTTCCCACATCCCCACCTCACACTCCCGGCACACATACTTTCCCCACCTCCCGCACCCTACACATTTCTTAGGAAAGAGTAAGTCTAACAAGTCCACTTTTTCAATATACCCCCCGAACCAGGAGCGTTAAATGAGCACGAGCAAAATACTCTACCTGGCGAGGACCGGCATATCTCCCCGCAGCATCTTTATTTTACGAAGTGCGAATAGCGAGTGTGAGGGCGTGCTTTTCTTCGTCCATTCTTTTCGCACGAGCAAAAGAATGGACAAATAGAAAAAACAAACTGGTAATTACCAGTAAACCACAAACAGCGAGGCAGGGTTGCCTCAGCCAGAAACTAGACATTTCTGCGCTAAATTGGTATAATCCAGGCATATCTTGGGGATGCCGGGCATCGATGGATTGGCACTTTAAAATTCGGCAAGCCGAGTTCGAATCATACTCGCTAAACAGATTCAAACTTTAAGTGTCAAAAATAAACTGACACAGGTGGCTGACTATCTTTTTGGTAGTCCCACTCCCAATCGCGGCTTTGCGCTAGCTTACGCTTAAGCAGCCGTGACTGGCGTCTTAAATTTGTTTCCTCGACTGCATTTTTAAGGCGGATACCAATCGAGGTGCACTGCAAAAGTCACGCGGTTAGACTCGCTGCAGCCAAGACCACTAACCGCAAAAAAATAAAGCTTGTAAACCGAGTTTTCAAACCATTTCAGACGGGGGTTCAACTCCCCCCATCTCCACCAATCAAAAATCTGGCTATTTGCCAGATTTTTTGTTGGTAGGATGTATAAATGTATAATTGGCTTATGTCTGACCTACCCATCCCAAATGAAGTAAAAGCCGACGAATCAGGAAACAATAAGGGGAAAGAATTTGACACAGCCGCACAAATAGGGCGAATGGCCTTAAAAGTTGCCAGAGAAAGAACGGAAAACAGGTACTCAATGCCCTACTTGGACCCACAACGCTTCCCAAGAGAAGCCATTGAAGCCATAAGGACCAAGTCGGGAGACGCTCCTATCACAGATGAGGACGTAACTAGTGCAAGAAGAGGAGCTGTCGCACTCGCTATCGAAGCCGCAGCTCAAATAATAGAAGCGCAAGCCCCCAGAGGTCTTGGAGTTAATGAAGAATTAAGCAGTCTCGAACAAGTTTTTACTCTCGTTCAAAGAGGTAATGGCTTACTAATCCAGGTCGAAGCTCAAGACCCACAAGCAATCATCCAATCATCAAGAGAAGCCTTAGCTCGAAGGCAAAAAGTATCTCCTGACCAAGTTAAGAAGACTGACGATGAATTAAAAAGGTGGGCAGAAGACAATTTCCAGAGAGCTGGACAAAGAATCAGAAGAAGTGTCCAGGCTGTGCAGGCATACCTTGGCCGGTAGTATCGTCTACTCATATATTGGTTCATAAACTAAGATGTGTATCCGCTACAAAACCCAAATTGGAATTTAGTCTTATTTCTTGCCTCTCCAGGTCTCCCATCAATATCGATGACCAATGCCAAATATATTCCTGTATTTGGTTCCAATGATTCTTCACCATCTCCACCAACTACATTCCTTTCTCTTTCCATTCCTTTCTCTTTATCTCCTCCCTCTTCTCATACTTCCTCTTCCCCCTCGCCAGGGCTATTTCCACTTTCACCAGGTCACTTTTCGTGTACATTGCCGTCGGTACCAGACTCCTCCGCGACTGCTTCATTTTCGACGTCAGAGCCACAATTTCCCGCTGATGCAAAAGTAGCTTCCTGGGCCGCATCGGATCATAATTTGTATTATCCGCATATTTATACGGGAAAATCTTCAGGTTATAGACCCATGCTTCCTTTTGACTTTTGAATTTTGCGTTTTGAATTTTTATATGTGATCCCCCCAAATCCACCTGCCCCAGCTTTGCTGATTTCACCTCCGGCCCGCGTAGTTCTATCCCCGCCTCCACCCGTTCCCCAACCTCATAATCAAACCTCGCTTTTCTGTTTATCACTTTCACAATTCCGCCTCCCACACTTTGCTCCCCCCAATCCAGTAAATTTTCTTCCCCCCTTCATCCGCCACCATATCTTCCGCTCCTGCCAGCTCTCCCCCTGTCATCTGCCCCTCGTACTCCCCGTTTTTCTTCAGTTGCACTACTCGTCCGTTTGCCCTGTCCAAAATGTACAATTTCTCCGCCTCCGCACTGGTATAGATTCTCGCTCCTTCTCCCAACTCCTTATCCAGCCCGCTTACTCCCCAGCTCTCCCTCTCCCCCAGCGCAAATTTCATAATTTCTACTTTGTCGGTCTTAACCACCCATATGCTTCCGTCTATCGCCATATTTTGCCCCCCGCCTGCCTCTTTCGTCCACTCCCGTTTCTCGCCGAACCCCGCATCTCCCCCGGGATACTTCCAGATCTTTCCCGTACTCTCCAATAAATAAATGTTTCCCCCGAACAATTGCATATCCTTTATCTCGCCCCACTCCTTATCTTTCTCAACCACGACTGAACATTGAACATTAATCATTGAACATTGTATTACCCCCTTATCCGACAGTATTGCCAGTTTCTCCCCCTCCGCGGCTATTGTTTGCGGCTTACCCAAGCTTTCCTCGCCGGCTGCGATCTTTACTGCCCCCGTCCCGGAATTCACCTCAACCAATCGCCCTCCCTGGCTGTCTGTCACCCAAAGTTTATTTCCCACTTTTACCATCGCTGTCCCCCGCATTCCTTCCCGTACCAGTCCCAGATCTACCACCTCCCTCGCTTGTATCTTTTTTACTCCTGAGGCTGCCCCCAATACTTCACCCCAGGTTTGTTTCACCTGTTCTATCCGGGCGTCCTTTACTTTCTTTTCCTCCAGCACTTTCAAATCTCCTTCCACTTTGGCCAGAAGCTGTCGGCTTCTGGTCGGGTTCATCCCGATCAATGAGCGCGCTTCTTCGTATTCCTGCACCACCTTCTCGACAAGCACCCTCTCCTCACTCAATTTCACCTCCGTTCGCCGCTTCTGTATCTTTCCCGCACCCACCAAAAGTAAGGCCGCCACCAAAAACCCCACCCCGGCATATCTGGTTCTTTTTCTTGCTGCCGCTTTATCCTGATACGCCACGTATACCACTCCCGGCTTAGATAACTTTAGTCTTCCCCACACACTCCCCCACACCCGCCCCGCTTTTCCTCTTATCCTCTGCCCTAAATTTATCCCCGACGTCACTCCAGAGTCTGGCAAAGTCTTCGGCTCTCCTAATATCTGAGATCTAATATCTGAAATCTTAATTATGGTGCCCACCTCTCCTCCCCCCTTCTCACTCCCGTGCTCTACCGCCAGTAATGTCTCCACGGCCGTCTCCATTTCCCCGTTCAACCCCGCCACCACCATCCGCATTGTTCCAAAGGGCACGCTCGTCCAAAACCTCCCGTTTCCCATCACTATTACTTCCCCCTCCACCGCCCTCCCGCTAAAACTTTGAATTTTGAATTTTGCTCGCGAAGCGCTGGCTTCGCCAGTATTTTGAATTTTGGGGTCAATAAGCCACCCCTCCCTCTCCCCCGCTTTAACCCACACTCCCATCCCTTCCCCCGCCACTACATAGACTACTCCTTCTTTAATTACCACACCTCCCGCTTCCACACCTTCAAATTCCTCCACTACGGTTTCCACCGCCCTCTTCAAGGCCGACAAAGCCGTCTCTCCTGACCCATAATACATTTCATGTACTCGTCCTAGAATTTCCCTCCCCGTCTCCACCAGCTTCAGTTGCTCCGCCTCCTCTCTGCAAATACCCATTACCGCAATCAGCCGTCCTCTGTCTCCGGTCGTCTCACCCTGTTCTTCCGTACCCCCGTTGTCAGCCGCCGCAGCAGGCGAAAAGTCATGTACCTGCCCCCACTGCCGACCGTCCATCCTCCCCACGATTTTCCCGACTTTTACCTCCATTCCAGCTTCAAGAATACCACAGACTGCCTAAGCTACAACACCACCAATGCCGCAACTGTCAGTACTACAGTCGCCAGCAGGTGAACCCGCACCAAAAGCTTCACCAGACTATTCGCCTCCGATTCCACTGACTCAGTCATCACCCCCGCCTGCTTCACCATCACCGCGGCAAACACCATATATAACACCATCCCCGTTACTATAAACCACTTCACCACCCCCCAGAGAGTAATTCCCCGCAAAAACTCCCAAGCCGGTCCTAAATTGTTCATTCCCCTCTTTCCCTCCTTTTCTCCAGCTCTTCCGCCAGCTCCGAAACTATCGCCACCACTTTATCCGGGTACGGCACTTTCAACGCTTCTACATTCGGATTTTCCGCCGCCGTCGATACCGTCACATCCCCGTAGTGAAACATCAGTCTTGCCAACCCCCCCGTCGTCATCGACGGCTCTTCAATGTGATTCAGGTTTACATGCGTCACTACCCGGTACAGCAGATTGATAAAATCAATATCTACCAGTCTCTCGTTAGTCACGATAAACACCGAGTAATACCAATTCAAAAATTTTTCCAGCCCAAATCCCAACACTCCCAAATACCATATCAGCCTCCCCATAAATACAAATTTTGCCGGTACCGGCTCAAATATCCCGATCACCACCAGCAACCCCGGTAATATCAGCCCCAATATTACCAATAGTATCCACCCCGAGTTGGTGACAGGATGTGCTCGCAGCAAAAGCACTACCTCCTCATCCATCTGTTCATTAATAAACTTCTTTCCCGGCCTCACGCTGTAAGCTCCCCACAACGCTTTCCTTGGCATTTCTCCTGCTTTGCGCAGTATCTCGGATATCATCTCCCGCGGTATGCTTTGCCCCCGATTTTCACTCACCTGCCTTCCCGGTTCAGTCTTCACATCTGCCTGTGGGCTCCCTTCTATGGGTCGGGTTGGGGAGGGTTCTCCTCCACCCGCAACATATACATCCGGCATACCTTGATTATATCAGTCTTGTGAGTTCACAAACGAATCCGAACGCTAAAATGTTCGGATATGACAGGTAAAGGCCACATTACAGCAGCTGAAAGAGATCAAATCGGGTTGTATCTGGCTAGCGGAGTCAGCCTCAGTGAAATTGCCAGAAAGCTGGGTAGGAGCAAATCCAGTATCTGGCACGAAGTATGTGTCAACAGCCGTGGTGGAACATATCAACCCATCCTGGCTGATCATTTGAGTCGGGAGAGGAATACCGCCAGCCGCAAGACCAATGCAGCTACTGATCCTGGTGTTTGGAGTCATGTCATCGACAAACTGAGATCTGGCTGGAGCCCAGAACAAATTGCCGGGCGACTGAAGAAAAAACACCATGGTCAATCTGTTATCAGCTACGAAACCATCTATCGTTATGTGTATAGTCCCAAGGGCCGGAAGGAAAACCTGCGAGAGTATTTGCCCAGGGCTCACAAGAAAAGATATCCTCAATACAGCCGCAAAGCCTATGGTCGAGGTATTCCCAACAAAGTCAATATCAGCCTCAGACCAGAGGTGGTTAACCAAAGGTTAGTCTTTGGCCACTGGGAAGCAGATGTAGTAGAGGGCCGTGGTCACTCGGGAGGAATCCAGGCAATTGAAGAAAGAAAAACTAGATACTATCAGGCCAAACTAATACCTAATATTGACTCTGAGTATGGCATCAGGGCCCAGAGGGGAATGTTAGCGAAGTATCCTAAACCAGCCAGACTCAGTGTCACTTTTGACAATGGTAGGGAGAACTACAACCATGAACAACTGCCCAGAGACTTAGACACTCAAACTTTCTTTTGTGATCCATACTGCTCCAACCAAAAAGCCTCTATTGAAAATCAGAATGGAATCTTAAGAAGATACATCCCTAAGAAAACTGATCTGGCAACCGTGGCCCAATGGGAACTGGATTTGATCATCGAGGAGATCAACAACAAACCCAGAAAATGTCTGGGGTATGCTACTCCCAAAGAAGCTTTTTACCATGAACTCAAATCAGTGTTATCATCTAATCGTTCGGATTCGATTTAGAATTCACCTCTCCAAGCTTACTCCACTATTTCCCATCACTCTTGTCTCTTGCGTTCAATTGCGTTCTCAATAGCCATTATAAGATCCTCTCTTGCTTGGTCAACAATTTCCCCCGGCTGAGCTAACAAACTAACCTTTTTTATTCCAGTCCACACCTCCATCATATTGTTATTGGGAAACCCTGAGAAATGTACCTCCTCACAGCGATAACCATACACCACCCTGCACACATACGAAAAACCATCATTTGTTGTCAATCCCAAATATTCCCCATCAATCGCAAGGTGATCGGTGCCACCAGAATCAAAGTAACTACCTTCATAACGCTTCTCCCATCTCCTCTTCTCCCTTAACCACCCCGTCACCTTTCCCCTCCCCCCAAACACCTCTCGATTAACCTCCTTCACTACTTCCAAAATTCCCGCTTTCGCTGCCGGAATGTGTTCTTTCGCCTCTCTTAATCTTGCCGCTCTTTTATCTGCTTCATCCCGTGCTCTTTGCGCCTCACCCACCCTCCTTTGCTCTGCCGCCCGCCTTGCCTCCTCATATTTTCTCTTTAGTTCCCGTAAGTCCTCTATACCCATCACCGCCATTTTACCATCCTATAGCAAATTACTTCTTCTCAATATTAAACAAACCCGATTTCAGCGACAAAGCTCCCGGCGCCCTCAGGTTAAACGCCCGCTCAAAATTCGCCCCTGATATAGTCACCGTCCCCCGGTTGGTTGTCAGGATTACTTTATCCGTCACCCCCGAACTGCTGTGTTCCACCCGGACTCCGGTGACACTGCTCACCGCCCCGCCGTATTTGTTTGCTTCCTCTGCCAGCTTTTGTCTGGACCATGGGTTATCACTCCCTCCCCAGCAGCTTCTCACGTCCTCCGGAAATATGCCGCTGGTATCTCCGCCGTTGGCTACCACAATCGCCGCATTTACCACATCCGCAAATTCCTCCACCTTCAGCCAGGGGTGATTCCGCCCGCAAGTCTTACCCCCCCGCGATTTATACCATCCCTTATAAAACCAGGGGCTTCCGCCTTTGGCTTCCCATGCCCCCTCTGCCCATCTGGTCCAATCGGACGTGGTGTCCCAAAATCCCGGCGTACTGTGGCCCAGACTGCTGTAGCTTTTTTGATGCCCCCCTGAAGTACTGGCATACCAGGTGTTCACTACTTCTCCCGACGCTTTCCCGACTACAATCTCCCCTTCCGTGTCCCGCACTGCATCCCCCCACCGTCCCGGGCTGTCCGCCTTGCTGTTTCTGTACACTTGGCATGCCTCAGTTACGCAAATGCTTCCCGACGCGTTTTGGTTATTTATTCTCCAGCTGGTATATGCCAAAGCATAACTCCGCGCCGCTACCGCCTGCGCTTTCAACGCTTCGTAACCCCCCTGGTCTGCCCAAACCGTCGGCATCTCCGCAATCCCCCGCAAATACCTGCCTTCAAACGCCAGCGTTCCCGCCGAAGTTTTTATTACCGGCGGTACATTCACCTTCCTTATTTCTACGTTTCCGTAATAAGCCTCCAGTATTTGCCGGTAGTTTTGCCCGGATTTCGCCCGCCCGAACGCCCCGTACTGGCTCATCCCCTTGAAATGGGGTGCCCCGAAAGAAAATACGGCAAAAGCCGGCGAAAATCCCGGATTATAATCCGGCCGCGCCGCCGGGTCATCCGCCAGTGGCACGTCCCCGACAGAGGTCGCATACGTCCCGGTTTTTTCTGAAATTAGCGCTTGTTGCCTGGCTGTCAAGGCAGATATCTTGCCTCCCAGATCCGCCTCATAACGGCTCGCTTTCTCTACCTCCTGTGCCAGAAATTCCGCCTGCTTATCCACCCTCACTTTCAAACCCGCTAAATTATTCTTTTGAGCACTGAGGGCTGAAGACTGAGCACTGAGATCCTTAATCTCTCTCCCCACCTCCGTGATTTCTTCCTGGTCCATCCGGGCTAGTTTTTCCCGGTAAGCCAGATCCCGGAAAAACTCCCCTGCGCTTTCGCTGGAAAAAAGCATCAGAAGCACCCCCTGGTCGCTTTTCCTCACGTAATCCATTCTCACTTTCGCAGACAGCAGCTCCCGTTTTACTCCCACCCTTACTTCCCTTTCAAACACCTCATCACTCAATTTATCCAGTTGGCCGTCCAGGGAACTTATTTGGGATTTTAGATTTGAGATTTGAGATTTGAAATTTGCCAGCTGTTGCTGGTTCGTCGCATTGGCTTTTGTAATCGCCTCCAGTATCCCGTTATACTTCCCTATACACTGCTGGATCTTTACCGTATCCGTCAAACTCCCCGGGTTATCGCACTCCTCCGCCCGCACTCGCCCCGCCACCCCCCACAGCACCATCCCGACAGCTGCAAATATCAACGCCTTCTTAAGCACAATTCTATTATACCTTCCCATTGACATTCCCTTTGAATTCGACTATCATCGAAAATAGACCAATTTTCCATGAAAAAAATCGAATTCGTTTGGCGTCATCTTCTGAACGAACGCCTCACCCACCACCAAAATAGCTTTCGCCAGCAAGACCTGGCCCATCTCCTCGGGCTTTCTTCGTCCACCGTCAACCTCGCTCTTCGCCCCCTGCGCGCCACCGGGGCCGTCAGGATTTCCAAACGCGGTTTTGAAATCGCTGACCTCGAAAAAATCCTTTTTCACTGGGCCAACCACCACCAACTTGTTCCCCAACTCCATCTCCACCTCCCCCTCCCCCCCCAGGAAATTGAAGGCCAACTCCCAGATGGCTCCGTTACCACCGCCTACTCTGCCGTCAGGGAAATTTTCACCGAGCCTCCGGCTGACTACGACAAAGTTTACTGCTACCACCCCCAACCGGAAATAGTTATTGCCCGCTTTCAAACTCTCACTACCCCCGCCCCCCCCAACCTCTTTGTTCTCTCCTCCGACCCTCTCCTTGCCGGCTACGGTCCCCAGATTACTCTCGGCCATCTGTTCGTTGATCTTTGGAATCTTCCCGACTGGTACGCCAAGGATTTTGTTCATTTTATCAAAGTCAAAATCGATGAACTACTATCGTAACCACGTCACCCAAACCAGCTGGAAACAACTCCAGAACTTGGCCCAAAACTATCTTTTTATCCTCATCGGTGGTTGGGCCGTCTGGCTTTACACTAACCAGCTCAAGTCCAAAGACATCGACATCATTGTAGAATTTGACCAACTCGAAAAACTAAAGGTTAATTTCCCTCTCTCCAAAAACGACCGCCTCAAAAAATACGAGATCGTCCAAGCCGAAGTCCAAATCGACATTTACGTCCCCCACTATTCCCAACTCGGTCTCCCTATCCCCACTATTACCTCCCACACCACTCTTCTCGAAGGCTTCCGTGTCCCCACTCCCGAAATCCTTCTCCTTTTAAAACAAACCGCCCACACCCATCGCTCCGGCACCCCCAAGGGTCGCAAAGATTTATTAGATATCACGAGCCTTCTTTGTCTCCCCCAATTTAACTGGCCCGATTATTCAAAACTCGCCTCCCCCGACCAAAAACAACACCTGGCTCAAATCATCCGCTCCCAGACCTCCCTCCCCGAACTCAATCTCAACCCCCATCAATTCTCCCGCCTCAAAAAAATCTGCCTCTCCCACTTATGCTAAACTTAAAACCAATGCGGTTCAAAAACATTCTGCTCATCACACTTCTAGCGCTAACTCTCGGGTCAATCTCTATCCCTTCAATTACTCTCGCCTTTCCCCCCGACGATGCTTTTTGTACTACGGGTGATCCCCTATCCGGTATCCAAACCGCACTTGGCTGCCTTAGCATTGACACCAAAACCCTGGTCAGCAGCCTTCTCAAATGGGCAGCTGGTATCGGCGCTGGGATCGCTTTTCTCATCATCGTTTACGGCGGTTTTCAGATAGCCACAGCCGCCGGTGACCCCAAACGGGTCAAAGGCGGCCAGGAACTAATCGCCACCGCCCTGGGTGCCCTGGCTCTAATTGTTCTGGCCGTCGTCGCCCTCAACTTTGTCGGTGTCACAATTCTCGACCTATCCGGTCTTGGCTTCAATGTCTAACTTACTTGCCCAGATCGACATTCCCGGTATTTCCACTCAGTTCACTGATGCTAACACCCTCGTCGGTACAGTTACCTCCCGCTTCCTTCTTTTTGCCATCGGCCTGTCCGGGTTCTACTTTCTCCTCCGCTTCATTCTCGCCGCCTTCACCTATCTGACCAGCCTTGGCGATGCCGCCAAAATCCAGGCTGCCCAAAAACAGATGCTCAATGGCTTTATCGGCTTGCTGATTGTTCTCTCCGCTTACTTCTTCGCCCAAATTATCAGTTATGTCTTCGGTATTAACTTCCTTTGAAACCGCTATGAAAAATCCCCTTCTTGCCTTTTCTATCCCCGACACTTTCTTCAACTCCTCCCCCAACGCCCAAACTATCGGTACCAGCCTTGGCTCTTTTGTTTCCAATCTCCTCCCCAATGTTCTGGTTGTCGCCGGTGTCATTTTCTTCCTGTTCACCATTTATTACGGCTTCAATATGATCATCGGCGCCGGACGTCACAAAAGCCCCCAGGAAATTGCCAAAGACAAGTCTCTTTTTTCCGCTACTCTCGTCGGCTTCTTGTTAGTCGTCGTTTCTTATTTTATACTGCAGATATTAAGCTACGTCACCGGCGTTAACTTTATCAATCCCAACGTCAGCTAAAACAACATGCTCGGAATTTTCGGCGACATCACCAGTCCCTTTGCCAATCTCGCCCCCGGCAAGTATACCGGTACTACCGGCGAAGGTCTCATTCTTCTTCTTACTAACTTTATCAAACTCATCATCGTGGCAGCTGGAGTCTACGCCTTTTTCAATCTTCTCATGGGCGGCTGGGGCTTCATCTCTGCCGGCAGTGACCCCAAAAACATTACCAAGGCCTGGGAAAAAATCTGGCAGTCCGTTTTAGGTCTCGTCATTGTCGCCGGTTCATTTGTCTTAGCTGTTATTATCGGCTACTTAATTTACGGCAGTGTGAACGCCGATATTCTTATTCGTCCTCTGATTTTTGGACCATGACGACCGGCAAACTACTAGCTTTGGATATTGGCCACTTTGAGGGTCTCGGCCCACTGGGTAATATCGCCATCTTCGCCGACCCCTCTGTCACTGCCGCCGAGCGTCTCGTTGGTCTCATCTCCAGTATCCTCGCCCTGATGACTATCGCCGCCGGTATTTATTTCCTCTTCCGCATTATCAACACCAGCTTCAAATGGATCACCGGCGGTCACGACAAACAAGCGATCCAGGATGCCCAAAAACAGCTCTCCAACGCCATCCTGGGCCTGCTAATCGTCGTTCTTTCTTATACCCTGGTCGGCATCGTCGGCCTCTTCCTCGGCTTTGATATACTCAACCTCGGCCAACTTATTATTGATATTGGTGGCTAATCGTCTTATGTCCTTCACTCCTCTCTACTTAGGCCCGATCACCAACCCCGCCCTTAATTCCAAAGTCGGCAATGTCGACGTCCAAAATTCCACCTCCACTCTGCAAATGTTTCTTCAAAACCTTATCAACATCGCTTTTGGCATCGCCGGTATTTACTTCTTTTACATGCTCCTTCGCGGCGGTTATGATTACATCACCTCCGGTGGTGACAAAGAAATGGTGCAAAAAGCCCAACGCCGCCTCACCAATGCCTTTATCGGCATCATCATCACTTTCTCCGTCTTCGCCCTTCTGTTTATTATCG
>MEXE01000007.1:4780-17124 GCA_001775555.1 Candidatus Amesbacteria bacterium RBG_19FT_COMBO_48_16 | reverse complement strand
ACCATCCCCATTACTAACTTCTGGGGCTTTTCCGTCGTCATAGTCCAAATTCTCCTGTTTCTCCTACCAGCTTTCGCCCAAACTCTCTCTGTAGACACCGACCCCCCGCCGCCATCTAAATCCCCACTCGCATCTACCCAAATAATTTCGATTTTAATTAGCGTGTTTGCTTTCTCCTATCTACTGTTTACTATTACCAAATACTTTATAGCCGACGTCAAATACGCTTCCGGCCAGAAAAACCTGAAAGCCTTCACCGCCACCGAAGATCCCCAATACATCCTGGCTTCTTTTTCGGATCTGAAATCAGCTTTCGCTTTAAACCCCCGGGATCCGCCCATCGCCGTCGACTTAAGTAACGTCGCCGCCTATATGTCCATCATCGTCCGCGATTCGGACGCCACTACCTCCTCCCAGCTGGCTCAAATCGCCGTCTCAGCCTCTGGCCGGGCTATCCAAACCAGTCCCCGCCATCCCAATTACTACAAAGCCCGTTCCCGTACTTATATCATTCTTTCCACATACGACGACTCCTATCTGTCTTCGGCTGACGAAAATCTTGCGTCTGCCTCTGCTATATCCCCCACCGACCCCCGTATCCCCTACAACCGCGGTGTCATCGCTCTTTACCGCAATGACCCGGCTTCCGCCCAAGTCTTCTTCCGGTCCGCCCTGGATCTCAAACCGGATTTCGCCGACCCCCGCGCCCAGCTCGACCAAATCGCTACCCTCTCCGCTCAACCCATTTTAAGGTAAATTGCACATCTCTGCCGCTGTCGGCCAATGTTCACTCCACTTTCCGCCACTGGCATCTAATAAATACTTTGCCGCACTAAAATTTACCTTAGGTTTGCTAAGCACACTCACACACTCTGCCCATGCACCACTCAATCCCTGAGCCAATGTTTCCCAACAAGACTTGACCCCGTTCTTTTCATAAATGTCCTTCAGGCCCTGCGCTCCTGGTAAACCGGCATCTACAATCATCACGTCTTTCATAGATCCCGGTTCAATATTAAGTTGGAACCCACCCACGCTTGTCTCATTAAAAGCCACCGTCCCTACCACCGCTTTTCTCCCGCTGCTTTCCTTCATACATACACATTTTGCTTCAGAAACTCTTGCTCCAAAGGTTTTCTCCATCCACGGATCATCACATACATTTATCGATCCATCATTCATCTTGCTTACTTTTTGTATCACTGCCGTAGGCTCCGGCTTACTCCTGGCATTCGCTTCCACCTCCCCGCCCGAAAACCCGATAGCAATCGCAACCAATCCAAATACCAGCATCAACGAACAACCTACCTCCACACTAATTGATCCCCTCTCTCTACCCCTACGCATTAGTCACACATTATAGGTCAGTAAAACCATTATGCCAAGTTTCTTTGCTAAAATCTCCTCATGTCACCCATTGTCACCGTCCCTCACCCGGTCCTGCGCCAGGTAGCCAAACCCGTCACCCGCCTGGACAAAAAAACTCTGGGGATTATCCGGGACATGACCGCCACTCTCCTGGAAGCCAAAAATCCGGAAGGCGTGGGGTTAGCCGCTCCCCAAATCGGCATCCCTCTGCGCCTTTTCCTCATCCGCCCCGATCCGTCCCTCCCCCCTCAGGTCTTTATCAATCCCGAAATCACCAAATTCTCCCAGCGCCTCCAATCCCCCAAAAAGAAAAAGGGGGTATACGAAGGCTGTCTCTCCCTCCCCCACCACTACGCCCCCATCACCCGCTCCATGTCCGTCACTGTCAAATATCAGACTATCCGGGAACAGATTAGCTCAGATGGCGCAGGTATGCCAGCAAAGTCGCGCGCAATCATGCCCCCCGAAGCCTCAGCGAGGGAGCGCGTGAGCACGACCTTTGCGCATACCGAGCCAAAATTAATTACCAAAACCGCAGTTTTTAGCGGCTTCCCCGCCCACATCATCCAGCACGAGATGGACCATCTAAACGGCATTCTCTTTATCGACCACGTCCTGTCCCAAAACACTAAGCTGTTTCGCGTCACCGGCCAGAATTGGGAGGAAATCCAAATTTAGTATTGACACAGGAAACTATAAGTTTATAATTCCAATATGTTAGAAGCACTGTGGGAAAGAATCAGTCAGGCTGTAAATAGCTTGTCGCACGACAGCACGGGTAAGGCGGTTCTACCCGATCAGTACTCCGGAATCGACGAAGTAGCTTTTCAGGTAGCCAATCGTCTCGGGCGACCAGGGTCAGAGGAATATTTAACCGCCAGAGGAGAACCTGTAAACACTTATAAAGTAGGTGATAACTGGGCCTCTCCTTCCCCCCGAAGGGGAATTGTCGACAAAAAAGAACTCGCCGAAATTCAAGCCTATGCAGTCCAAGCTAACCACCTCACCCCCCCACCTGGACTTCCGCTCGAAGTTAGACAGATCCTCACCGCTCTCGCCGCTAACGTGAATTCATCCGAACTTACAACCATGCACGCGGCAAACCTAGCCGCCAATGAGCGAGCCATCGAAGCAGCTACCCAAGGTCTGAAACCCGCAAAACTTAATGCCCATCTCATGACTGCCATTGAAACAAATTCCCAAAGAACCGGGGCTCTCGTCACGGTAGACCGCCAACACCTTGGCCTCTTAGGGAACGGCTTCACCGAAGCACTCGGAGTATTAGAGCGTATCATCCAAACCGGCGCCTTAGCCCGAGAGACTCACCAAACAACATATAAAAATGGGCCTTTCGGACGAGAAGAAGTTACCCAGACTTTCACTCGTGAGGGCATCGCCCCCGACCGCCATCCCGAAGCCAGTCTCCAGCTCCCCGACTTTAAACTGGGTAATCTGAGAGTCACTTGGGGATCCCATAGCTCTATCCCTCTCCAATCCAGCCCTCTTAGTGAACCGACGGGCAATACTTCCATTGGCAATGCCGTACACGTTGAAGGAGGTTCTATCAACGCCACAGGTGGTGACATTAGAGGAGGCGGCGTCACATTGAAACTCTAATATCCCGAAACCGGACTCCTCCTAAAACTTACCAGCATATGAAAGATTCCTGGCGTCAAGTCGTCACTACTCTTGAACAAATCCATTCTGCCCAAACCCAAGCCTTGGAAGCTGCGGCAGCCGCCAGAGCCCAAACCCTCAATCAAGCCGAGCAGCAAGCTCGCGCTCTTCTCCCCGGATCAACTATCGAGGTCACTAGTCCAGTTGTCACCCCTCCCGACGTGCAAGCCGGACTCTACCAAGCAGACGCCCACTCTCATTTAGGATCATCCCACACCTCCTTCCTCAATGGACCAGACTCAACCCTAGCCACAGCCGGAGCTTCCGGGCCTGGGGAAGCTTCCGCTAGAGCTACCCGCATCCGCTTATCCGACCCCACTCCCCCCCGACCCCCCAGTCTTCTGGGCAGGGTTTTTGGTCACAAAGCCGCTATCCAGATGTCAGTCAACCCCGACCGCGATCAAAACAGTCCTTCCCAGATAGCTATCACTCAAGCCCTTGGTCAAGGACTATCCGATGTTAACTCTGAAATTGGCTGGACCAAACACTCCGGCCCAGCTGCCAATTTCTCTATCGGATCCGCCCGAGTCACAGCTATAGGCACAGACGTCCAAGTCAGATCTGCCGTGGGAAACGCCGGACAAGCTGCCACCGAAATCCGCCACTTTGCCCAAACCCAAGCCGAACAAGCCACTCCTACACAGATTCTAGGCCACGTTGCCAGAGCCATTGCCGCGACAGCCGGCTTAACTCCGTCGCACGGACCCGACTTCTCCCATCTACGCGCCCGCGATGGCATAGCCTACCAAACTGAAACATCTCTGCGCTCCTCACTGGGTGTTCCCCTCCCCGACCCACCCCCAATCCCTCCCCCTTCATTTCACGGGAGCGTCCTAGGTGAGCAATCGGCAATTACCTCTTTTCACCCCGAAATATCTTCTGCCGTTATTAACCACGCCAACCAAGCAGATATCTCTCTGGCAGAGGCTCTAAATACCCCCGTCATCACCATCGAAACTTCACTTTGGGGTAGATTTTTCGGTTAATCACTTCTTGACCCATCCTATAGTTATCAGTTAGAATCCCTCCATGTCTTTCATTGATAACCTGCGAGGGCATCGCCCCGAACAACCTGCTCAAGATCGAAAAGAGCCTACACTCAAAAACCTTATAACCAGAAGGCAGCTTCTCAACCAGGCCCAAGAAACACTACGTCAAGCCGCTCTCGACGAAAGCGCATTAGCCATATCCCATCCTCACCGCAATAGCCAACAAAATCTAACCAGCCTTGCTAATGGCCTCCAACAATGCCAGCAGCTTCTCGACGCCAGAAATCAGCATCAAGCAGCCCACAACTCGCTCAGACTTGCGCTCAGCTTTCTGGCTGACACCGGCAGCCCACCAGTCCGAGCCGCTTACCAGGCTGTTCTCACCACCGGAACCCAACTAATCCCCCCAGAGCGCCACCGGGAAACCGGCTTGTCACCCCTCCTCCAATCACCGGAAACAGGCACTGACCATAGACAAGATTTTACCGGCAGAGGATTTACCAACCCACCCCTACTTCAACCATCTCGAGGAAAATCATGAATCACGACAGGTTTACTACCACCATACCATCAAATCCCCCCATAACAGTGGAGATAACAAACCTTGAAAAGGCCAAATATTACAAAGAATCACTTGAGCATCGCCAAACTTACCATCCGGGCGAAATAGCGTTTAACATCAAAGTAGAATCCGTGGCATTAATTGTCTCAGGGCTAACTGCCTTAGTCCCTTTATTTAACCGGGATATCGCCTTTTGCTGTTGGCCTCTGGCTACCATTTTTTGCGTCCCTCTCGGTCTCAAAATACTCGTTGACACCATAAAACTAAAACAAATTAAAAACGACCCCTGGGCTGGCGGTCCCGATCCGATAACAGCCGACGTCATGAGACCCTTAGCCTTAAACGGCTTGTCTCTCATTGAACCTTATATTGACCCGCTTATCTCCAAAAAACCTAGCAAACGCTAATCCCCACCCCTCTGCCCCCGCCCTCTCCTCCTAGCCGCCCTTTCCTCGTAAATTCGTCTATGATGCCCCCCTAACAGATATTCATCCTCAATCGCATGCACCGCTATCTGCACCTTGCTCCCGGGATACGCCCTCCGAAATATTTTCACTCCCAGGGGTGAAAAAACCACTATCATTCCAATTGCCACTCCCCACCCGCAAATATTTGTCCCCACCTCCTTCACATTTTCCCAATCCACATTACTCAAGCGGTCACACGCTACTAAAACTCCAATAAAACCCGCAAAAACACCCGCTCCTATAAAAAAATTACGCACGCCATGATCAGCAGGATCTTTTCTCTCTTCCATGTCCCTTATTATACTACAAGATAATCCATTTCCAAATCCACTCTTGACTATAGGTCAGCAGGTGTACTAAAATCCCCCCATGGCCCAACCGGATAATCCCAATTTCCCCGCCTCCCTTAAATACCTCGACACTGGAATTCCCCACATTCCCAATCTCCCCTCAGCCAAAGAAGTGATTCAAAATACTCCTGCTCCACTCCTCCTTCTAGCATCAACTGCTCTTGTCACATCGATTTCTTCAACCAACCCTCAGGAAACAGCCGTTATTAGAAGTGGTATCACCCTCCCCCTCACCGACAGAGAATTACTTTTGGGAACTATCTTTGGAATAGTAGCGGGTGCAACAGAAGTCATTCAAAGTCTATCCGTAAAAAACCTACCCCAAATTCTGGGAAACGTTGCCATAGGTTTCCTTTTCGGAGCTGCAGCGGGAAATATGGTCACCGATCTAAACTCAAATGCTGCCGAAGCCATTAAAGATCACCTTACAGTTCCCACTATGATCTTGACTGGGTATGCTTGGTATCGGACAAAAATTGGTAATAAGGAAGAAAGAGCCATAAAAAGACAGCTAAATGAGCAGAAACAACTCCATAAACAACTCCAGGCAGCTGCTGATCAATATGTAAATTCAAAACTAACCGGAGACCGAAGCGGCGAAAATGAAGCCAAAAACGCAATTACTGAGCTAGCAGGTGGCAGAGAAGAAGCAAAACCCTACATAGCTAAATTGGACCAACAGGCAAAACAACTTGCAGCACAAAGCAGATAAACTTTACCTCCAGCGCTTACTTCCCCCCTCCCCTAGCCTTCTTCCTTCTTCTATCCCTATTTATCTCCTGAATCCTTCTTCTAGCACCCTTTGCCAACCAAGGAATAGATCCCGTCAAACTTCTCAATTGGTCTACACTTATCTTAGTACCAACCTCCGGCCCACCAGGCACTATTTTTAATTCCCCCATTCCCTCATCCAGAGCTATTCCTATCACTCCCCCCGCGAATGTTGTTCGAACTCCATCCACCTCCATACCTGTCCTCCTCCCCTCCACCTCAGTCTGCACAACCACCGCAGGTACATCCGGCTCAGTATACCTCCCTAACTTCCTCATCGTCCTATCAGCATTCTCCTGTTGAATATTCCTCTTTCTTATCCATTCGGCCAATGGTGTTGCCATACACTATAATTGTAATACGCCTATGCAAATAATTTTCTTCGGCTCCTTCCGGCACTACTCCGTCATCGCCTTAAAAAAACTCCTAGCTACTAAAACCTATAACCTAGTCACTATCATAACTACTCCCCCCCGCCCCGCCGGCCGGCACTTAAAAGTCAAACCCACCGAAGTCCAGCAATTCGCCCAAAAAAACGGTCTCCCCGTCTCCACTCCGGAAAATCTCAGTACTACTAGTCCCCAATCACTAATCACTAATCACTCCGTCCCCGACTTTTTAGTCGTCGCCGGCTACGCCCAGCTCCTCCCCCCTGCCTGGCTAAACTTCCCCAAAATCATGGCCGTCAATATGCACCCCTCGCTTCTGCCCAACTACCGCGGCCCCAACCCGGCCGAATGGGCGATTTTAAACGGCGAAACCGAAACCGGAGTCACCCTCATCAAAATGTCCCCCGAATTCGACACCGGCGATATTCTGGCTCAACGCCATCTGCCCATTGCTGATTCTGACACTCGCGAAACTCTCTACGAAAAACTCTATACCCTGGGTGGTGATTTGCTCGTCGAATCCCTCCCCGCCATCGCTTCCGGCCAAATCACCCCCCGTCCCCAAACCCCTAACCCCGATCAACGAACTACTAGCTACTTCTATGCCCGCCGCATCACCCGCCAAGATGGATTTGTAAACTGGGACGAGTTTTCGCACTTCCTGCACAATTGGCCAGACAAAGACGTGCAGGCGTTTGAAAGCGAGCATCGCAGGCGGACGCCGGCATCCGCCAGGCATCCGAGAAGCGCAGTCTCAAACGCCGAACGACCAAGTCAACAAACCAAATATGAAGAGATAACTCGTAAATTCCGCGCTTTCGCCGACTGGCCCGGTATCTGGTCCACAGACCCTAAAGATATTCGGGTAAAACTTGTCTCCCTAAATCCGCTATTAATCCAATACGAAGGTAAAAAACCACTAGAGGGTAAACTTATTTAGCATTTTTCTTTCCTTCTGCTGGTCCTTCCCAGGGTAAACCACCTCTTAAACCGGATGCAATCAGTTCATTAACTTCCGTGGAAGACAAATCTACACTTCCACCACCCGCCAAAGCCCAGCTATTTCTTCCAATAGTTCTTCCTTTAGAACCCAAAGGACAACAACCCCCCCTAACTCTTTTACCACATTCTCGACACAAAGGTAATGTGGAGTCAGAAGGACAGCCACTAAAAGCTTCCTTACTAATTTTATTAGCTCCCCCCTTAAAAATAGTCATATCCTACTTGGCTATTAATGCCACTTGTCTGCCAACAAACGTCTTTCCCTTCAACAACCGTAAACATTTAGTACACAGCTTCATCCCCATCCACTTATGCAAATTAGGCCGAAACATTCTTTTAGTACTCTGCGCCCGCTTCTTCCACCTGCCCCCTGCCACTCCCCGCCGATGCACATGTGTCACCCCGTACTGGGTCCCCTTGCCGCAATTATCACATCTGTAAGCCATGATAAAATGGATTTTATCAATTCTAGCCGCTGGACGCTAGTCCCTGGACGCTAATGTTAAATCTCATCTTTTCCAATCCCTCCGCATTTATAGTCATTTTCGGCGGCATCATCCTGGCTATCGGCATCCACGAAGCCGCCCATGCCTTCACGGCCGACTTTTTGGGTGACCCTACCCCCAGATCTTTAGGCCGCACCACACTCAACCCTCTGGCGCACCTCGACCCCCTGGGTACTTTGGTCATCCTGGTCACCGGCTTTTTCGGCTGGGGCAAACCTGCTCCTTTCGACCCTTACAACCTGCGCGACCCCCGCCGTGACACCGCCCTCATCGCCCTGGCCGGCCCGGCCAGCAATATCGTTCTGGCCGTAATTTTCTCGCTGGTTCTCCGCTTTACTGCTCTACCCCCCATCTTCAACATCATCCTTTTCTCCCTGGTCACCCTCAATATCAACCTGGCTCTGTTTAACCTCCTCCCCGTTCCTCCTCTGGACGGCTCCAAAATCGCCGGGCTATTCATGTCCCACGAATCCGCCCTGCGCTACCAATCCCAATCCAACCCCCTGCTCCTCCTGCTTCTCATCCTGCCACTTCTCGGCGGTGTCTCCCTGGCCTATCTTCTCATCTCCCCCCTCTCCCGCCTCCTGCTTAATTTCCTTCTTTAACCTTCTTGTTCATTATCGGTCCCTACCGTCTTTGCATAACCAGTTAAAGCCACTCCTAATCCTATTGCAGACTGTCTCTGTCTTCTCTGCGCCTCCTGATCTCTTAATATTCTCCCCACTTTACTATCTTTAATTCTGATAACTTTCTCCGCTATCCCCGGCTGTTCGGAAATTGCCCGCACCAGCGGCGTATAATTCCCATCACCAAGTGCATCTATTTGTTGTTCCAAAACCTGAACAACTCCCTTTTTCCCCAAACCACTAATCCTATCCATTAAACTCGTAAGACTCACCTTTACGGGTAGCGGAACATCAGGCATTAAACGCAACCGCTCTATCAGCTGTAATCCCTCATATCTAACCCTATTAAAATACGGATCATCTTTCATCCTAATCGCTGCAGCATCCTTCGCCAATCCCCTCCTCATTGCTGGATTATCCACCCCCTCTTCACTTTCTGTCCCCATGCCTACTACAACAGCTCTCGCCTCTTCTACTATCTGCCCTAATCTGGTTTGACCCACACTCGTTGCCTCTTCTACAATGATTCTGGCTTCCCCTGCGCGCTTTTTTATCAGCCCTGCCACTCTCGGATTCATCTTTCTTTTAACCTCAGCCAAGATCTCATCCGCCTTCGGTAATTCTCTTCGTTCCCTCCTTAAGAAATCAGGAATTTTTCTCTCTAGTCTATCAGCAGATTCTCCGTTTCCAACTTCCAGACCCAATATTTCACCTACAGGTGACAATGCTTCCACTCTCCGTTTTACAAAATCGGGTGCCTCGCCCCCTAACGCAGCAAGACGATATCTACCTGCTGCACTTTCTGATTTAGCAGTCATAACCACCCTATAATACATCATAACCGGCTCAAGCACAACCCTTGCTAACATTGTTATAATTAACTTGTCCTGCCGAGAAGGATAGCAGAGGACATTTTCCTCGACTATTTTCTCTGTGTCGGGCTTGCTTAAATTCAAATCGGTCCTGTACCGTTTTGAACGTCAGTGTTTATGAAAATGAACGCAGCGGCTCGCCCACTTATACGGCACTTGGGGAAAACCCTCCGCTTCCTGATCGGTGGGACTTTTTAATGTAAAATCTCTCCAGGCCCTCCTAGCTCAATGGCAGAGCAGCGGTTTTGTAAACCGTCGACCGGAGTCCGATTCTCCGGGAGGGCTCCAACACAAGGCACCCAATTTGCTAAAATCATCTCGCGCCGGGATACTCAAGTGGTCAACGAGGTCGGTCTGTAAAACCGATGCCTTACGGCTCCCCAGGTTCGAATCCTGGTCCCGGCACAAACTAAATTGGCCTTTGGCCAACTAGTTTGTGCCCGCGGACTGAGCGAGAAACTTTTAGGTTCGTTCTGATATCGAAGTAGCGCGAAGATATCAGGAGCCCTGAGCTTGTCGAAGGGCGCACATCCTGCTCCCGGCACACCTTTCTCCTAATCTCTTTCCACCCCTCCCCCTGTTAACTCACAGTAAGGCACTCCGTCAGTCATCAGGTTAAACTTCCTCAACTCCCGCAACCCTCCAATCCAAATATGCCCCGTAAAGACCAATGGATATCTATCCAACGATCTCGATGCATACTTGGTAAACGGACAATCCGGTCCTTCCTGCCAAAGCGTTATTTTTTTTATCCGGTTTATGGTAGAAGACGTCATCCTGCCTGAACTCATCTCGCAATTTTACCACCCCGCTCAAAACCCGATGGACTTTCTTCTCTGGTAAAATATCCTCACCGCCCGGATAGTTTAGCGGCAGAACGAGTCCTTGGTAAGGACTAAAGGGGAGTCCGACTCTCCCTCCGGGCTCCACAATTGCATACTATCTTGTAGTATAATAACATCCAATGACTAAAGGGGAAAAATCTGACTGGCAAGTATTAGGCCTCAAACCGGGTGCAGAACCAGACGAAATAAAATCGGCCTTCAGGAAGAAAGCTCTGGAATTACATCCAGATCACGGAGGAACCGATGAAGAATTTATGGCCGTGCAAGGGGCAGCCCAAGCCTTGCTCTCCCGAATAGACTGGGACAGTTTAAAAAAAATTGTTGATATCAATACAGGCACAATTTATGATGTGGAAAACCTTACTAGTGAAACCGAAGGTGGAATCACAACTAGAAACTTAACGTTAATACTTATTAACCCCAAGAGATTGAAGTAGTATTATCTCGCATCAAACATCGTCCGGATGTACTCCCTGACGGAAGTCACCCCTTCATCCACCATCCGTAGTCCTTCGCTAGTTAGACTCCTAAATCCTGACAAACCCAGCTCCTTTGCAAACTCCGTCTCCCCCGCCCCGGAAAACACCAGATTTCTCACTGTCTCACCCACCTCCAGAAATTCAAAAATTCCCACCCGCCCGTGGTACCTGGAATGCCGGCACAGGTCGCACCCCCGCCCGTGAAGCAAAGTGGCCGGACCGGTCCCTTTTTCCCGCGTATAGATTTCTACCTCGGACGGAGTAGGTTTATAAGTCTCCTGGCAATGCTTGCAGATCCTGCGCATTAACCGCTGGGCCAGTATCGCCCGCAGGGCGTAGTTGATCATGTATCTGTCTATTCCCAAATCCAGCAGGCGATACATTGCCCCTACACTGTTTCTCCCGTGGATGGTCGAGATCACCAGGTGCCCGGTCAATGACGCCTGGATCGCTATTTTTGCAGTGGCCGCATCCCGGATTTCCCCCACGAAAATCACGTCCGGGTTCAGCCGCAGCACCGTCCTTAACCCGGAAACAAAATCCAGCCCCACATCCTCTCCCACTTCAATCTGATTAATCCCCGGCACAATATACTCAATCGGATCCTCCAAGGTCATGATATTCACCTCCCCGGTATTTAAATGCCGCAAACTGGAATGCACCGTGGTCGTCTTCCCAGATCCCGTCGGTCCGCAGACCAAAAACAGTCCGTACCGGCCGGAAATGTTCCGCTTCACTTTCTCAGCCAGTTCATCCTCCATCCCCAACTGGGAAAAATCGCTAAATTGCGGCATGTCCAATACCCGTAAAGCCGCCATCTGCCCGAAATTGGTCGACACCACCGCCGCCCGCAGGACATATGCCCGGTCGTCCACTTCGAATCGAATCTTGCTTTCCTGGGGTTTGCGGTTCTCCGTCACGTCCATATTTCCCAACACTTTTATCCGCGACAGCACCTGGTCATAAGATCCAAACGGCATCACCCCGAACGACTGCAGTACTCCATCCACCCGCATCCTGACCACGACTTCCTTCTCCTGAGGTTCTATCAGAATATCCGAAGCCTTGCTTCTTACCGCCTCCCCGATAATCTGGTCGACGATTTCAACCGGCGAAGACATACCCGACAGCGAAAACAGCGTCTCCATATACATCCATTCTCCCCCCTACTTTACAATCCAGTCAACCATAAGTTAGAGTAAATAAAGATATTGAAAGGTGGTGATTACTTTGGATCCTCTTACACAACAGAATTTATCCTGTACCCACTGCGGTGAAGTCACTCTCGCAGACGGCACTAAAGTCTGGGTTTGCAAAAGCTGCGGCCAACCCAATGATCCCGCAACTGTCGCCGCCCAGCCGGCAGATACACCAGCAGCGCCATACCCGGAGCCAGTCATACCTGCTTCCCCGACTCCGGTGGCACCAACCGAGCCGGCCG
>MEXE01000007.1:0-4629 GCA_001775555.1 Candidatus Amesbacteria bacterium RBG_19FT_COMBO_48_16 | reverse complement strand
AAACTACCTTACCGAAAAAAACAAGGTCAATACCCCGGATAAGCTGGAGTTCAAAAAATACTGCCCCCGCTGCCGCAAACACCAGCTTCACAAGGAAACCTCAAAACTCAAATAGCCTACCCCGGCAGATTCCCCACCGTCAATAATCCCAGCGCTTGCTGAATAATCCTTCTTCCCCCCTCGTCAGCTTTAACCGGATACCATTTCCCATCCTCACCCAAAATCTCAATCTTATTCCCTAAACGCACAGCAGCCGTCCTGGACCCGCTCGGACTTCCCTCATCCCTCACCCCCCTGATCACCACAGTCTCTGTTTTAGGTGTCGCCACTTTATTCAGGCTAACTCTCCCGCCCGCACTTTGTCAAATCTCCCTCACCCAAAATATAGTAAAATTACCTAGGTCTCATACTTGACATTTTTCACCATAACCAACAATAATAGTTATGTGACCAATTACCCAAGTTCGAAACAATCTAGAGCAAAAGGATTAAGAAAATCAGGGCACTCTCTTGGTGAAATCTCATTACAATTGGGAATATCCAAAAGCACAGCTTCACTCTGGTTAAGAGATACCCCCCTGAACGAGATCGCCCTAAAAAGAATCGAAAGAAAAAAAATTAGTGCCAGACTTAAGGGACTGGAAATATTAAAAATCCAACGTCTTCAAAAAAAACAAGAAATAGATAAAATTGCTACAGATATCATTTCAACTCTAAATCTAGGCAACATCAGTCTGTGTAAAGTTCTTTGTGCCCTCCTATACTGGGGAGAAGGAAGTAAAACAGACTATAGACTAGCCTTCATTAATTCCGATCCCCAAATGATATCAACATTCATGTCACTACTAAGGAAATCATTTCCTACCACCGAATCAAAATTTAGAGCTTTAGTTCATATCCACGAATACCATAACGAAAATGAGATCAAGAACTACTGGTCAAACATCACCAAAATACCTCTCTCCCAATTCACGAAGAGCTTCCTAAAACCTCATACCGGCAAAATATCCAGACTAGGATACAAAGGATCCATTAGAATCGTCTATCACGATTCTAAAATTGCCTCACAGCTCAAAGCCACCTATAATATACTCGCCAAATATATAGGGGCGTGGTGAAATGGCATCATTACTGTCTCCAAAACAGTCGTTCCAGGTCCGAATCCTGGCGCCCCTGCATCCAAAAAGTCCAGGCTAAAACGCCTGGATTTCTTTTTGCATCATGGTTAAGGAAGAAATAGAGAAGCTTTTGGGGGGGCCTGCCCGCCGGCAGGCGAGGTCCCCAAGTCGGTTCGATATTCCTTCCGCCCCTGCAATTTCGTAACAAGGAGTGATGTATTGACTGCGGCCGTTCCCGCAACTAGAGTGTGAAAGCCTCCTAACGGGATAAATTCAAGGTGGCGATTGCTTAATAAATCAAATGAAAATGTAAATATTTAAAAAGTTCTATTTAGACCTATTATAATCTTCAGCCCCAGTTAGTCTTTGTTCATAATGCCCATGTTCTATAGTTTTTGATTCAATATAACTTGGGTTTAAAGCCGCTCTAGCTAAAGCTTGAGGCAGTTTTGACACACCAACTTCTTCTCTGTTTATGAGTAGATGACCTTTGTTTTGCTCATCAAATTCTATCTCTACCGATACTCCCTTTGTGAAGTCCGTAATGCCTCCATTAATATACTCTTTCCGTTCAGTTCTTATTGCTAGATGTACATTCCTATCATCAAGGAAATACACTTTCCCTCCAGTTGCTTTTCTTAGATCTTTCAACTGACCAACGACATTTTTATCAAGAAATTGTTTTGCAATTCTATCTTGTGCTGCTTCAAGTTCTCTTTCTCTTCGTTCTTCTGCTGCCCGTTCTGCCTCAAGTTTTTTAGTAAGTTCTCTTTTCGCTTGCTCTTTTGCTTTTGTTCTTGCTTCAGCTTCTCTTGCAAGTCGTTCCTGTTCTGCTTTTTTTTGAAGATATATTTCAGATGCACTTGGCATAACTACCTGTATCATAACACCGAGTACAAATCCATGTTCCGTTAGAGGTCAGCGGTAACACATTTCTATTTCGCCCTGCTTATCGCGAGGCGACCGCTCACGAAAAAATAAATAAGCGAGGCTAAAGACTGAGCTCAATGCGAGGAGTGAAGCGACGAGCTAATGATCAAAAAAAATAGTACGAATTTTTGAATAAAGACGCTGCAAAATAAAAAATCGGGCCTTGCACCCGGATATTTTGTTTTTTTAGAGGAAAGAATCGTTCGATCACGCCCCTCACGACTTTCGTAAGCGGAACCTGAGCTTGCCGAAGGTGAGCATTGAAAAACAAGGTGAGGTAAGAGATATGAAATTTCCGATTTTATATCACGAAATTCCATATTCCTCCCACCCCTGCAAAACGTCCTATAGTTGATAATCAGCTTTGTTATTGATACAATATGGCAATGGAAAAATTAGTACACAACATTTACAGACGTAGCAACAGACCCGTAATTATTAATGGTCATGTATACTCCCCATATGAAAGTAGAAGCAAGTTTCAATATGACTTCTCACTATTTCCAGAAAATCCAATAGAAGTACTTGGTGCGTTTGGTTATTCATACATGTCATTAGGAATGGTGTCACTAGGATTAACCTATCCAACAGAATTTACCCACTATAAACCAGGCTCAGTATACGGAGATTTACCTTCAACAATAAGTGCATCCGAAATCCGACAAGAACTTGGTGCCCAAAAGGGTATGTTTTTCCCAGGTAGTCGAGTCCTGGATTTGGGTAACGGAGCCGGCCGAGCCAAGCATCAATATCAAAGATTGCACCGGCGTTCCACCGTTATTGGTATTGACTTACACAACAGTGAACAATATCCAGCCTACCCACATGAACCAAACTTTGTGGGAGCTGGTTGGAGTAAATTGCCATTCGCAGACAATTCATTTACGGGTATCCTCGCATGTGAGACATTTCCTCGCCATGTAGGTACATTTAACGGACTTGTTTCGACTGTTAATGAAATTACCCGGATCAGTAAACCGGGGGCAATTTATCGTGCTACCACTTCATTTAATGACCAAATCACTACTGACACTGACGCTGACAATAATGAGACTCAAGTCCATACCAGAATTGCAGTAATTCAAGAATTGGTGAGCCGTGGCTGGGAAGTATTTGCGACTCATCGATTAATCATTTCCAGATTGTTGAATAAGAAAGATTAACCTCTATTTATCAATTATTCCTACTTCTAAAGCAGGTTCCAATATTGTCCACCAGGGCCTACAAAACGGGTCCAAATAATTATTTAAATGCTTTTTTCAACAACTGCCGCAGTTCATCAATTGTAATTGGTTTATATACTTGAAAATCAGTTACCGGCTCTAATATTTGATTGACGGCATTTGAGTCAAGCCCGATTCTTATTTTTTGATGCCTACTGTTTATCTCCTCTAATAATTTCTTTGTCTCAACTGAAGAGACAAAGCCGCGATGAATAACAACCATATCTTTACCTTGACATTCACCGATAACCCTTTCCCTTTCGGTGCTGGATAAAAGAGTAACCTTAAAATCTTGTCCTTGATTAAGATCTTCAATAGTATCTTCCCAGCTCTCGGGGTGTTCAGAATCTACCCAGAGAATATTTATTTCTTTCATGTCGAAGACATTATCACAGGTATAAAGTTAAGGCAATATTTGTTCCCACATAGTCCACCAAACCCTGCATCCAAAAAGTCCAGGCTAAAACGCCTGGATTTCTTTTTGCATCATGGTTAAGGAAGGAATAGAGAAGCTTTTGGGGGGGCCTGCCCGCCGGCAGGCGAGGTCCCCAAGTCGGTTCGATATTCCTTCCGCCCCTGCTCAAAAATATATTTTACGCAATCTTTGTTCCCGAAACTGGTAGTTTTGGAAGTTCATCCTCATCTACTTCTTTTTGCTCCGTTTTAGTCACTCTGGGAAACTGAATTCTTTTCAGCCTTTTTCTAAAACTTCCGCTCCACTCCCCTCCTGTCACTTCCACCATCTCCAAACCCAACCTGGCCCTTTCCCGTTCATAGGCTAAAATTATTTCCTCCATAGGCCCTCTTACCTCCGGCCGCTGCCTATATATATCGCTATTATAAAAAACCTGAGGAAGTCGTAAATTATAATCCTTATATTCCGTATTTGTTACCAGCCCGGTTTTTCTTTCCTGTAAATAATCGGGTATTCTGGGAAATACGTCAGGAAGTCTTTCCTCCGGACTTAACTTACTCACACCCCTGCGGAACCCTTCTTCCGTCGATAATTCCCCCTCAAACACACTCAGATTAATAACTTTCCTGGAAGGAGTGATTGTTCTTATTTCTTCTTTTCCACTATCAAGCATAACCCTATTTTACATCAAGAAAAGGAATCCCTCCCTCACACTACCACCTCAGTCCGTTGATAATCTGATCTCATATTCCCCTTCTCTTATCCACCCATCCCCCAAAGTAATTAGCCTTGTAAATCCTCTGGTCGTAAAAACTAATTTGACTACATTGTAAAACACCTTGCCAGGTATGACATAATTATATTCAGTGAAACATCTGTCTCTGGGTTTTGTAGCCTTCCTCCAGGCTGCCGGTATCGTCCTCTACTGCGGACTGATAGGAAC
>MEXE01000006.1 GCA_001775555.1 Candidatus Amesbacteria bacterium RBG_19FT_COMBO_48_16 | reverse complement strand
TGCCAGGATAATCATGGCCAAAGAGCTACCGATTTCCAGGTTGCGGGAGGAGGTCTTGCGCCAGAAATTGATTTTGTCCAACACAAAAGAACTATGTGAAATAAGCAGGATCAGGACTAAGGGTAAAACAAATATCAAGTTGTAATAAATTAAATATAGAGCGCCGCTGACGAACGAGGCAGAATCGTGGAGCAGGCTGAGAATAAGCAAGTAAGGACCGCCGGTGCAGGGGAATTCGAACAAACCGACCATAACTCCCAAGGCTACGGCTGACGGAAGACTTGCGCGCTGGAGAAGGCGGGCAATGCCGGGTTTGCCAAATTGGGGGATAACCAGACGGATGGGAAATCGGGGAATTAAAATCCCGAGGAGATTGATAATGCCGGCTGCAAGCAGGATAAAAGCACCAATGGTGGAAATTACCCGGGGAATACCAAAAAACGTCAGAGCCTGGAGGGTGCCTAAGCCAATAAGAATGTAGGTGACGAAAATACCTAAAATGTAAAAGCCGGCAATAGATAATATTTCCCGGCGGGATTTTTCCAGACTGAGAAGAAAACCGATGGTCAGAAGAAGAACCGAAATAGCACAGGGATTGACGCTGTCGATCAGGGCCGCTGTGGTAATAACCGGGAGGGTCAGGGACATGAAGGGATTTTACCATCTGACCCTCCCGAAAAACGATTACTTTTTTGATCGGACGGCGATTTTTTTGGGTTGGGAAGCGGGAGTCTTGGTAAATTTTACGGTAATGACCCCATTTTTGTAAGCAGACTCCGGTTCAACATTAGGATCGAGTTCTCCCGGTACGGCAACACGATAAGAGAAGGAACTGGTGGCCTTGCGGTAGTATTTGAGTTTTTTATTTTCTTCTTCCTGCCTGGATTCACCTTTGATCCAGAGAGAACCTTTGTCAAAAGTGACGTCAATATCGTTTTCGGCAACTCCAGGAAGTGAGGCAGAAACAAAAACATTTTTGTCATCTTCGGATATGGTAATTCCTCCAGGAGTTCCGGTAGCGGGTACCAGCCAGTCCTCATCGTCTTCAAAAACAGCGGGCCAGCGCCAGAACGGGCGGGTGATCAAATCAAATGCCATTTATTATCACCTCCTTTCCCCCCTCCGCTAAAGATTAGGAGGGGCAAGCTTTTAGCACTTTTATACTACGAGTGCTAAGAGGTTGTCAAGGGGTGCGGGAGACGGTAAAGGTGTCCGGATAGTAAAGGAAAATTGCGGGAGATTCCTCGACCAGAAATTTTTGGAAATCGGAATAAATGATTTTACGGGAGTTCTGCTCCATGGTAGTCCGGCCGTCTTCGAGAAGCTTATCGATGCGGGGGTTTTTGAGGCGGGTGAGATTGGTGACTTCCGCGGTCGAATGCCAGAGATGATACTGATCTGGGTCAGAAGGGATAGCCTGGGCGATTAACAAGGCCTGGAACTGATTGGGTATTTCAGGAGAGATGGAAATAGAAACCTGAAGTCCGAGACCGGACCAATCCGATTTCAACTGTTCGGCTAAACCGGCATATATAGGTACAGTCGTGAGAGTGAACTTATCGGGTAGTTTCTCCACCTTGGATAACAAGTCTTTGGCGCGGTCAAGATCAAAGTCGTATTTTTTGACGTCGGGATTGTAAGCCCAGGAGGAAGGAGGAATGGGACCGAAAGCCCGATGGGGCCAGCGATTTTTGTCGATGGCATATGAAAGGGCCAGGCGGAAATTCTTACCTGAAGTGCCCGACAGAAACGGATCATCGGTGTTGAAAAACACTCCAATGAATCTATCGAAAAGAGGGTTGCTATCGAGAGTGAGGTTAGGCCAGGACGCCAGATCGCCGACATCTGTGAGATGATTGAGTTCGTCCACCAATCCCATTTTGAAGGCGGTACGAGCGATCTGGGCTGAAGGGAAAAAATGGTATACAAGGTTGGGAAGATTTGACCGGGGTTTGACCGGGAATAAGGTCAATGTCGTTAAGAGACTGCCGTTTTTGCGGTAAGAACCAATTTGGTAACTGCCCACGCCGACCAGGCGCGGGCGGCTAAGAAGGGCCAGAAACCCAGTTGATTTGAGTACAGGCCTGGATACGACTGAAGGCAGGGGAGAAAACGGATCGTCGAGTTTGATCACCAAATGCCCAGAATCGGGATAAACAATTTCTGCGTCGCGAAAATTGTACTTGATATCCTGACTTTTGACAGGTTCGCCGTTCTGCCAATGAAGAGAAGTATCGATATCAAAAATATATGTTTTACCGCTGTCTGTAGCCTGCCAGCCGGTGGCGAGAGCCGGGGACGCAGATCCGGAAGCGTCAAGGGTCGTTAACCCTAAGCTGACCCGCTGGAGAATATCCTTGGGAAGATCGGTGATGGTATAGCGGCCGATGAGACCAATATGGCGGGTGTGGCCGAAGCGGTTGGTCAAGGGAAGCAATTTAGGTAACAACCAGGAGATGGCGATAGCTAAAATCAGTCCGAATGAAAGAGCGAAACGGTTTTTTTTCATAAGTGCTACCAGGAAGCGGAGGGTGAACCTGAATTTTTTGTACATGAAGAAAGTGGTTTAGGACAGGATTTGGGCGATGACAGCCGTCAAGACAAAAATGGCAGAGAGGTAGATAGTGGATTTAAAGACCAGATTTTCAACACCGCGCTTGGAATGGTACATTTGGGCCCCAAAAGTACGGCCCAGACCCGTGCCTTTGGCTTGAATCAAAATGAGAATTGTGACAGCCAAACCAATAACCAGTTGAAGGAGAGTAAGAGTGAGTTTCATAAGAGGTGATTATACTAGTCCTGCAGAAGCCAGTAAAGGAAATGGAAGATGAGGGTGAGGATTAGAGTGGCTACCATAAATGCCCCGAAAGCGGAGAAATGCAGCGGAGGAATAATGAGATACCTCAGGTTGAGACCGGGGAAAGTAAAGGCATGGATTTGGATACCGGGAACTAACCAAGTGACTAAATAAAGAGTAACTAAATTGCTAACCCAGCGGAAAAGGCCGAGAGTGACCAAATGAATAGGCAAAAGAAGCAGGTTGATCACAGGACGGACGAAAAGATTTACAGCGGCCAGAGTAAGAGCGGCCAAAAGTAAAGTCTGCGTACCACCAACATAGGAAATAATACTGGAGAGAACCTGAGCGGCAATATAAATGCTGGCTAAATTGATGGCGATAGAACGAAGGAGAAGGCGGAGCATGATAACAGTCTAAGTCTAAGACTTGGCAGAAGTCAAAATCTGGCTTGTAAGGCGGTGTTTGTGGTGCAAGCGGCGTGAGAAGCGGTGGGCTTCGTCCCTGAGATGCTGGAGAAGGCGGAGGCCGGGATGAGAACGGTCGAGGCGGATTTCTTTGAAACCACTTGAGAGCGGAATAATGATCGTTTCTTCACGCTTTGCCAGAGCGATGACAGGAATATGTGATAGAGATAGAGATGGAGAATTTATGATTGATAATTGACTTTTACCACCGTCGAGGATGATGAGGTCAGGCAGAGGCCAGTCGGTACGCTTGAGACGCCGATACAGAACTTCTGTCAGCATACCCACATCATTGTCAGAAGGGGCTTTCTTGATAGTAAAATGACGATAAAGGCGGGAGTTGACATAACCATCGTAAGCGACGGTCATGGCGGCGGTAGCGGATTGCCCGCGAAGATGGGAAACATCGTACATTTCGATACGATGCAAAGGGTTGTCAGTTATGAATTCATGGTTTATGGCAGACCGGAGAGAGTTGAGAGCTTGCTGGCGCTGGTCCTGAACAAGGTTGGGGTTGGCTAGGTATTCGTCGGCAGAAACCGGTGTTGATCGGAGCTGGTTGAGAGCAGAAATACGGTCACGAAGCAAAGAGGCGGCTTCGAAATCCATTTTTTTGGCACAGAGGAGCATGTCTTTTTTTAACGAGCGCAAAACGGAGCTATATTGACCCGAGAGCAGGCGGCGGAGACGGGAAATATTGGAGCGGTAAAGTGAAATTTGGTGGGGATTGAGATTTTGTCCCGGGCAGGGAGAACATAACCCGAGATGGGAATAGAGACAAGGTTTGGTAACGGGACGGGGGGATGAGCAGTAAGGTGTAACAGAACGAAACTGGCGCAAAATCCTGGTAGGAATAAAGCGGGTTAGGAAAGGACCGGCTGACGCTTTCCGGGATTGGTGAGTAATAACCGGTTTGGGGTATTTCTCGCGGGTAATGTGGATATAATACGGAGATTTATCGTCTCTGGAGGCCAAGTTGTAGGGAGGGCGGAATTTGGAAATAAGACGGGCTTCCAGGAGCAAACTTTCCGTTTCCGAACCGACTTCAATATGTTCCAGACTACGGATATTGCGGACCAGCTGAGCTGTCTTGAGGCCAAGCTTCTCCGGGGAGCGGAAATAAGAAGATACCCGATTTTTTAGATTTTTGGCTTTACCAACGTAAAGAATCCCGCCGGAGACGTCTTTGAAAATATAGACTCCAGAGGTGGTGGGTAACTGCCGCAATAACGACAACACCGAGGCTGGCGGCGATGATGACGAGAACATACCAGGCAGACAGAGATTTAACAGAGACATTATACTTAACCGTTTGGGTGCCAAGGGTAAAGGAAAGGCTTTTGGCGGAAAAAGTGGTGAGGGGAGAAAAAGACAGATCCAGGGGATAGTCTAACCTGGAAAAAGGAGGTAAAACCGGAATTGTTTCGGGGAGAGAAACAGTTGACTTGAGACGGGTAAAGTTGGGTTTCAGGGGCAGATTATACAGAGCTACTCCGGAAGGGTTGGAGAAGGTAACGGAGGCGGGAAAAACAGACCAGGGAAGCAATTGACGCGGCGCAATCCAGGAGATGCGGGGGGACGGTTCGGGGAAGGCCGTAAAGGCGGATATTTCAACAGAAACGTCTTTTGAAGCAGTACCCGAATCGTAAAGGCCGGCGGAAACTGGGTATTGAGAATCCCGGCCGTGGATGACAAAAGCAAAATGATTGAAATCAAACTTATGGAAATAATCAATCCCGCCGGTGGTCCGTCCCCAAGTGGGATCGATGCTGATCCAGTTTTTGGAATTTTGGTCCCAATACTCCGGCCAGGCGTGGAGAGTATCCAGTTTCAGACTGGTGGGTTTGAGGCGGGAATCCGTGGGATAGGCAAAACCGTTGATTTCGCGGGCGGGAATCCCGGAGGCACGGGCCAGAGTGATAAAAAGGTCGGTAAACTCCCGGCAGAGACCGGCTGCGGGAGCGTCTAAGGCACCAAGAGCCCCCAGCCGGTCGGAAGATGAGTCAAGACGCGAGTAATCATAAGACAGAGTTTTGACCACGTAATTATAAATATCCTGAGGGGTACGGTAAGTTTGAGACAAGGAGGTAATACGGGGGTCGTTTACAGGCCAATAATCGTCGGATTGTAAAAGCGGCTGAAAATCCGGTGATATATTCCCGGGAAAATGAAGATCAGGCTGGGCCAGAATATGCACCTGGCCTGAAGCGGTGACCGAAAGCGGGGAACTAGGCGGGATGTCAAACACAGCCAACCAGTTGCCGTCTGTATCGGCAGAGACGTTTTGCGGCAAGGGGGAAATGGAGCTATACGAAACTTTTTGGTAGGCAGTATCGGGAGGCAGGGCTATTTCGAACTGTTCATTTTGCGAAGAAGTATTTTGGAGGGAATAGTTGAGGGTAAAATTGAAAACCTGGAGATCGCCAAATGCGGCAACTACCCCGGTTTGGGATAACGCTTGGGCCGGGTAAGTGAAAACGTTGTATCCGGGGAGGGTGGAGGAGGCGGACGGGGGCGGAGAAATATACGCCGGTTGACCAAAGGCCGATGGAGTCTGCAGGCGGAAAGTATAGTTTTGGGCAAATTCAGGGTTGGATATCTTGGGAAGGTTTAGCTCCCAAATTTGACCTTTTTGAACCGCCGGCTGACCTTCATAAGTTACGGAAAAGCTGCGGGTCTGATCGCGCCCTACCAAGGGTTGGTTGAACTCGATGTTGACCAGGTAGGACTCAGGTGACCCGGTGGAAATTGAAGTTTTCAGGTTTCCCGCGGAGTCAAAAGCACGGAGATTTTTAGGCAGTTCACCCTGAAAATAAAGCTGATATGAAGAAGCATATATTTGGGAAGTGAGATTGGTCAGAGTGACCTGCTGGGTAACCTGCGATTTACCGGAAGGCAGGTATTTGTAGTCAAGAATGATAGAAGTTTTGAAGTCCGGCGCAGAATGGGCGAGTGAGACTGAAAAAAAAAGAGACAGGGAAAAGGCAAGTGCAGAAAACCATCTGGGACTCATGAAGCAATTGTACAATGAAAGGTTCGATTGACGATAATCACACACCCGGTGTGTGATGATTAGTGGTGTTTGATAAAATTTAAGGTTTTTTGATATTCTGCCTGGTTTAAAGTAAAGGATAAAAATGAATTTAAATCAGTGAAATTATTCATAAGGTGTTGAATGTTCAGAAAATCGTATTTGATTTGATCAGCATAGCAGGGGAAAGAAGACCAGCGATATTTGACCAGCTGATTCAGGTTTTTTATCAAACCGGAAGAGTAGGGATTTAGATGAATATACCGACTGACGTGGAGAAACTGGGGACCTGACGTGATTCTGACGGCTTTGAAAGAAGCTTGGAAAAGAGCTCCATTCCTTCTGTTCAGGATGTTAAAGTATTTAACATAACTGTCTTGAAAATCGTGGATGAAATTTTTTATACCCTCGTCAGAGGATTGATTGAGTAAAAAATGGAAATGAGTAGGCATGAGACAGAAACAAATAATTTTCGAACGATAGCTGCTAAGAGAGGAAAGGATTTCTGTTTGGGTTTTGAGAGTTAGCCTGATAAAGTAGGAATAACGGATAGGTGTTTGGGAACGACAGTAAAAATCAATAAGGTTGACGGCGCGTTGAAAATGATTTTCTGAAGTAAATGCTGATTGGTTGGCAATGGTGCGGTTATAGACGTGATAGATTTCACCGGATATTAATGGATACGCACGTCTGGGCATGACAAATATTATTATCACACACCCGGTGTGTGATGATGGGTGATGGTGGGTGATGGAGGGGTTATTTTAGGTATTGGCCGGTGGGGGAGGAATTGATTTTGGCAAGAGAAGAGGGAGTTGCCGCAGCAATGAGCTGTCCCCCGTCGTCCCCTCCCCCGGGGCCTAACTCTATTACCCAATCGGCATTTTTTATGACATCCAGGTTGTGTTCGATGACCATAACAGTATTGCCGGTGGAGACTAATCGTTTTAATACCAGGAGGAGTTTTTCGAGATCGGCAAAATGCAACCCCGTAGTGGGTTCATCCAAAATATAAACGGTTTTTCCCGTAGCCCGTTTTGAAAGCTCTGAAGACAACTTGACCCGCTGGGCTTCACCGCCGGAGAGGGTGGGGGCCGGCTGGCCCAGGCGGATATATTCGAGTCCAACGTCTTTTAATGTCCGGAGTTTTTCCGAAATTTGCGGTATAGCTTTAAAAAAATCCAAAGCTTGCTCTACAGTCATGTTCAGGACGTCGGCGATGTGGCGGTCCTTGAAGTGAACTTCCAAAGTCTCGGAATTATAGCGGGAGCCGTGGCAAATTTCACAGGTGACGTATACATCGGGCAAAAATTGCATCTCAATCTTTATCTGACCTTCACCCTGGCAATTTTCGCAGCGGCCCCCCTTGACATTGAAGGAAAAACGGCCCGGAAGATAACCCCGGACACGGGCTTCGGGAGTATGGGCAAACAACTCCCGAATAGGAGTAAAAAGACCGGTATAGGTCGCAGGGTTGGAGCGGGGCGTGCGGCCGATAGGAGACTGATCTACGAGTATAACCCGGTTTATCCATTTAACCATTTGTTCATTTGGATCATTCAATCCGGATAGTTCCAGATTCTTAAATTTGCCGGGTTTTTCTTTGTGGTCGGGATTTAATTCTGCCGCAAGAGCCTGGTAAAGAATATCGATCAGCAGAGTCGATTTACCGGAACCGGAGACACCGGCCACGACGATGAATTTGCCTAGAGGGAATTCGACATCAATCTCCTTGAGGTTGTGTTCGGAAGCACCTACGACTTTTAACGCTCCCTCCAATCCCCCTCTTAATGTCTCGCCTTCTGCTCGTGCCTTGGCCGTAAGAGGGGGACGCAAGAGAGAGTTATTAGTGAAGGTTATGGATTTTTTCCCGGATAAATATTGACCGGTTAATGATTTCGGGTTACGAATGATTTGGGCCGGGGTACCGGAAGCGATAACTCTGCCCCCGTGATCACCGGCACCCGGACCGAAGTCGATAATCCAGTCGCTGGAGAGCATCATTTCCCGGTCGTGCTCGACCACAATGACCGTATTGCCCAAATCCCGAAGGCGGTTTAGGGTGTCAATAAGGCGGCGATTGTCTCTCTGATGCAGGCCAATGGAGGGCTCGTCAAGAACGTAGAGAACTCCTGATAGGCCGCTGCCGATCTGGGAAGCCAGGCGGATACGCTGGGATTCTCCGCCGGCAAGGGTATTGGCGGGACGGTCAAGAGTCAGATAATCCAGACCTACGGATTTTAAGAAATTTAAGCGCTCGGCTATTTCTTTGATAATAGGGGTGGAAACCGCCTGTTCACGGCTGTTCAATAACACTCCCTCTGATCCCCCTCTTAATTTCTCGTCTTCTGCTCGTGTCTTCGCCGTAAGAGGGGGACGTAAGGGGAAGTTATTAATAAGAGATTTGGTAAATTCTAAGGTTTGGGAAATTGATAGGCTGGTAACTTCTACAATCGATTGCCCAAATATGGTGACTCCCAGTGCTTCCGGCTTAAGACGGGCCCCCTGACAGGAAGGGCAGATTTCCTTGCGCATGAATTTTTCGATTTCCATACGGATGAAATCGGACTGGGTCTGTTTGTGACGGCGGGTAAGATTGGGAATGACACCTTCCCAGTTGTTCGACCTATCACCATAAAGAAGGTAATTTTTTTGAGCCGGGGTGAGGTCTTTGATAGGGATACGGATGGGAATAACCTGGCTGACTTTGCGGGCGAACCAGGAATCGTAAGAAAAAATATTGGCAAAGGGCAGAACACCGCCCTCACTGATGGTGAGATTGGGGTTGAGGATAAGACGGTCATCGATTTTGAGTAATGTTCCCAAGCCGGTGCAGGTAGGACAGGCGCCGTGAGGTGAATTGAAAGAGAACATCCGGGGTTCTATTTCCGGCAGGGACATGTTGTCTAAGGGACAAGAGAAACGTTCGGAAAAGAGATGATCTTTTAATACCTTTGGTTTCTCGGGCAGATCAAAAGATTTGTCCAGGACCTGGGCTAAAATACATAATCCCTCTGAAAGTTTGGTGGACTGCTCGACGGAATCGAAGAGACGGGTGCGGAGGTCACTGCTTATAATTCCCCCTTCTCCCCCTCTTAAGTTATCGCCTTCTGCTCGTGTCTTCGTCGTAAGAGGGGGGACTTTTGTGGTTTGATCAAGATTTTTTTTATCAATTACCAGTCTGTCTATAACGACGTCGATGGTGTGTTTATTGTTTTTTAGAAGGAAAATATCATCAGACAGACCCATGATCTGACCGTCGATGCGAACCTGGGTATAACCTTTTTGGCGAAGACTACTGAAAAGCTCCGTAAACTCCCCTTTTCTGTCCCGGACAACGGGAGAAAGGAGAAGGAACCTGGCGGTTTTGGAATTGCTAATTTCTAATTGACCTAATTGGAGAATTTTATCCACTATCTGCTGGACGGAGAGACGGGATATTTCGCGGCCGCAGACAGGACAGTGTGGGTGTCCGATCCGGGCAAACAGGAGACGGAGATAGTCATAGATTTCGGTAACGGTACCGACGGTGGACCGGGGATTGTGAGAAGCGCTCTTCTGATCGATGGAAATAGCGGGAGAAAGGCCCGTAATTTGGTCCACGTCAGGTTTGTCCATGATGCCCAAAAACTGGCGGGCATAAGAGGAGAGAGACTCGACATAGCGGCGCTGGCCTTCGGCATAAATAGTATCAAAAGCCAGAGAACTTTTACCGGAACCGGATAAACCGGTGAAAACCACCAGCTTGTTTTTGGGGATGTCGATGTCGACATTTTTTAGGTTGTGTTCGCGGGCGCCGCGAATGTGAATGAAGTCAGGCATAAGTTTCCAATCTCCCTCTTAATTTCTCCCTTCGGTCGTGTCTTCGCCGTAAGAGGGGGAGATGGTTAGTGAAAAATAGAAGTACTTATTTTACAGCGGGTTTCGGGTTTTGTTCAAGTGGCAGGAGACAACTTATTTAGGAGGTTTTTTGCAGCGGTGGTCGCGGGTGACATGTTTTTTTTGACACTCGGGCTTTTTTTCGGGCGGTGGTTGCTGTTGATTAACCTGATCGCGGTGAAAAGGGGTCTTAGGGGACCAATTTTTGCAAAATTCGGCAGACGGCATTTGTATTTTATCCCATAGAGAGTAGGAAGTTGTCAAGATTTTTCTGAAGAATATTTAGGACATGGTATGATTGGAAACAAATGGCATCAGAATTGTTTCAAGATACGGGATATCTGATAGGAAAGTGGAGAAGAGAAGCGGCGGAATTGTCCGAAGAAGGAAGGTATCTATCGGTGATTGCAGTTACCGCATTAGCGTCGTTAATGGTGGGTTTTGTTGGTGCTTATGAGATATTTGAAGCACCCGGTGTTTTTATCGGGAGAGGTTTGAAAGAAGTCGATGAATTTTTCGTGAGGAGAAAGAAAAAATAAGTTTAGGGGTGATGACTGAGATCTTGGATTTTGTCGCGGATGCGGGCGGCGGTCTCGAAATCCAATTCCCCGGCGACAAGACGCATTTGGCGGGACATGATTTTTATTAACCTGGTTTGGTCCGAAGGGACCAGCTGGGCAAATTTATCCGGGTCGACGTCTACCACATCCGTCGTTTTGCCGGAAAGAATATCGCGGGGATCGAATTTGACAGGTGTATCAATAACTTTTTCCACAATCCGATCTCGGATGGGCTTGGTAATACTGACAGGAGTAATATGTTGTTTACGGTTGTAGTCGAGCTGGATGTCACGCCGGCGGGATACTTCGGAGATCGCCTCCGCCATAGACGCGGTGACGGAATCCGCGTACATCACCACCCGGCCCTGCTCATGACGGGCGGCTCTACCCATGGTCTGAATAAGGGAAGTCTTGGAGCGCAAAAAACCTTCTTTATCGGCGTCGAGAATAGCAACTAAGGAAACTTCCGGCAGGTCCAGGCCTTCCCGAAGGAGATTAATGCCCACGACCACGTCGTAAGTGCCGCCACGCAGATCTGAAAGAATATCCAGACGCTCCAGGGTATCGACATCCGAATGAAGATAATGGACTTTGATACCCTGCTCTTTTAAATAATCTGCTAAGTCTTCGGCCATACGCTTGGTGAGAGTGGTCACAAGCGCGCGCTGACCTTTGGATGTCAGATCCCGGATCCTGGATATCAGATCCTGAATTTGGCCGGTGGCGGGTAAAACCGTAATTTGGGGGTCAACCAGACCTGTGGGGCGGATGAGCTGTTCGACTACATGGCCGGTGCTCTGGGACAGCTCCCAGTCATTGGGAGTGGCGGAGGTGTAAATCGCAGGACCCATTCGCCGTATGAACTCCTCGAACTTTAACGGGCGGTTGTCCAAAGCGGAGGTGAGGCGGAAACCGAAATCTATGAGAGTCTGTTTACGGGATTGGTCCCCATGATACATCCCCCTGATTTGGGGAATGGAAATGTGAGATTCGTCGATGATAAGCAGATAATCTGCGGGGAAATAATCAAGTAGCGAATACGGAGGATCACCGGGAGACCGGCCATCGAAATAGCGGGAATAGTTTTCGATGCCGTTGACGTATCCCAACTGAGCAATCATTTCGAGATCGTAGGTGACACGCTGGTTGAGGCGGTGGGCTTCAAGAAGTTTGCCGGATTTTTTGAGGCTGGAAACTTGAAGATCGAGGTCGAGGCGAATTTGGGAAAAAGTATTTTCGAGGTTTTCTTGAGGGGCAAGGTAGTGTTTGGCGGGGTAAATAATAACTCCCCCTTCACCCCCTCTTAATTTCTCGCCATCTGCTCGTGTCTTCGCCGTAAGAGGGGGTGCGCTAGGGTTGGATATCGTTTCACCAGTTAGAGAGTTGATTTTTTCCAGTTTGCTGATTACATCCGAGGTAAGATGAATGCGAACAGATGTATCCTCGTAGGCCGGAAAAATGTCAATGATATCACCGCGGAGACGGTAAGTACCGCGGCGAAAATCGAAATCCGAGCGGGAGTATTGGAGATCATTTAAACGCATAACGATTTGATTCCTGGTGACTTTCAACCCAACGGCAAGCTCTAAAATAGACTTGCCGTATTCCACCGGTGAGCCGAGGTTGTAAATACAGGAAACCGAAGCCACAACAATCACATCGCGGCGGGTCAAAAGATTGGTGGTGGCGGCCAGCCTGAGCTTGTCGATTTCTGCGTTGATATCGGTCTCCTTTTCAATATAAGTATCGGTGGCGGGCAGGTAGGCTTCGGGTTGATAGTAATCGTAATAAGAAACGAAGTAAGAAACGGCAGATTCGGGAAAATATTCCTTGAATTCCTGATAGAGTTGGGCCGCCAGAGTCTTGTTGTGGGAGATTACCAAAGTCGGCCTAGCTAAAGCCTGGATGACGTTGGCCATGGTGAAAGTCTTGCCGGAGCCGGTAACACCTAATAGTACCTGGTGGCGGGCGCCAGCTTTCAGGCCGGAAATTAGTTTTTGGATCGCCCGGGGCTGATCACCGGTAGGCTGGTAGGGAGATTTGAGTTTGAACATGGTATTTGGGTATGTTTCGGTAATTATATATTGGCTTGAATGTAAAAAAAAGGGTGATATACCCATTTTACTGAAGTTTGCATAATGGGGCCACGGAAAGAAATGTTTTTTCAGATGCGGAGATTTTAGCGGCTGCGCAGGTGGCATCGTTAATCTCTGATCAAGTTAGGATTAACGGTGGACGCGGCGGAAAGGTGCAAATTAGAATGAATGGCAGTAATGGGAGTGCGAAAGTGATTTTGGAAATTGATCATTCTGAACTAAGCCGCAAGATGGGGTTTAACCCGGGAACGTG
>MEXE01000005.1:7195-19785 GCA_001775555.1 Candidatus Amesbacteria bacterium RBG_19FT_COMBO_48_16 | reverse complement strand
TTGACACAATATGAACATTTTTCAAAAGTTAGGGAGTGTAGTTCGAGGTGAGAGAGTTGTGGGGGTAGTGGAAGGGGTGCCTTGTGATCTGACTGTTAGTAAACACTGCTTTCGCAATTTGGAAGTTTATGAATGTGGAGGTTGCGGTACGGCGAAGCAGTCTTTGAGCAGAGCGGTGAAGGAAAAAATGGAGGAGGGTAGTTTGCCAAGAGAAGTCTTACATTTGCTTTCGGTTGAAAGGCATAAAGTGCTACGAGCTATGACATCTGCGGATATAGAGATTGCATCCGTGATGAGGGGGGTGCTAGCTTTTACAGCAGACCAGAAGAGCTAGCAAGATGGCATTGAAGGCTATACGAAGAACAGTCAGAGTAGTGCCGATTGTTGGGGACAGGGTGTATAACATTTATTTGAATGTCGGTGGGGTTGAAACGTTTGCTGCCGTTGCCTACGTCGTAGCCGGCGGGGCAGGTATCAATTGGACAGGTGATCGCCAGGGAGTTCCGGTTGAGTCATTGGAGGAAGATATCAGATTTGCACTGGGAGAGCCGGGCTCCGGGCGGCGCAGGTAGTAAGAAGGCCTTAGTTTCTGAAGATTTGGTTATAAGAAGAAATGATGCGGCGCAATAAGGGGGTGGAATGGGGGTCGGAGGTTTCCAGAGGGGCAGTGTCGAAATGAAGTTGGGACGAGGAGGGGAATTTACTTTCCAAAAACCGGGCGGTGATGATCTGATCGATCATTAAAAGGATATTCCAGCCGGCAGTACTGGTGCGCAGGCCTCCCTGGCGTTTGGCAATGTAATTTTTGTAATTTAAGGGATCCATGGACAGCAGTTCTTCCAGGGGGAAATGAGTCAGTTCGTGAAGGACTTTGATGGCACCGGCCCGATCATTGGCTTTATCAACCAGGGAATGGGCGAGGTTGTAAGCATGGGGAATAGTGTTACTTTTAAGTTGGAGTCGGGTATTTTCAACGTCGTTTTTGAATACTGTTTCGACGGAGGAAGCCAGACCTGCGGAGGAAGAAAGAGTGAATTTTTTAGAACCGGAGGGGGTGGGTAGGGAAACCTGTTGGGTCCGGCGGTTGATATTTTGGGTAAAGGCAGTGATGGCCTCCAGATCTTCCGAAGTAGGAGACAAAAAAAATATAACGAGTTCATCACCTGCCCGGGAAGAGCGGAACACGAAATGCTCGCAGGAGAGATCGGCTGTCGCCAGTGTTTGGGTAATCGTGCCGGCCGAGGCGCGGATACTCTCGTCGCCGAAATCATGATGAATCTGCTCATTGGCGGCTTTGAGCTGGTCGGAGTCGATTTTTATAAGGGCAAAGGCAAGTCCGTCGCGCACACATTGGGTGATGCGGGAAAACATTTGCAGGCGGGCGGAATCCAGAAGTACCGGGATCTGACTTAAATTGTCCGGAGCGGAAACCTCCCGGAGGTAGGCGGGTTGATTTTTGAAAAGATTTTTGTCCGGAATGCTGGCGTAATGGGGGCCGAGCTGTTCGGACAGTGCGGTTTGGAAAGGATTAGATTCCATGTTAAAATAATACCACTAATACACACCCGGGCTGGTAATTCTCCTGACTTTGTTTTGGCCCGGGGAGGTAAAAGGAGAAGGATGAAAGATATTTCTTTAAAGCAGTTACTAGAAGCAGGGGCGCATTTCGGGCACCAGGCACGGAGGTGGAATCCGGCGATGAAGCCATACGTGTACGGAGTGCGGGACGGAGTACATATATTTGACCTGGTGAAGACAAAAGTCGGATTGGAAGAAGCATACCGGTTTGTCAAAAATATGGCGGCATCCGGCGGAGTAATTTTATGGGTGGGGACAAAAAGGCAAGCGAAAGAGTGTGTCAGGGAGGCGGCAGTAAAAGCGGGGATGCCGTATGCAGTACAGCGCTGGCCAGGGGGGTTTTTGACTAATTTTGACCAACTGCACAAGAGTGTTCGCAAACTTCGGGATTTAAAAGAGCAACGGGAGGGGGGGGAACTTAAGCGGTACACCAAAAGAGAGCAACTTTTAGTTGATCGGGATATTGTCCGGCTGGATAAGTTTTTGGGGGGATTGGCGCTTTTGGATAAAAAGCCGGAGGCGATGTTTATAGTGGATACCAAACGCGAGGACGTGGCCGTGCGGGAGGCGGTAAGGATGGGAATACCGGTAGTGGGGATGGTGGATACCAACGGTGACCCGCGTCTGGTAGATTACGTGATACCCGTAAATGATGACGCGGTGCAGTCGATTGAGCTGGTGGTGGGAGTAATTGCCGATGCAATTGAGGAAGGGAAAAAGAAGAGTGAGAAAGTATTAGTGATACAGAGCGGTGAAGAAGAAAAGTCAAAAGTTAAAAGTCAAAAGGTAAAAGCACAAGTTAAAAGTAAAAAGTCGGCAAAGGAAAAAAATGAAAGTAAAAATTGAGGATATTAAGAAGTTGCGGGAGGAGACCGGAGCCGGGGTAGCGGATTGCCGGATGGCACTTGAGGAAACAGGCGGGGAAATGAAGAAAGCCCGGGAGTGGCTTTTGAAAAAAGGGATAGAAAGAGCGGATAAGAAGTCCGGCCGGGAGGTAAATGCGGGGATGGTGTTTGCTTATGTCCATCACACCGGGCGGCTGGGGGCGCTGGCGGCTGTGGCGTGCGAGACGGATTTTGTGGCTAAAACGGAGGATTTTCAGAAGTTGGGGAGGGAATTGGCGCTGTTGGCCGCCGCAGGTCAGCCGAAAGGCATAGAGGAATTTTTACTGCAGGAATCCGCGCGTGAGCCGGGAAGAAAAATTGCAGAATTGATTTCCGAGGTAGTAAGCAAGTTGGGGGAGAATATACGCGTTCTTGACATAAAAATTGTTAAGGTTTAGGATGAGCCTGGATTATGGGGATAATAGTTGAAGGTGAAACAGGATATTCTCCAGGTTTGACAGAAGACCAGATACGGTGGATTTGGAGAGAATTGTCCGGAGGGGGACAAGGATATTTTTTACGGCGTATTGATCCGGAAATCCGGGTGCAGATGCCGGAGTTGAAGCGGGTTTCAGGTTGGCAGAGGTTTTGGGGTTTGATGAGGAAAATATTTGGGGAATATTAATGGAGTATTAGGAATGAGGTATTTAATAAAGTATTTAGACTAAGCAGTGACTTGTCGGGAGTAAATAATTATTGGGCATGGGCAGTGGTATAATCGGCTTAATGTTTCTAGAAGAAGGGGCTGAGCGGGTCGGATCGAAGGAAGGGAGGTTGTTGGGGGCAGGGGTGGTAAGGAAACCGGAGGGTTGGTATAGACCTGGGGTGGCAGAAGATTTTAAGTCGGTGGCAGTACAAGTGGAAAGAGTCTCGGCGGATACCTGGAGAAATTTAACTGAAGCAGTTGGGGCGGGGAAGGTTAGAGCAAAGGAGAAGCCGGTAAGAGGTGGAAGGGTGACAGGTGAAGTTGAATTTCGGGGGCTGGGGGAGAAAAATGGGTTTAGGGCAAGAGCAGTGGTAGTTGATGGCGCAGTCCAAGAGCTGGAAATCAGATTGAAAAGGTTTAAAGGACAGACGGAAGTAGTGCAAATTAACTTAAGGGGTGGGCCGAGCTTAAGGGAAATAGACAGTTCGGACGGCGGGAGGCGGATAATAATGAGGGAGTATGGAGGTGACCAGTATGATGAATGGGATGTGGATAGGGAGAAAGCCTCTGTCTTGGGAAGGGTTACGATTCTGCGTCAGGCACCTAAAGGAGCAGGTTACGGTTGGGTGCAATTTGAGACGGATTATAGAAGCCGAAAAGTGGGGGGGCATAAGACAAGAGGTTTCCTGCCTGCGGCAGAGGTAAAGATCTTACTGGCTGATAGGAAAGTCGGGTTGAGGGAGAGGATAGGTAAGAATGTGGAGCGGTTACGTCTGCGGTTGGAGGAACCTGGGGGATGGAAATGGGTGGATTTACAGGCTCGGTTATTGCAAACGGGGGTTAAGGCAGATTATGTATTGAGGGAAGGGAGCGAATGGAATTTTGACTTGGATCGGAAAACTGCCCCTCGAGTAGGCGTACCGAAGGAAATTGTTCCCGGGGGGAAAGTAGTTGTGAAATTCGGAAAGCAAGAGGTAGACCTGGGGGAATACCGCCATTCAGTAACGTTTGATGAGATAACAAGATCCGGAGTGCCATTAATGGTGCCAAGGTAAATGGTATACTGAAGGGAATATGGATTTGGGGGAGGTGCCGCAAAAGATGGGAAGAGTAGTTGACTTTGTGCGGCAGGACGTGGGGACGATCCGGACAGGTCGGGCGTCATCGACGCTGGTTGAGAACATAATAGTAAATGCTTACGGGGGCAGTACGAAGCTGAAAGTAGTGGAGCTGGGGACAATTGCAGTGCCGGATGCGCAATCGCTGGTGATTACGCCCTATGACAACTCGATTATCGGGGACATTCGGCGGGATATTGAGGCGGCCAATCTAGGTCTGACGCCGGTGATTGATAACAATTTAATCCGGATTGCGGTTCCGCCTTTAACGAGCGAGCGGCGGCTGGAATACGTAAAACTGCTGCACCGGAAACTGGAAGACGGGAGGGTTAAGGTGCGGCAGACGCGGCACGACAAAATGACCGAGCTGAAACGGGCGCATGAAGCGGGGGAACTGCCCGAAGACGACAGGTTCACTCTGGAGGAACAACTGCAGAAGGTGACGGATGAGATGATGGAGAAGATAGAGGAGATCGGGAAGGCCAAGGAGGCCGAATTGATGGGATCATAAGCCTGTAGTTGACTGGTTGACGGAATTTGGTAAGATAGTGAGGTATGTCACACAGTGGCCCTTATGGTATAAGTCCGGAGGTGAGCCGGTATGAGCGGGATATTGAGAACACCCGAGCGAAGGAAAAGACGGCCACAGCTGTCGCGTTTGGGTTGGTGGCTGTAGGTATTTTGGTGTGGGCTGTTAGTAGACCAGAGGTTCAGGAAATTATTAGATTATTATTGACACCGGAAGGGGTGTTGGGTCGATAAGAGCCGTATGTCAACTGAATACAACAATTATGATCGATTGCTGCATAAAGAGAGATCTATCAATTGGGGTTGGTGGGTGACTATAGCCATGGGAATTGCGGCGTTGGGCACGATAATAGTAGCCGGTGCGGGACTGGCGTATTGAGTGTTTTTTGGGTAAACTGGTGCGATGCCGACGGGAGTAATATTTTTACTGGTTTTGTCCGCTCTGGTACTGATTCATGAGCTGGGGCATTTTTTGGCGGCTCGTACCTTAGGGATTAAAGTTGAAGAGTTTGCGCTGGGACTGCCGTTTACCCGGGCTATTTTTAAGATAAAAAGGGGAGAGACGCAATACGGGGTGTATCCGGTGTTGTTCGGGGGATTTGTGAGACTGTATGGGGAGGAGCAGGAGAAAGAGACAGAAAAGGAGAGGAGTTTTTGGGAACGGGGAAAGAAACAGCGAATGATGGTGATTGTAGCCGGAGTGGTGATGAATGTCGCGTTGGCAGTGGCGGCGTTTATCGTGCTGTATGCGGTGGTAGGGGTACCGGTGGAGGAGAGGCAAAAGGTGACGGTGGTTAAGGCGGAGGAAGGAACGCCGGCAGAGGCGGCGGGAATTTTGGCCGACGACCGGATTGTGGAAGTGGAAGGCAGAAGCATTGCCGATACCGAGGAATTTTCGCAAGCGGTCAAAGCCTGGGCGGGGTTGGGAGTGAATTTGACTATTGAGCGGGGACCGGGAACAGCGTTGTTTGAGGGAATTGTGGAGGGACAGACGGAGAGACGGGTGGTAAATGTGGTACCGAGGGTTGATCCGCCGCCGGGCCAGGGGGCAGTGGGGGTGGTTATTACTACATATCCGTATCTACGCACTCAGAAATGTTCAATGTTAAATGTTCAATGTTCAACAGGGGCGGTCGGGCAGGGAGTAAAAAGCACCAAGGTGTGGATGGGGAGAGTGGTGACCGGACTACGGGAAATCGGAAAGAGTTTGGTGGCCGGTAAGGCACCCGAGGGAGTGTCCGGGCCGGTGGGAATTTATCAGTTGACGGGGCAGGTGGCGGCGGCGGGGTGGCTACCCCTTTTGGAACTGATGGCGATTTTGTCTGTAAACCTGGCGGTGTTTAACGTGTTGCCGATTCCGGCTTTGGACGGCGGCAGGCTGGCTTTTATCTGGCTAGAATGGGCCTTACGCAGGCGGATAAAGCCGGATATTGAGCAAAAGATAAACTCATGGGGACTGGCGTTTCTTTTGTCGCTAATGGTCTTAATTTCTTTTCAGGATGTGATCCGGCTGGGACTGCTTTCTAAGTGGTTGGGGAGGTAGGAATATGTAATTTGAAACCGGCCTCGATCAGAACTCGCGCTGTTTTGGGGGTGAGTAGCATCCGGGCGGTTTTACCACTGCCAAGAGATACCTTGAGGGGTATTCGAAGTTCGGTATCAGAATAGATTAGGGGTGGTACCTGCGCTTGTGAGGGGAAGTATTTTACAATTTGATTTAGTGATAATTCTATTTCTTGGGTGGCCATGGGGAGATTTTAGCAGGTGTTTGGTCAAATGAATAGGCAGGCGTCGCCGGGTTGTCAGGGAGGGCTTATTCGGCGGCGAGGCGGTCGAGACCAAATTGGGCCAGGCGGGCGATAGCGGCGGCTTGTTCTTGGGGTAATCCGTGAGTAGCAATAAGATCCGGTTGTTTAGTTGCGAGGAGGGTGGCAAGCGGGATTTTGGGCGGCAAGTTCAGTGAAAGGGCTTGCTCACTGACAGCTTGTTCAAGAGAGGCTTGGATTGCCCATGGGTGAATATTATCGACTAGTCCGAAAATTTGCAACGGTTCTGATCATGGTGCGCAGGTTGTGGATGGTGGCCAGGCGGTAGTAAAGAAGTTCGCGGGATTTGAAAAGGTGGTGGAGATACGCCCGAGTGTATTGGCTGCAGGTTGAGCAGTCGCAAGAGAGGTCGACCGGACTTGGGTCCAACTTAAACTTGGTCCGGCCGATGTCGATGTATTCCGACTTTGATTCCCGGTTATATAGCTGGCCGCAGCGGGCCAGCCTCGTCGGAGCCACGCAGTCAAACATGTCCGCCCCGGCTTTTATGGCCTCGATAGCGTCGCTGGGCCGGACTCCTACACCCATGGCGTAAAGGGGGATGTTGGTGGGTAAGAGGTCCCGGATGAAGTGGATATTTTCGGACGTTTGGGCAGGATCTGTGCCGACGGATGCTCCGCCGATGGCGATTCCGGGCAGGTTTTGGGAGATGACGAATTCGGCTGATGCGCGGCGCAGGTCGGCAAAGTTGCCTCCCTGGATGATGCCAAAAAGGGCCTGTCGCGCAGACGGCTCGTTCCCTGACCACCGGTAATCGCTTTCGTTTGAGAATTTCCGGTCGTTTCCTGTCATAGCTTTACCTGCATACTCACCCGCCTTTGAAGTCTTATTTTTTCCCGTTGTTTTATTTGGGGCGGGTTGCGTAAGCTGGTCCGGAACTTCGCCGTCTGCTTTGGCGTTTCTTTTCCAGGTATTGATGCACCTGGTGAGCCAGCGGTGAGTTCTGTCTGTGGCTTCTTTGGCAGTTTTGTAGTCGGCGTCGGCGGGGACGCTGTGGTCGAAAGCCATAATGATATCCGCGCCGATTTCAATTTGGATAGCGGTGGCGGCTTCCGGCGTGAGCAGGTGGGACGATCCGTCGTGATGGGAGCGGAATTCGGCCCCTTGATCGGTAATTTTGCAAAGACCGGCCTTTGGCCGTCCCAGCGACTGGATCTGGAAACCGCCGGAGTCGGTAAGAATGGGGTGGGGCCAGTGCATAAATTTGTGAATACCGCCTAAATTTTTGACGGCAATCGATCCGGGGCGCAGGTAGAGGTGATATGCATTGGCGAGGATAATTTGAGCGCCGACAGATTCTAAGTCCTGATGGTCGAGGGCTTTGACGGATGCGGCAGTTCCAACGGGCATGAATACCGGAGTGGTGACGGTACCGTGGGGTACGCTGAACGTACCGGTACGCCCGAAACCAGGGAGTTTGCCGGTGACAGTGAATTTAAACATAGGAGAAATTATAAGAGCATTGACACACCAGCGGAAGATGTGGTGTACTTTAGAGTGATGGGAAAAAGAGGACTGGTTTTAGGGATGGTGCTGGCGGCAGTGGTGACGGGAAGTGTTGCCCGGGCCCAGGAGGACATAGATTACCAGAAGCCGAATACCTGGCGGCCGACGATAAAAGCTACTATAAAAGACATGCGGACACAGCTACTGGAGCTGCGGGCCAGGCAGAAGGAAGAACTGCGGATGAAAATGGGGCAGATAAAAGATGTCCGCAAAAAAACCCTAGTGGAGCGGATAGGGAACCGGATGTGTGATACCAATACCCGGCTGACTAACAACATGAAGAGGTATTTGGAGAATTTGTCCAGGATTTTGGATCGGGTGGAAGCGCGAATGCAGAAAGCCCGTGATGCCGGCGAGAATGTGGTCGGAGCAGAGGAAAAGATTGCCGCGGCGCGGAAAGCAATTACAGACGCCAAAACAGCAGTGGATGAGCAGGCAGTCAGGCCGTGTACAGTGACCTTGGCCAGTACCGAGTCGGCGGTTTTGAAGACGGAGGTGAAGAATTCGATTGCCGGGTTGGAAGTGCAACTTAAGGGGGTGCGGACTAAAGTCAAGGAAGCCCGGCAGGCGGTAACGGCGGCAATTGTGGCCTTGGCGCAAGTTTTGGGAGAAAATATATGAACCAAGACCGAAAATCAGACCAATTTTTGTACGCAGTACTGGCTGCTGTGTTGGCGGCGATAGCGTTGATTATTGTTTCAGGAAAAGTAGAACAGAAACAGACACCGGCAGTGGTAAGGGCTGAAGATGTGAGGCCGGTAGAAGTATCAGGGGAGTCGAAGAAATTGATGGAGGAAGTCGAGGGATTGGGCGAGGCGGAGATTGAGGCAGACTTCGGGCAACTTAAATCAGAAGCAGAAGGGCTATAAACAGGTATATTTTTGACTTGAGATAAATAGCGGGGTTTGGGTATAATGGCGGGATGGAAGATTGTGTATTTTGCAAAATAGTGGCTAGGGAGCTGCCCGCCCATCGCGTTTGGGAGGATGAAAATCATCTGGCCTTTTTGGATATTTATCCGGTGAGAACGGGGCAGGTGGTCGTGGCGACAAAAGATCACCTGGATTCGTATGTGCTGGGATTACCCGAGGGGCAACTAACCGGTTTGTTTCTGGCGGCAGCGGCAGTTGCCACGAAGCTGAATAAAGCTTTGGGGATAGCCCGGTCCAGCTTGGTGATGGAAGGACTGGGCGTCGGTCATGCGCATGTGAAGCTTTACCCAGTGAGAGTTGCGGAAGGCGAGGGAGGATTGGTACGTTTGGGTAAGAAGGCGGATGAGAGCCAATTAAATGAATTAGCAACCAAAATAAGAGGGGAGGGGTGAGGAAAAGTGCCGACAGTGGTACGTAAAAAACCCGGTCAATCCGATGATAAACTAATATCAGATTTCCGAAAAAAAATTCTGGCCGACGAAGTTTTGATTGAGCTTAAGAAGCGGGAGTATTACAAAAAGCCGTCTGTAATTAAGCAGGAGCGGATAAAGGAAAGACGCAAGACCCGCAGAAGGAGGATTTATTAGTTTATGGCATTAAATAACCGGGTAAAAAGCGATCTGATAACGGCGATGAAAGCCGGCGAGGCCTTGCGGGTGTCGGTCTTGCGGATGTTAATTTCGGAAATGAACTATAAGCAGATTGACCTGCAGAGGGAACTGACGGAAGAAGATGTAGTGGGGGTGGTGCAGAAGGAGGTAAAAAAGAGGAAAGAGGCGATACAGGCATATACGGCCGGAGGCAGGCCGGAGCAGGCAGAGACGGAAAGACAGGAGATGGAGATACTGCAAGCGTATCTTCCGCAGCAGTTGGGTGAGAGGGAGTTGGAAATGGAGATAGAGAAGATTTTACTTGCGAATAGTTTTGGGGATTTCGGCGCGGCCATGAAAGTGATTTCGCCGCAGTTTAAAGGCAGGGCGGAAGGAGCGGAAGTAGCCAGGATAGTTAGAGAGTTAATAGTTCGTAGTTCATAGTTTGAAGTTCGGAGTTTATTGCTATGGCCGTAAAAGTTCGTATTTTGGCTGATTCGGGGTATAAATTTGACCGGCGGATTGTCCGGAGTATGGTGGAGAGGGTGCTTTCAGATAATGGGGTGAAAGAACCAGCAGAAGTGGTGGTGTCAGTGGTGGGAGAGAAGAAAATGAAACGGCTGCACGGGAGGTACATGCAGACTAAAGGAACGACGGATGTATTATCTTTCCCGCTGGATTTTGATAAACTTTATCCTGACGGAGTGGTGCGTTTGGGGGATATCGTGGTGTGTTATCCGGTTGCCGCAAGACAAGCACAGATCAGTAAGTGGAGTGTAAATGAAGAAATTACGTTTTTGGTGGAGCACGGCTGCCGGCATTTGCTGGGGATACATCACAGTTAGGCGGGAATTACCCGTCTTTGAATAGTATTGGTATACAGTTGATTATTGCTGACGGTTGGGACTATAAAGAATATGGCTTATGACACTGTATTTGAAATACCGGCCGCAAAAAGTGGCAGAGCTGGATTTGGTTAGCGCCAGAGAGATGCTGACGAATATCCTTTCGGGCGGGAAGGATAAATTGCCGCATGCGTGGTTGTTTTCGGGTCCGAGGGGGATCGGTAAGACGAGTGCCGCCAGGATTTTGGCGAAAGTGGTAAATTGTCCCCACTTCGCCGAGGCTTCGCGGGGCAAGGAGAAGAATGAACCCTGCAATGAGTGTGAAATGTGCCAAGCTATTACCGGTGGTTCGGCGGTGGATGTAGCGGAGATCGATGCCGCATCCAACCGCGGGATAGATGAGATTCGGGAGTTGAGGGAGAGAATCAGGCTGGCTCCGATGAAAGCCGATTATAAAGTTTACATCATTGATGAAGTACATATGTTAACAACTGAAGCGGCCAATGCATTATTGAAAACCTTGGAGGAACCGCCGGAAAAAACCCTGTTTGTGCTGTGTACGACGGAACCGGAAAAACTGCCGGAGACAATAGTATCGCGGTGTACCAGAGTGCAGTTTAAGAGGCCGTCAATTTCGGAAATTGTGTCCAAGCTGGAGAGGGTGATTGCAGGTGAGAAGATTAAAGGGGACAGAGCGGCCCTGGCAGAGGTTGCCCGGGCTAGCCGGGGAAGTTTTCGGGATGCCATCAAAATACTGGAACAAGTGTGGCTGGCCGGTGAGGAAGTGACTGTCCAATCGGTTAATAAGACTCTGGGAGTACTGGAGGCGGCAAGTCCGGAAAAGTTTCTACAGTTAGTGCGGGATAAGGATTTACGTGGGGGGTTGGATTTTGTGAATTCGCTGGCGGAGCAGGGAGTTAATTTACGCCAGTTTGTGGAAAGATGCGTTGAGCATTTACGGGAGCAATTGCTGGCGAAGGTAGCAGTTTCTGAGTCTGCAGTACGTGACAGTTTTGAACTGGAGATGATCGGGAAGCTGGAGAAGGTATATGAACAGTTGAAAATGACTGCGGTCCCGCAACTGCCGCTGGAAGTACTGGTGATGGAAAATTCCGGTGAGGCCGGAGACACTCCGAATTCTTCCGCAGAGCGAAACCAGGACCTGCCTAATAAACCTGAAGCAGGTGAAAAATTTGCGCGCCGGGAGGCTGAGAATAATCCTAAGCCGGTAAAAAGGAGAGCGACCGCGGGAAAATACAGCCTGGCGGATGTGGAGGCCAAGTGGGTGGATATTATGAAATCAGTCAAACCAAAGAATCATTCGGTCGAGGCACTGCTGCGGTCTACCAGACCGCGGGATTTTGACGGCGAAAAGCTGGAGCTGGAAGTTTTTTATAAATTTCATCTGGACAAATTGGGTTCAGAAAAATGCAGAACAATTGTGGAAGCGGCGGTAGGAGAAGTCCTGGGAATAGGTCCGGTGAGGCTGTATCTGCAGCTGGGGCAAAAGCGTCCGGCGGCCAGGGAGGAGCTGACGGCGGATGAGGTGGGGGAGGATATAGTCAAAGCGGCGGCAGAGATTTTTAAGGCCGAGGTGATGTAATTTGAGAAAGAGTTCGGATACGGATAAAGGGTTGACCGGCACTGGTATCCAGATTACCGGTCAAGTGGTAAGCTCCGGGGGAGACGGGCAGGTTTGAGGAATATAAACCATAGATAAAGCGGTGGTTAAGATCGGTGAGAAGAAGCCAGGTTGAGGCGGGAGTAAGAGGGATTTGGGAGCGGACTTGGTAGAAGTCGTCGATAGCTGTTGATGGAGGTAGGGCGGGGGCAGGGTGAGGTTCGGGGGTGCGGGGTGGCGCGGAAGAAGGGCGTTTGATTCTGATAAAGACCAGGTACGCCTGGGTGAAAAGTGTGATTGCCAGAAAGCCAGCTGCGGCCCAGACTAGATTTTGGGTGAGGGAGACAAAAGGAGATTGGGGCGGGTTTGTTGAGAACGGTTGAGTGGGGATGGGCAGGGGTAGGGGTGAAGCGCCACCCGGTGACGGGGTGAGCAGAGCATAGAGAATTTGATCGGGAGACAGGGCTGGGTCGTCGGGGGCTAAAGTAGGCGGGGGTGAGGCGGAGATGAGGGGGG
>MEXE01000005.1:0-7180 GCA_001775555.1 Candidatus Amesbacteria bacterium RBG_19FT_COMBO_48_16 | reverse complement strand
CGGGGGGTAGGGGTTTTGGGAGGAGCACCGCCGATAGATTGGGTGGGGGTAGGGGAAAGCGAGGGGGTGGAGCTGGGTTGGTCGGGTGTGGAGGTAGGAGGGAGCTGAGTTGGAGAAGGTTGAACAGGTGTGGAGCTGGGGGGAATGGGAGTGGAAGTGGGGGGAACCGGTGTCGAGGTGGGGGAGGGTGCGGCAGTACAGAAATTAGCTACGTAATTGGGATCGAGATATTGGATATAATTACCCAGATGGGTGGCCGGGACGATAGATGTGACATCCATGCCGCAGGGGTGGCCCTGATGGGGGAATTCGCGGGTGCCGCTTTCGTAGATTTTGCCGCTGAGGATATAGAGACAGCGGCTATCGGAGCTGATTTGGGCAGTGGTCAGGCAGGTTTGGGCGGCTGAAAAGTAGCGGACGGCTCTGATAACCAGGTAGTTGGCGGCAATGAAAGCAATGAGAAGATGCAGCCAAAATCTGGCCACAAACCGAATTACGCTTTTCCGGGTGGGTCGTCGAGTCATTGGCCGTAGTGGACAAACCAAATAACATAGTCAACACCGTCAACGGCGCCGGAGGTATTGAAGTCACCCATAGCAGGACCGACGGAACCAGTTTGGCCGTAGTGGGTGTTCCAAATTACATAGTCGACGCCGTTTACGCGTCCGTCATTGTTGGCATCGCCGGGGATAACGGATGGACTGGTGGGAGTCGGTGTCCGGATGGGCGTGGGGGTGCGGGTGGGAGTAGCGGTGGGAGATGGGGAAACAGAGCAGATATTTGCAACATAGTTGGGATCGAGATATTTGATGAAGTTTGTAAGGTGGTTACCCGGAATAATAGAGGAGACATCCATACCGCACGGGTGGTTGCGGTGGAGGTTGGTACGTGAACCTTTTTGGTAAACTTTGCTGTTTAGGATGTACAGACAGCGGGGGTCGGCATTAACCTGAGCAATCGTCATACAGGTTTGGGCGGCTATCCTGTATCTGGCTGCCCGGGTAAACAGGTAGTTGGCGGCTATAAAAGCCAGCAGAAGATATAAACCGAGGCGGGTCATGGGCGCAGGCCTTTGATAAAAATAACAATTGCCAGGAGGGTAGAGAGGATAAGAGCTGCGGTAACAAGTTTTTTGACCATGTGGGTATTAATCTAGCGAAAACTCCTCGGAATGGATATGGGAATTTCGGATACCGAGTTTGTTGAGTTGAAGACGAAGGCTGTGCATCATCGGCGGGGGTCCGCAGAGAAAAATTTCTTTGTCTGAAACGGGGCTGTTGGAAATTATTGTTTCGGCGGTAAAGCGACCCTGGTTTTTGGAGAAGTGGGGAAAGATCCTAAAACCGGATTTTTGACTTGCCAGTTTTTGCAGGACACCAAGATAAACGGCTTCACCGGGGTCTTTGATGACGTAGTAGAGGTCGACGGAGGCGGGGACGGTCAAACCTTCGGCCATGCTAATAAACGGGGTAATGCCGATGCCCCCGGCGATCCAGATCTGGGGATAAGGATAATTGGCGGAAATAAACCGGCCAAACGGACCTTCAACCAAAGCCTGACCCCCGATGGGAATATCCCGGAGCCGGTTTGTATAGTCACCTAATGACTTGACGGCTAGTATGAGCGGATTTCCGGAATTGGAGAGGATGGAAAACGGATGAGATTCACCTAAACGGGGTGAAAGGAACTGGATAAACATGAATTGACCGGGGAGAAAGCGCAGAACCCGGTCGGGATTTTTGGGGATGAGCTCAAGTTCTACGATATGGTTTTCCAACGAATTTACTTTTTGGACGGTATAACGAAAGCGGGGGACAAAAAATCTGCCAAAAACCGTGCGGTAGAGATGGAGGAGAAGAGCTGTGACACTTAGAGTAATCAGATAATAGCGCAGGGGTAAATTGACGGAAGTATCACTGGTGACGAATAAACTGTGCAGGCCGCCGATGAAAAAAGTTAAACCTAAAAACTTGTGCGTTGCGCGCCAGAGATGATAGGGAAGTTCACGGTAAACAGTGAGAAGCAAAAGCGAGATAAGTAAAAGCTGGGCGGTTATACCTAAATTTATCGCCCAGTCAGTCCCCGGAAGAAGCAGAAGGGCGGAGCGATGCCAGGAGACGGGGAAAAAGGCGGCGGCTAACAAGAGAGGATGGAAAAGAAGCAGAATCAGAGCGACCGAGCCGAAAATGTGGTGGATGATGTAGGCCCGGTTCATGCCGCCGAAAAGGGAGTCAATAATTTTCAGACGGGAGCTGATGATCAGGGAGACGGCAAACATGGATAGGCCGACCAGGCCCAAAATCTGGCCGGTGCTGGTGGCGTTTAGGATGAAGTTGCCGAATCTTTGGTTGAGAGGTTTTTGCGTCAGCCAGAAGGTAACGGGAGCAAGGGAGAAAGCCAGGGAAATGATAATTCCCGGCAGATTTGTAGCGCGGCGCATGGTTTAGTTTAACACTGCATATTTACAGGAAGGTATGGGGGTGATATATTTTGGACTATGGGTATAGGAGACGCTTTAGGAAAACTGGGGGATCTGAATAAGCTAAGGCAGCAGGCAATGCAGATGCAAAAGAACCTGGCGGTCCAGCAGGTGGTGGTGGAAGAAAACGGTGTAAAGGTAGTTATGTCCGGAGACCAGAGGATTTTGAGCCTGGAGATCCAGGGGTTGTCCAACCAGGTGCTGAATGACGTTTTGAACAAAGCTATCCGCAAAAGCCAGGAACTGGCGGCAAAAGAATTGATGAATGTGTCCGGGGGGATGGGAGGACTGGCCGGCGGGGGGGAACCTCAGTAACTTTGTTGTACACTTTGGGGATAAGGTAAAATGACCGGGTGAGAGTAGCCAGAGCGGTAAATAATTTGATTGAGGCGTTTGAGAGGTTGCCCGGAATCGGACCCAAGACCGCAGCCAGGCTGACGTATTATCTGCTGCATGTGCCCCAGGGGGAGCTGGACAGGTTTGCTGGAGCGCTGAGCGCTCTTAAAAAGGACACGGTGGAGTGCAGCCGGTGCCACAATATCGCCGAAAACGACCCGTGTGACATCTGCAGTGATCCAGGACGGGACAAAACCATGATTTGCGTAGTGGAACAGCCTTTGGATGTGGTAGCGCTGGAACGGGGAAACGGTTACCGGGGAGGGTATCATGTGCTGCACGGAGTGATCGACCCTTTGCATAATATCGGTCCTGATGAGATCAGAATCAGGGAATTGCTGGTCCGGCTTCGTACATTCGACTCCGCTGCGGGCTTCGGCGAAGTAAAAGAGGTCATTTTGGCATTAAACCCAAACATGGAAGGTGAAGCGACTTGTATGTACATCCTTAGGCAAGTTAAGAGTCAGGATGCAAAAGTAAAGGTTACGAGGCTGGCACACGGGTTGCCGGTGGGGGCGGATATAGAGTATGCGGATGATGTGACGTTATCCCGGGCGCTCGAAGGACGAAGAGAGTACTGAGTATGAAACCATTGGTTTTAGAAACTTCAGGTGTACCGGCTAAGTTGTGGGTTAGGGATCTGAACCAGGTGGAAGGACTGGCGATGGAACAAATCAAACGGATGGCTACTGTGCCGGGGATGTTTAAGTGGCTGGCGATCATGCCGGATGTGCATGTGGGTAAGGGGGCGGTAGTGGGGTCGGTGGCGGCAAATAAAGAGATGGTCGTGCCGAATATCGTCGGAGTGGACATCGGCTGCGGGGTATGTGCGGCGGATACCGGACTGGTGTGGGAACCAAAGAGAATGGGAAAGGAATTTTGGCGGTCCTGGCAGGGACTGGTGATGCGGGAGGTGCCCCTGGGATTTGGCCGACTCAAGGAAAAAGCAGATTGGGAAGGGTTTGAGGTGCGGATGACGGCGGGTAAACTACAGCAACTGGTAAAAGAAGTAGCCCCTCTGCAGTTGGGGAGCCTGGGCGGCGGTAATCATTTTATCGAAGGCTGTCGGGAAGAAGGGACGGGACGGGTTTGGCTGACGGTGCATTCGGGTTCGCGGCATACGGGGCTGCAAATAGCTATGCACCATGCAGGTGTGGCGGCAAAATTGGATGAGCGGAAGGGGTGGAAGGGGCTGCCGGATCTGGGATATCTGCCGCTTGACAGTGAGGAAGGCCGGGATTATGTGACGGACATGAACTGGGCGATTGATTTTGCCCTGGAAAATCGTTTCCGGATGATGGAGGTGATGCTGGCGGCTTTTGAGAGGGTTTGCGGTCGGCAGGGTGTAAGGTGGAGTTGGACAAGCGGGAGAGAGGGGATTATTAATATTCATCACAACTTTGCCAACGGGGAAAAACATTACGGGGCGGAGGTGATGGTGCACCGGAAGGGTGCTACCCAGGCCAGGCAAGGTCAGTTGGGGGTGGTTCCGGGGTCGATGGGGGCTGCGACTTATATTGTGCAAGGGTTGGGAAATCCGGAAAGCTTTGAGTCCTGCGCTCACGGAGCCGGCCGGACAATGAGCCGGACTCAAGCTAAAAAGAGGTGGAAGCAGGAGGACCTGCAGGAGCAACTTACGGGGACGTTTACCAAAGCCAGCAGAGGGATTATTGACGAAGCCCCCGGTGCTTATAAAAATATAGACGAGGTGATGGATTTACAGTCGGATCTGGTTGCGGTAAAACATAAGCTGATGCCGATCATGACAGTTAAAGGCGAGGGAAGGAACTAATGCAGAAAAGTCCTTATAAACCCAGTCCGTGGGAAACTATTGAGGGAATTGCGAAGTCGGCGGCGAAGCCGGTGAAAAAAGCCGTGGCTGATGTAGGAAGTGATGTTAAAGAAAGTCTGAGTTCCAGTTTAAGTTCAGGTGATGAGGGTAAAAAGCAGATATCTGCGGTTGGGCAAGAAAAGGCGGCGGAAGAACAGCAAAGGATATTAGTCCAGACGCGGCAAAATCTGCAGGAGATGAATGCTCAGGTGAAAAAGGCCAGGGAGGAGAGAAGACACCGGCAAGAGCAGGCGGGCCAGGCGGCTCAGGCTAAAAAAGCAGAGAAGAAAAAGCAGGCGATAGAGGAGAAGAAGAAAGAAACAGTTTTGCAGAAACTGTTAAGATCAAGAGGGGGAACCCGGGAAGGGATCCAGAGAGCAGGAGGATAATTTTGGAAATTTTAAAATCAGTAGCAAGTGATATGCCCTAATGGTCAAGCTGGATTGTGATATTATTAAGATTAATCGAATATGGTTAGTAAAGGGAAAGCGAGATCTGAGAAGAAAAAGGTGGCCGCATCGGCCGGATTTGACCGGGGGCCGAGGGACTGGTTTAGAGGAAGCAGAGGGATAGTAAAGGGTAAGACGACTTTTGGCAGCGGACGCAGTTTTATGGGGTTCCGGCGGGGAAGCCGGTAGAGTATAATGGTTAGAATCATGAAGCAGGAATTTAGAATTAAATATATTTGTTGTTTTGTCAGGCTGAAGTAATCCCCGCTTAGAGGATTGCTTTGGCTGACCGGTCCCGCGTTTGCAGCGGGATTTTTTAACGCTTTATGCCAACTATTAACGGATTTTACTTTGACAAGGCCAAATACCGGCTGAGCGACAGCGCCGGGAATGAGATTTTTCTGGCTATAGATTATCAACACGGCGAATTTGAGCTGATCGAGGTAATCAAGGCGGGTAGGGGGATGGGCGGGTTAAAGAAACAGGCGGCGACGGTGGCCAGAGGCCTGATAGAGAGAAAACGGAACGTTAATTTTTCTGGTAAGATCGCAGTGTGAGAATATACAATTCACTGTCGCGACAAGTAGAGGAATTTGTACCTCTTTTTGCGCCAAAAATCGGGATGTATACCTGCGGGCCGACGGTATACAGATACGCCCATATTGGCAATTTCCGGACGTATATCTTGGGCGATCTGCTGTTGCGGGTTATGCGGGCCAACGGGTATGACATAAATTACGTGATGAATATCACGGATGTGGGACATCTGACGGGGGATAACCTGGGGGATGCGGATGCGGGTGATGACAGGATGGAGGAGGCGGCAAAAAAGGAAAGAAGGAGTGCATATGACGTGGCCAAGTTTTATACACAGCAATTTTTGGCGGATTTTGACAGACTGAATTTGATCCGGCCGACGGTGATGCCCAAGGCGACGGAGCATATCAGCGAGCAAATAACGTTGATTCAGAAATTAGAGACGAACGGATTTGTGTACCGGACTTCCGACGGGATGTATTTTGACACGGCCAAGTGGCCCAGATACGGTGAACTGTCGACTCTGGGGGAGATTCAGGCAGGGGCGAGAGTGGAGGTGAACCGGCAAAAGAAGAACCCTAAGGATTTTGCACTGTGGAAATTTTCCCCGGCAGTCGGCCGGAGGGAAATGGAATGGGACAGCCCGTGGGGAATCGGTTTTCCGGGATGGCATATCGAGTGCTCGGCGATGAGTATGAAATATTTGGGGGAATCCTTTGATGTCCACTTGGGAGCGGAAGATTTACGGTCCACTCATCATCCCAACGAGATTGCCCAGTCTGAGGCGGCGACCAGGAAACCGTTTGTGAAATATTGGGTACACGGGGCATTTTTGCTGGTAGACGGGGGCAGGATGAGCAAAAGCCTGGGGAATAACTACGCGGTGACGGACCTGGCGGAAAAAGGTTTTTCGCCGATGGGCTTACGGTATTTGTATCTGACAGTGCACTACCGCAGCCAGCAAAATTTTACCTGGTCGGCCCTGGCTGCGGCAGAGACCGCTTGGGACAAATTAAACGGATTTGTACAGGAAGTTAAATCCAAAAAGCAAGAAGCAAGGAGCCAATTGTCCCGGGAAAAATTGAGGAAGCTGGACGGATACAGAAAAAGGTTTGAACAGGCTATAAACGACGACCTGCAATTTCCGCAAGGCTTGGCGGTGATGTGGGAAATGCTGAAAAGCAATATTCCCGATTATGATAAAGCGGACACCCTTTTGGATTGGGATCAGATTCTGGGGTTGAAGCTGGGAATTTCTGACGAGGTTCCGGTACCGCAGGAAGTGAGGGAAATGGCCGCCCAGAGGGAGGAGTTGCGGCGCAAGGGCAAATTTGTGGAGGCGGACGAAGTGCGGGTAAAAATGGAAAAGCTGGGTTGGAAAGTGGAGGATACGATAATAGGGGCGAAAATAAAGAAGTTGATTGGTCGGGGTTGAAGGGAATAGTGCAGTTTTGTGTTACAATATTTGTATGGTTGGTCTGAAAATTG
>MEXE01000004.1 GCA_001775555.1 Candidatus Amesbacteria bacterium RBG_19FT_COMBO_48_16 | reverse complement strand
TAATTACGGGGATCCTGGCAGAGAGAGCCGGCCGTGTAATCGGGGTGGAGATGGATTCTCGTCTGGCAAATACGCTACGGGAGAGATTAACGAGCCGGCAAAATGTGGAGATTATCTGCGGTGATTTTTTTGAATATCAGAATCCTGGGGAGGTTAGTAATCCGGTGGTTATAGGCAATCCCCCGTTTGCCGAGACCAGAAGGCTGATAGACAAGTTGTTTTTGGATACGCCGGAGTTTGGAGCGAAAACGGTTTATTTGGTGTTACAGAAAGAAGCGGCGGAAAAGTTTACGGGGATACCCCAGAGTACTTTGGCGGCAGTGAGGTTGGGAATTGCCGGATGGGGAAGGCGAATACTGGAACAAATTCCCAGAGGGCAATTTAAACCTATGCCTAAAACCGATGCGGCTTGGGTAGAGTTTAAAAAAGTCAGATCCCGAGGACCGGAGGAATTTGAGGATTTGGCTGCCTACTTTTTCATCAACTACCAAAAGGGGGGTGTTTTAATTAATGATTTGGGTAAGGTGTTTACAAAGAGCCAGGCTGAAAAAATTGCTGCTGATCTGAATTTGACAAATAAAAGTATCCAGGATATGAATGACCAACATTGGAGATATATTTATGAGATATTTGACCGCCTGGCCAACACCCGCCAGAAAGAATTAATCTCCGGCGTCATGAAGCAGCTAAAAAGGCAGCAGGAGTATTTACCCAAAGTTCACCGGACAAGAAAGTCATGAAAAAGATCATAATAATAATTTTGGGAGTTGCAGTAGTAGGAGGATACGTGGTTTATAAATTCAAATTTCTGACAAAGTCAACGCTGCGCGAGCAAAATTCTGGCACAGCCAGCGCTCCGCGAGCAAATGTCAAATCAAATTCAAAAATTGAAATTGAAAACTCCCAACCAGGACTCACTCCCAGTTTGGATAATAAAAGTGCCGATGTGGAGGTGGTGGCGCAGGGGCTGGATACGCCGTGGGCGATCGCATTTTTGCCCGACGGAGGGATCCTGGTTACCGAGCGGCCGGGGAGAGTTCGGCTGGTGAATACCAAGGGGCAACTGGAGCCAACGCCTGCGGCAACATTAGCTTCCGTCAAAGAAATCGGCGAAGGGGGGTTATTGGGGTTGGCACTGGACCCGGATTTTGCCTCTAAACCTTTTGTCTATTTGTACTACACCTACAGTGAAAGCGGCGGCCGGACATTAAACCGGATGGTGAGAATGAAGTATGAGCCGGGAAAACTGGGTGAGGAGACGGTGCTGGTGGACCGGATCCCCGGAGCGGCTAACCATAACGGCGGTCGGATAAAATTCGGGCCTGACGGATACCTGTACATAACCACAGGCGATGCGCAAAACCCGTCGCAAGCCCAGGATACAACTACTCTGGCCGGAAAAATCCTGCGGGTGACTGATACCGGACAGGCGGCTCCCGGCAATCCGTTCGGCAACCTGGTTTATACATTTGGCCACCGCAACCCGCAGGGACTTGCCTGGGATGATACGGGGAGATTGTGGGCTACTGAACACGGACGGTCGGGGATCCAGTCGGGGTTGGACGAAGTCAATATAATTGAAGCGGGGAAAAATTACGGCTGGCCGACTATCCAGGGGGACCAGACCCGGGAAGGAATGGTCGGACCCGCGGCAAATTCCGGTCCTGCCAAAACCTGGGCACCGGCAGGAGCGGCAATTACCGGCGGATCACTATTTTTCGGAGGATTACGGGGTGAGGCGGTGTATGAAGCTATTCTGGACGGCGGCCGGGTCGCGGAAGTAAAAGAGCATTACAAAGGGCAATACGGCCGAATACGGGAAGTGATTACGGGGCCGGACGGGAGGCTGTATATAACAACCAGCAACCGGGACGGCAGAGGAAACCCGGCGGCGGATGATGACAGAATTGTCAGTATAAAATATAACTGAGAGTCTTGGGCTGGGGTATGGTACACTGGCCGGATGCGAAAGTGGATGTTGATCGCGCTACTGGTAGCAATCGGGGGGTACCTGACTTACAAATCCGAGGTTCTAAATCCAAAGATCCAAAAGGGATCGAGTAGTCAAATTCCAAATCAAGAGAAACAAACCGATCAGCCAGGGGAAACTGTGAATCCGTACTCGATCGCAATGTTACGAAAAAGGCCATACGACGGAGGAAAAATTGCCACAGTCAGGCAAGCGGCCCAAACAACCCGGTTTACTTCGTACGTGGTAACTTACACTTCGGACGGATTGGTGCAATACGCGCTGATGAATGTACCCAAAGGCCAAGTACCGGAAGGGGGTTGGCCGGTAGTCATCGTCAATCACGGGCATATCACCCCCGAGGAGTACTCGACGGAAAAGTCATACATAAACACGTCGGCGTATTTTGCCAATGCCGGGTTTCTGGTCCTGAAACCCGATTTCCGGGGGCACGGAAATTCCGAAGGCCAGGCGGAACGGATAGTGTCACGGGTGCTGTACGCGGTGGATGTGCTGAATTTGCTGGCGGCGATACCAACACAGACTTCGGCAAATGCGGAAAAAATTTACATGTACGGGCATTCGATGGGCGGGGACGTAACTCTAAGAGTCCTGGAAGTGTCTGACAACGTCCGGGCGGCGACGCTGTGGGCGCCGGCGGTATCCGACTGGCCGGAATCAATGCTGCATTTTTCCCGACGCAACCGCAACCGGCCGGAAAGGCTGCCGACCCTGGAAGCAGAATTGAAAGAAAATTTTAAGCCCGAGGAGTATTCCGGTATCAGCACTTTGGATAATACCCAGCTGGTAAAGTCGCCGGTAAATATCCAGCACGCGACGACTGACCAGTCGGTGCCGTTTGAGTGGGGGGAAAGACTGGCGGATAAACTGAAAAGCGAAGGGGCAACCGTCAATTTTTTCCGATACCCGGGAGACAACCACGATATTGCCGGAAACTGGTCAACGGCTCTGAACCGGGATATTGAGCTGTTTAGAGGGAATTGAAATACAGTAGTTAATTCGACAACTTTGGCCTGACCTCGATTTCGGCTTTGGAGTAATCAAACTTGACAATAAAATGTTCGAAAAATCCCTTTTGTCCTAATACTCCGTAACCAAAAGGCGGGAGGTCAGGCATGAATCCAGCTGCGATTTCATAATCCCACCCCCCGATCAAAATGAGAACAGGGTGAACAAAGAAAGGTCGTTCTGTCCCTGTGATGCCTCCGACAAAGCGCTTTTGACCCTTACGCACACTTATGCCTAAAACTTGGGCTATTTGGCCATCGAAAATGCACAAATCGGCACCGGAGTCTATAAGGGCTTCGTATCTGACTGACTTGGTATTGGCTTTTATCTCAATCGGGATAACGGGGCGAAATAGTCCTGGGGCGTAGCGTTTATAAAAAAACTTCATGTGTCTGCCCGACGTATGGTATAACCTTGCTGGGAATATGAGTGAGTATAGGCCGGGAGTAGCCTTTTTTGGCAGCTTTTGTCCAGGCTTCTTTAGCGGTCCGACCGCTGGCGATTACCGTCTTTTCGTCATCTTTGAGTGCAACCCAAAGAGCCTTGTACTTTCTGACTAATTTTATCCAGTCAATACCCATACAATTATTATATTACATGCTGGATTTCTCCGCTGGAATAAAGCGCAGGGAGAGGGAATTGACGCAGTAGCGAGTGTTTTTGGGCGTCAACTGCTCACCGGTAAAGACGTGGCCCAGGTGGGCATTACAAGCCGCGCAGATGATTTCGGTACGCTGGCCGTCCGCGTCCGGAACCTGCCTGACTGCACCGGGTAAAACGGTGTCAAAACTGGGCCAGCCGCAGTGGGCGTCGAACTTATCATCCGACCGGTAAAGCGGAGTATTACAGCGGCGGCAGACATACATACCGGCAGCAAAATGCCGGTCATATTCTCCAGAGAAAGGAGTTTCTGTGGCTTTGTGAACAATCACTTGCTCTTCCTGAGGGGTGAGTTGACGCAGTTTAATAGTTCCTCTTCTCACGTGCGTGAAGTCAATGACTGATAGTCAAATGCGTGTTCAAATGGAGTATTTTGAGGGCAGACATTTTTTACAGCGTTATGGCCGACTATTATCGCCCCTGTATTGGGGTCCGTACGACCGGGGGAGCCTAGGGCCAAAAGTGCGTCTCGGCGAGTAATATCTGTCACTCCTTCTCCTTCCCTTTTAACGGTAAATATAAAGGTTTGTCCGCATTTTTTACAGGGTATTTCGAAATCTTTTTCCGGCATGGCGCGATTATATCAGAACTTCTCCGGGGAGGCCGGGAAGAATTGCGGGGCTTTCGGCCAGGCCGACGCGGATTTGAGGCCGGGATTTTGAGGCGGGGGAAGAATGAGGAACCAGCGGCAAAATTGTCCCCGATACCGGATCCGGGCGGCCAATCAGTTTGACTTTTACATTTGATCCGGGAGCGAATTCGGGTAAATCGTCCCAGCCGGCTTCGAAAACGAAGCGGATAGAGGCGCTGTCTAATACTTCGAAGGGGTGGGAACTGGGAGTAACAAACAAGCCGGGACGAAGACCGCCGTCGCTGACTACAACTCCGGCTGTCGGACTCTTCATGTCCGCATTGTCCAACTGATATTTGGCCAGTTCTACCGCCTTGACAGCGGAATTGAGTACAGACTGGGCCTGAATCTTTTCATACTTTTCCCGGTCGTTGCCGGGATTAGGATGAGCCAGGACAAAAATTTCAAACTCGGCCCGGACGCGCTCGTAATCGGCCAGCTCCCGATCCAAATCGATCTGCAGGACTTTGCGGTCCAAACTGGCCAGCCAATCCCCGACTTTGACCTGATCGCCGGGATGCTTGTAAACCCGGGTGACTTTGCCAGAGAAAGCGAAACGAACCTCGATAGTGTCCGCGGTCACCTGACCGGAAAACTTTTTGGCTTTGGCCACTGAATTTATATTACAGCATAGTTTACAATAATGTGATGAGTGGTTTGTTGAGGAAATCCCGGCCCAGATGGGACCGGCATGTGTGGGTAATCGGCGGACTGTTAATTATTCTGGGAAGTGGGGCATATTTTTTCCAGGATAAAGTGGCCCGCCTGACTGCCGCCCTGACCAGTACGGCCGGGGAAAAGGATAAAAATGTTGAGGATTTGCAAAAAATAGGCGCGGAATTGGCCCAACTGCGGGGGGAGTACGAAAATCTGAAGAACACGGACCAGAATAAACGTAACAAACAGCTGGAGACGGATATCAAGGCTATCGAAAGCGCTTACGACAAAGCCGTGGCGACTTACGAGGATTTGCTGGATCTGAAATCTAAAACGGCCAAAACCGGCGAGCTGGACAAACTGTTTTCCTTGAGTTTGAAACAACTGGCGGACAGAAATTATGCCTCGGCCTCGGCGAGTCTTGCCTCCCTGGCCTCTCAAATCAGCGCCGAGGAAACAAAACTGGCAACCACATTCTCAATACCAGCCAATGTGGTCCAAAGCAATACCGTTCCCGGAGCGGGTTATTCCCGGCAAAAAGTGAATACCGACGCGGGAGAATTTATGGTCAGCCTGATAGCCGGAGACCTGGGCTCGACCCGGGTGCTGGTGGATACGGCCTCCGACTCGGACTGCATTAATAATTGCCCGGTGCTGTCACTGGCCACTTATGTGTCCCGAAACGGCGGTTTTGGCGGAGTTAACGGGAGTTATTTTTGCCCGGCCAGCTACCCGTCCTGCGCCGGTAAAACCAATACTTTTGACCTACTGGCAATGAACCACAAAAAAACCTACTTTAATTCGGGAAACAACGTGTACAGCAGTAATCCGGCAGTGATTTTCGGCGACGGGTATATCCGGTTTGTGGGGGCCGCGTCTTCCTGGGGACGGGATACCAGCCCCACCGGTGTATTGTCCAATTATCCCCTGCTGGTATCGGGAGGGAATGTGGCTTTCGGGGGTGACGACGACCCCAAAAAAGGCAGTAAGGGATCCAGAAGTTTCGTGGGCAACCGCGGTAATACAGTGTATATCGGCGTCGTGCATAACGCCACGGTAGCCGAAAGTACTCGAGTAATGAAAGCCTTGGGAATGGAGAACGCACTAAATCTGGATAACGGCGGATCGACAGCGCTGTGGTCGGGAGGTTATAAAGTCGGGCCCGGACGGGATATCCCGAATGCAATAGTAATGGTTAGAAAGTAATCGGGTTGTGGTAATATTTCCTGAGAATGAGTCCTTTGCAAGAAATCCGGCCAGCCACACAGGGAGAGTTAGCTTTGTTTAGGAGTAAGGTTAAGCCCGGAGGGAAAACTAGGGCAGATGAGTTGATCAAAAAAGCCAGAGAAATGTTAGCAGAAAGCGGAGGAGTGACGCTGGTTTTTTCAGGAGACGAACGATCCGAGACGGTCCACGGGATGATCTTACCTCCTATAGAACAGGCAACCAGATGTGCAAATTTAATGCGCAACCGTCTGGGAGTGGGGGCAACATTAGTAGAGGAGGGTGACATGGTGAAAGTGGTAGCGGCGCCTAAAGATTAGCTGGAACGATTGCAGCAATAAAGCTATGAAAAAGGCAGATGGAATAGTTTTTGACACCATAGGCCTTCCTTTAGCCAATATTCAGTATATGAAATACGGAAAAGGTGCGCCTCTTATTATCTTTCCTGCAACTATTTCCCGACTTGAAAATTGGACAAATATTTTGAAGTTCATGGGTCAAAAATATTCTGCATATTTTTTTGAACTACCCGGACATGGAAAATCCAGTAAGTTTTCTAAACCTTTTAAAAGTGAGTTGGTGGCAGATACATATAGAGATTTCCTGCAAGCTTTAGGAATACCTAAAGCCTCAATATTAGGTTTTTCTTTTGGAGGTATATTAACCTTGAAAACAGTTGAACTTTATCCAGATAAAGTTGATTCACTTTTTCTGATCTCGCCTTGTGTTTCCTGCAAAGCAATAAAGATGTCACCTTATAGATTGAAGTTACTAAGAAATTTACTAAGCATTTTGTTCTATCCATATGCACAAAAGCAGATATTAAAAATAGCCAATAACGAAAAAACTGTAGACTTTTTTATTAGTTTCCTTCAAAAAGTAGGTAAAATTGAAAAACGTATAGATGTAAGAGACACGTTATTAAATTTATCTCACCACACACTCGATACGGTAGTTCACCAGCTACATGAAGTTTTGACCGCTGATTTTGAGAAGGATGGATGGAAAAAGCCATCAAATATAGCTTGTTACTTTGCCATGTCTGTACACGATCCTTTACTTAGTTACGAGTACACTAATGATTTTTTAAGCAGTCATTTTAATTTATTTAAGGACACGTTTTTCGACTATAAGTTTCATCAATTTCCTAAGGAATTTGATTTAAATTATCTCAATAACAACTTCGGTCACCTACTTAAGCTCATTTAGTATCACACCCCCGAGGTGTGAAGGCTATACTTGAAGGTGATGGCAAAGGGAGGAAAGTGGTCGGGGGAGGTGACTGAATCAAGTTTTGCCCTGGATGCGGGAAAAAACCTCAAGCCGGGGCGGAAGAAAATTCTCAACCAGGCCAAAATCGAATTACGAAAGCTTTTTGACAAGTCTTGACTTCGGTGATTGGGCGGGCTAAGGTGGCGGTTATGACCGGGTATAAATATCCTTTCGGGGTAATATGGCTGTCGCACTCAAGCCTGGCTGATTTTGACAAATGCCCGCGGTTGTACTACCTGCATAACGTGTATAAAGAAATGCCGCTTCGCAAAAAAATCCAGGTTGTCAACCCTTATTTAACTTTGGGAATGACCGTGCACGATACCCTGGAGCGGATCCGGTATTTACCCCGGGGGGAACGATTTGCCAAACCGCTGACAGATATTTTTGAGGAAATCTGGGCCGGCAACGGTGGCAAGAGAGGCGGGTTTACCTCGGCTGAACAAGAGAAGGAGTTTGAGGACCGGGGCAGAACAATGGTCAGGCGGGTGCAGGATAATCCCGGGCCGATCGGAAACCTGTCCACTGTCATCAAAGACAAGAATGAAATGGTGGCCAGTATGTGGCTGTCGCAGGCAGACGAACTGGTGCTGTGCGGCAACGTGGACTGGGTGGAAGTCCTGCCTGACGGAAGTCTGCACATTATTGACTTTAAAACCGGAAAAAACGAGGAGGACGCGGAGTCACTGCAGCTGAAAATATACCTGATGCTGACTCAGGCCGGAAACAAAAGACCGGTGACTAAATTGAGTTATTGGTACCTGGAGACGGAAGACCAGCCGCGGGAAGTGCCCCTGCCCTCTTTGGACGGAGTGAAAGAAGCGCTGATTGAAAAAGGGAGGATAATCAAGTCCGCGAGACAGATGACGGATGAGACGGGGATAGCCTGTCCGCGGGGAGGGTGCCGGTACTGCCGGGATTACGAAAGAGTGATTGCGGGAGAAGCCGAACGGGTGGGATTTGACGAATCACGGGAAAAAATATTGTATTTCGCGGCGTAAAACGCATGGTTTGCCTAAATAGGCGGGGGCAGCGGATGCGGGGGGAAGATTTAGTGTAGAATTAAGCGGGTAATTATGAGGAAAATATTTCCCCTGGCTTTGGCGATAGGTGTGGCGCTAGTATTCTGGTCGGCCATCAAACACCCGTACCAGAGGAAGTCTCCCGCGGCGAAAGTGATAAATATCCGACAGACTCCAACCCCAAGCGTTAAAACGGAAGTTTATGAAAACTGGGAGATGGGATTTCGTCTGAATTATTCGGGCCTGGAGACAGAACCTATTTATGAAAAATTGGGCAGAGTAGAGAAATTGAGCTGGAAAAATTGGAGAAACATCGAAATTATGGCAGGAACATTTTTTGACGGCCAGGGCCGGGAACTGGATTATGAACAGTTGGCGGGAGTTTATGGCGGCGAGGTGGAAAAGAGAGATTTAGAAAAAGTGGTGGTGGACGGCTACCAGGCCATAAAAGCAATTTATACATCCAAATACGGCCAGGACGTAGTGGGATTACTGGCTATTAAGAGACCGGATAGGATATATCTGGTGACGACGGAAGATGTGGACAGTCTGGACAAGATCATTGAAGGGTGGAAATGGCTGACTTATGACGAGGCCAGGCTGTACTATCCTACCCCTCTGGATGAACGGAACGTGGTCCAAATCGGGGATACTATCAGCGGCAAAATTTCCCAATTTTCGACCCTGCTTCTGGATACCAGATTTGGGGTAAAACAAGTGCCTTACAGCCGTGACGATTATCGTTATTATCTGAGTTTTTTGCCGGGGAAGATTAAGAATGCGGAGTTTTTTCTGGATGGGGCAAAGACGGGGGCGGTATACGGATTTGCCCAATATCCGGATGTGGAATGCGACAACAGTTTCACCGAAGGAGGAATGAGTACCAGTTGGGGTTTGTACGGAAACTCGGTCCACCACCAACCCTTAATCAGCCAGGAAGAGTGTGTGGCGGCTAAGCGGGAGGAATTGCCGCCGGTGCTGTTCTTTTTTAAAAACCAGGGGAAGCTTGAGCCAGGGAAGCATGAGCTGAAAATAGTGATTGCCGAAAATTGGGAGACGACGATTCACTTTGTTACCAGCGAGTCGGCGTATTTGATCGAGGAGCCGGCTAGGGTTGATGAAAGTTCCGGAGGGAAGAGAAATTTTGAGGCTACGGATTCATGTGCGAGCGGTTATTATTATGATGAAAATTTTCTACACATACCCATGGTAAAGGGAGATAATGTAAGACTGCGATATGTGCTATCTTTCCCGCAAAGTGAAGCGGAGAAAGGGATTACAGAAAAGAGGGATGTAGGAATTGTTTTGGGAGGCAACAGATTTGATCTGATTTTTCCGGAGGAAGCATGGTTTTATTTAGACGGGGAACGCAATAATGGCCATATAGATTCGGAACATAGCTTATTTTTACCGACGGAGTTGCTGATATTTCCGAATGGGGAGAAGGCGCGGGTATGGGATCCCGGATTTGAGTACTACCCGGAATATTTTGAAGTCTACCCCGCAACCATCAGAGGGAAAATTTTTATTGAGTTTACGCTTCCGTGGCGAACAACTAATTCTTCATCGTGTGATGGGTAAGGCTAATCCGTTTGGACATCTGAAAAAAGACCCGGTGATGAAAAGGCTGATTGAGAAACACGGGGAGCTGAAACTGGTGTGGGAAACGGATGTGTGGGAAGATTTGGTAGATTCGATTATAAGCCAGCAACTTTCGGACAAAGCCGCGGCGACAATCGGCAAGAGATTTCGGGCGCTTTTCGGGAAAAAATTCCCCCGTCCCGGCCGGGTGCTGGCAATAACCAATGAGAAAATCCGGGCCTGCGGGCTATCCTGGTCTAAGGTGTCGTACATAAAAAATATCGCCGAGGCGATTGAAACCGGGAAACTGGTATTGGAGAAATTGGGAGATATGGAAGACGAGGAAGTGATGACCGAGTTGACCAAGATCAAAGGTGTCGGGCAGTGGACCGCGGAAATGACTCTGATGTTTTCACTTTTCCGGCCGGACGTGTTTTCGCTGGGGGACGCAGGACTGAGGGCGGCTGTAGCCAAACTGTACAAAGTGGAGAAGGAAAACCTGAAAGTAATCGCCAGAATTGCCGAAAAGTGGCGGCCGCACCGGTCGCTGGCGGCAAGGTACCTATGGAAAAGCCTGGAGCGATGAGTATTAAAAAGCGGGAGGAAGAGGAGTAGAGAGAGCTTCGATACCGGATTCGGCGGATAATTTGACCGGATCCAGAATTATGATGTTGCGGCCGGCGCGGGATATAAGACCTTTTCGAGTGAGTTTGCCCATAGCCAGGCTGGCGGTTTCCCGGGTAATGGCGGCCAAGTCGGCAATGTCCTGATGGGTCAGAGGCAGGTCGATAACAATCTTTTTACCCCGGTTTTGGCCAAACCTTTTGGCACAAAGAATGAGAGCGGCAATCACGCGGTGGTAACTGTCGCCGGACAACAAATGCTCGATATTGGTAATCAGGCCGTGCAGACCGACCAGAATGCGGCGGGTGAAATCCATTAAAATATCCGGGTTTTTGTCCAGAAAATCCAGCAGTTGATCCCTGCCCATCCGGGCGGCGGATACATCGGTCATGGCGGTATAAGAATAGACGTTGGGGATGTCTGCAACAGCCCAGAGCATAGGGAAATAGGAACCGGGTTTGAAAATGTTTAACGTCACCTGCCGACCGTCGGCAAAGGAGGAATTCATTTTTACAAAACCGCTTTTGACGAAATAAATGCCGGCAGGAGTGTCTGAGGCACGAATAATCGGATCTTGCGCCTTGAAAGTGAGAGGCTTAAATTGGGAGAAAAACTGTTTCAGCTTGGCGGCCGGAAGCATGGTTTGTAAGAAATATCACTGCATTATGGCAGAGATTGGTTTAAATTGCGATTGGAGAGTGAGGAGGTGATTGTGATGATGCTAGACCAAGCAACCAAAGACAATATTAAAGACCACATTCTGAACCACCACGACGGTTTTCCCACCACTAATCAGAAATTGGTAGAGGCGTGTGAGGGTATGTCTGACTTTACGCCGGAAGTGAAGAAGTGGTTTGAGGAAGCTTTGCCGGGGGGAACTTATAATAACGCCGAAGAGGTGTTTCGCGCCCTTAGTTTATAACCTATGATCAAAGGACTTGAGGGAATATTACTTTTTAGCGCAAAACCGGGTCGGCTGGCCCGGTTTTACGCGGATAAGGTGGGATTAAAAATTACGCTTGAAGCGGAAACGGGAGAGAAGGGGGAAGAGATGTACGGATTTGAGTTTGAATCAGGCAGCAACCTGTATATTTTGAACCATAGCCGGATTACGGGAAAGAACAAAAATCCGGAGAGGATGATGTTTAATCTGGAAGTAAGTGATATCGAAAGTAGTGTAAAAAAGCTGGAAAGGGGCGGGGTAAAAAAGATTGCCGATACTTACCATCTGCAGGATTATGGTTATATAGCGACGTTTGAGGACATTGACGGCAACTACTTCCAGCTGGTGCAAACCAGGCCGAGTTAAAAAGATTATCTTCTCATCCAAGGCAAACCCTAATACTATATACCGATTAAACCGGAATTTGCGAGATGGCTTGAGGCTGAAATTTGCAAACTTGAGAACGATGACTATAAGTTGTGCTGGTTATGGTTTTTCTGGACAATTCAGGTAAAATCAGGCTAAGGAATCTAAATGCCAGCTAAGTTTGAGACGACACTGCACGCTATACAAAGGTATATGGAGAGGGTCGCCGGGCGACCGCTAAATTCTGCTGTAACGAGCCATAGGCAAATTGCGAAACAAGAAGTGTTGGGTTTGCTGGAGTTAAGTCAACCTGACGAACAAGGGGACGGTAGGAATGGACGGTTTCGCTACGTCTATCCAAATCCGAAAAATCCAACTCTTTTTTTGGGAGTTGATGGTGCCAAAGTAACAACAGTAGTGACGATTGACCCAAAGGACATCCGGGCTAGGGCAAGAGACCGGCGTGAGGAAAAATGGTTGTTGAGACACGGACAGGGGGGCATGGTGCCAGGAAACGGCCAAGATGCCGTCCGGAGTTTCAAAAGGAGAAGGGCAGAATTGGATAAGCAAGTTAGAACAGCGTTGGCTGTTTTTGAGGAAGAGGAACTGTAGCAGAATAGGAGAAGTCGACTTCGACGACCCTA
>MEXE01000003.1 GCA_001775555.1 Candidatus Amesbacteria bacterium RBG_19FT_COMBO_48_16 | reverse complement strand
CGCTGCGGATTCTGGGGTTATTGGAACCGTTCCCCCCAGTATGACGACGCGGGCGACCCCTACGACTTCTTTGATGAAAACCAATTTGCTGCCAACCCCAACCCTCCCTATCCTTCCAACACTGTTTACAACCTCTTCTGGTGTACTTGGAACATCATCCTTTCCTATCGTGACACGGGGCACAACGTCCCCTTCGATTGGCAAGGCAATGGCGACATGGTCAGAGCTCAAACCATGCGCGAATGGTTCCAGTCCCAAAACCACTACAAAACTATCACCGAAGCTCTTCAGCCCACCATCCCTGATATCCAACCTGGTGATGTTGTCTTCATCCATACCTGGGGCCCGGCTGACGTCGCTCACCACGTCTCCATTGTCTACAATGCCACCCCTGATTATATTAGGACCATGGATAGCAACGGTGCCGATAAAACCATCAGCTACACTATCGCCACAGACCGAAGTGGCGCTACCGCCGGATCATTTTACGTTCTCGGTATCGGTAAACAATGGTAAACCTTCTAACCCGCCTCCGCCGCCCCAAATCGCTGGCCTTCCTTGGCCTCATCTCTCTATCTCTTTTCTCTGTCCTCTATCTTTTAAGCACCCGCTCCACCCCTCCTCCCTCCCTTCCCTCGCACCTCCCTGGCTCCCCGTCTACCCCCCCCTCCACCCTTTCCCCGGCTGACGCCGCCAAAGCCGAGCAGACCGCCAACGACCTCTACTTTGCCAAAACTGTCCAGAAACTTTATGCCCAATATCCCTTTCTTCGCAACCTCCCCATTGATACTAATAAATACACTATTGTTTATGACTATCAAAAACAATCTCTCCGCGTCCGTCTTAAAAAAGTCTCTCGGAAATCAGTGGAAAAAGAAATCAATCAAACGCTTACCGGCATCGGCGTTGATCTGGAAAAAACTGCCATCTACTACTTAGACCAATAACTAAATGAATAAACCCTTACCTAAGTGGGCGTTAATTGTTATAGTAATTTTCCTGTTATGGGGAATAACTTATGTACTTAATGCGCTGTTTGGGATTTGTATGGGCATGCAGGGCGGCGAGAGAAACTGGATTACTGGTCAATGCGCAAACACACCAACCTGTTCAAAACCTTTTTGGAATGCCTTATTTTACAATACCGATGATTCCTGCTCCCCTTATATAAAACATAAAAACTAGGGTCTTTATCTACAGGATTATACAAGGAGCACAGCGGGTCCGCGCAGCATCGACTGCGGGAAGCGAGCACCTGCAGTCGCATACCCCAAATGCGCAAATACCGAACGCTGCATTAAACCCTCACCGGCATGATCAGGTGAATCAATTTGTCACTACCCTCAAAAGAGAACACTCCCGGTGCCAAACTCCCGCTCATTTTGAATCTCACTCTCTCTGCTGTCCCACTGCTTAAAAAATCCACCAGGTACCGGAAATTAAAAGCTATCTCCCCATCTTCCCCTTCCTTCTCTGCCTCCATCTCTATCTCGCTTTCCCCCGTCTGCTGGGCTACTGCTTTTACCGTCAACGCTGAGCCATGAACCGCAAATCTTATAATGTTGGCATTGTCTCTGGCAAAAATAGACACCGACCTCACTGCCCTCAGCCACTCCTCCCTGTCCACTGCCACCTGTGTTTTAAATTCAGTCGGGATTATCTTGTCCACCTCCGGAAAATTTCCTTCCAAAACCCGGGATACCAGCTGTAATTTATCATAACCGAATATCACTTGGTTATTCTCCTCCGCTTTCTCCATTTCCACTTCTTCTTTCTTGCCGTCAGCCGCCAATCGCGCCAGCTCCAAAAGTGTTCTGGCCGGCAAAATCAGCCCGCCTCCCCAATCATTTTCCTCAATCCCTGCAATTGTCATCCGGCTCAGGCGAAACCCGTCAGTTGCCACTGCTGCCATCCCTTCTCCCGACTGGAAAAATTTTATTCCCGTCAGCACCGGCCTGCTCTCATCCGCCGCCGCGGCAAATGCCACCTGGCTCGCCACCTCTCCGATCATTTTTTTGCTTACTTTAAACCTCTGCTGTTTACCCTGAGCTTGCCGAAGGGCTCCCTTACCTCCCAATTTCGGCATTATCGGAAACTCCTGAGCCGCAATTCCGGCAAACACCGCCACCGCTTTCCCCGCTTCAATTTTTAATTTTTCCCCCTCGGTAGTCAAATCCACTCCCCCTTCAGACAAAAGTCCCACAAACTCTCCCAAATTTTTTGCCGGGACTGTGATTGCCCCCTCCTCTGTCACTTTCCCCCCGATCTCCATTCTTAATCCTATTTCCAGATTCGTAGCCGAAAGAGTCAGCCCCTCCTTACCGGCTTCTACCAAAACGTTGCCTAATATTGGCAGTTGACCGCGCACAGTTATCACTCTTCCCATTACCCCCAATCCCTTATTGAAATTCTCCTGCAATACAGTAGCCTTCATTTTCTCTCTTTTAATTAGTAGTACTAGTAGTAGGTTTTGTGGATAAGTTTATAAGTTTATTTTTTTAAGCTTAATTTTCGGGTTTAATTTATGTTTACAGAAAGCTTGCCGAACTGTGGATATTCTTGTGGACAATTGTTAAATCCTCCCAAATCCGTGGATAGCTTCCTGTCAGTTATATACACCCATCCCCGTTTGATTTCAATAGTCCACTATCTATCCCCGGTAAATATCCGTTTTTTGATTTCTCCCAGCTCGGTTTTTAACTGCGGATTAGTTTCCAGTTCCAGCTTCACTTTCCCCGATCCGTGCATCACCGTCGTATGGTCTCTGCCTCCCAGAATTCGCCCCACTTCTTCCAAAGGTAATTTAAGCTCATGCCGTAAGAAATACATCAGGATTTGTCTCGGCCAGGCGATCATTTTTGTTCTTCGCTCCCCTTTTAACGCAGATGTCCCGATCCGATAATATTCCCCCACCGCGCTGATGACTTCAGCCGGTGTCACCACTCTGGCTTCCCCGTTGGTGGGACGGTTTACTTTCAGGAGTTGATCAATCCGCTCCTGGGTAATTTCTTTCCTCCCCACCTCCGCTTCTGTCGCCAGTCTGACCAAAAATCCTTCTAATTCTCTGACCCCTTCAATCCTTTCGGCAATTGCCTGGGCGGCCTCCATGGGCAAATCGATATTTCTCTGTCGTGACTTAATCAAAAGAATAGCGGTTCTCAGTTCAAAATCAGCCGGTCCGATGTCCACAATTAACCCCGCCCCGAACCGGCTTCTCAGTCTCTCCTCAAGTTTGGAAATTTCCGTAGGCGGCCGGTCCGAAGTCATCACCACCTGGCCTCCTTCCCGCTGGATCGCGTTAAATGTATGAAAAAACTCTTCTTGTACTCCCGGCTTTCCGGCAATGAACTGTACATCGTCAATCAAAAGGGCTTTGACTTTCCGGTACTTAGACCGGATTTTTTCCGTCGCTTTAAATCGGATCGCTTCTACCAGGTCGTTAGTAAACTCTTCTCCCGAACAAAAAAGGACGGTTCCCTTGTCATTTTTTAACACTTCATGTCCGATGGCCTGCATCAGGTGGGTTTTACCTACCCCGACTCCCCCGTAAATAAATAATGGGTTATATGCTTCCCCTATTTTTCTCGCCACTGCTTGGGCGGCCGCAAACGCCATTTGATTGCTTCCCGCCACTGCATAATTTTCAAATGTGAAGTCGGCCTTCAACTTTGCTCTTTTCCACCCCCCGTCACTTATCCCCGTTTTCTCTTCAAACAGCGGTAAATTATCGCTCCCCGTCTCTTGCTCCCTGGCTTTTCGGCTGCCCACTTTTAGTATCAGTTCACACCGTTTACCGGTGACCCTCTCTAATTCTTCCATGATTTGCCCCCAACATCTTTGTTCCAGATAAATTTTCACGAAAGCCGAAGAGCAACCCACCTCGCAGATCAATCGTCCCTCTTTTTCTCGGATTTCCAAAAGTTCTGTTTGCCTTATATATGTGTTATATGTTCCGGTGGAAACCGTTAGTCTCAAAGCTTGTAGTACTGCATCCCAAGTTTTTTCCTTATCAATAGCAACCTCTGTCATTGTGGATATCTCCTTTCAGACACAAGTATTTACCAACTTATCCACATCACGTCAAGAGCCATCTTGTTGTGTTATACTCAAAAGCATGCCCAAACGCACTTACCAGCCCAAAAAACTCAAACGCTTAAGAAAACATGGTTTCCGCGCCCGTATGGCTTCCCTCTCCGGTCGTAATCTCCTCCGTCGTCGCCGCCTCGTCGGTCGCAGACGCCTCGCAGTATCTAAATAAGCTAATTTTTTAATGCTTCCCAAAAACAGACGTCTTCCTCGTCATAATTTTCTAATAGCTCAAAAACAAGGCAAATCCTATCGCTTCCCCCATTTATCCATCGTTTACCATCCGGTCTCCCCCATCAACAGTCAACAATCCCGTTTCGCTATCATCACTTCAGCCAAACTTCACAAACACGCCACCGCCAGAAACCGTCTCCGCCGCCATATTTACAATTTACTCCAAACCGGAAACTTTAAACCAATTATCCCTGCGGACATCATTATTATCCCCCGTCCTTCAATGTTAAAATTAAACCGTGACCAAATTAACCTTGCTCTTAATCAGGTTTTATCAAAAATATCTCTCCTTTGATTCCGGTCTGTTGCGTTATTTAGTCCCTGGAGCTACCTGTCGCTTTGATCCGCACTGCTCCGAATACTCCTATCAAGCCATCACCAGATATGGTATTCTTCACGGCAGCATACTCGGCTTTAAACGGTTTTTGCGTTGCCGTCCCGGCCATCCCGGGGGCTTCGACCCCGTCCCCTAATTCATGTTTTATTATTCTTAATCCAAGACCATGCTCGAACTCTGGAATTTATTATTGTTTCACCCCCTGATCAATTCCCTCATTGCCCTTTTCCGGCTCACTGGAAGTTTAGGCTGGGCTATCATCCTTTTGACTGTTATTCTTCGCCTGGTCATGACCCCCCTAGTTCTCCCTTCTCTCCGCCTGGGTAAAAAAATGCAGGAATTGGCACCTGATTTAGCCAAACTCAAACAGGAATTCGGCAACGACAAACAAAAACTAGTCGCCGCCCAGGCTGAACTTTACAAAAAGCACGGTGCCAATCCCGCCGCGGGTTGTCTGCCTCAGGTTATTCAGCTGCTGGTTTTAATCGCTCTTTTTAATGCTTTCAACTCGGTTCTCAAGCCCAACGGTGCCGACCTGGTCAGTCATCTGAATCCGATTCTCTACTCCTTTAACCGCCTCTCTTCTGATTTTCGTCTTTCTACCCGCTTTTTATATCTTGATCTGGCCAAACCTGACACTTTTCGCCTGCCGAACCTCTCCTTCCCCTTACCCGGCCTGTTTCTCCTGCTTTCTGCTGCGATTCAGCTGATCAGTTCAAAAATGATGGCCCCTGTCGTTTCCGCAGAACAAAAGTTGGCCAAAAAAACACCTTCCTCTTCCGATGATGCCATGGTGGAGGTTCAGCAGCAAATGTTGTATCTCTTTCCCCTTATGACCATTTTTATTGGCTTCCAGTTTCCCTCCGGCCTGGTTCTATATTGGCTAGTTTTTTCGGTTGCCAGCGTTTTTCAGCAATATTACGCCGCCGGCTGGGGTGGTCTTGCTCCGGTAATCCAGAAGTTGAAAAAAAGCTAAGGTAAATATGGATCATTCCGCCGCAGTCTCCCAAACCACTCTGGAATTCATATCCCAGCTTGGTTTAAGCCAACAGGTTTTGGTCACGATTGTCTTCTCCCCCGATCAGAATATCTATAACGTTCTGCTTAAAACAGATAATCCCGGGTTAATCATCGGTTATCATGGTGAGAATCTCTCCGCTCTCCAACTGCTTTTGGCCCAACACCTTCATAATCAGGTAGGAGAATGGCTTAATTTATCTTTGAATGTCAACGATTATCGGCAGCGTCGGGAGGCCTCTCTTCACGCTTTGGCGGATTCAGCGGTAGCCAGGGTTATTGCTTCCGGGCAACCTCACTCCTTGCCTCCCATGCCTGCCGCCGAACGGCGTTTAGTTCACTTATACTTAGCCGATCACCCCGATGTAACTACCGCCTCCGAAGGCGTAGGCCGCTCCCGTAGTGTCATCATTTCACCTCGGATATAATCTACTGGTGCTTTTTCTTTTACTCTTACTTCTGCCTTCCCAGCTTGGGCTTCATTTCTGGCCTTCATGGAGTTTTGTTTCCGGACTTCCCGTAGATTACCTCTCCCCTACCCTGTATTTCACCGACCTCCTAATTATCTTGCTCCTGACTTTCTGGGTGTTCAGATCAATTAGATTAATTAAGTCTATTAAAATTAATTGGTTCTTTGTCGCTGTGGTTGCTTTTGCTGTTGCCAACATCATCTTCTCCTATTCCCCCCCTCTTGCATTTTATAAATGGCTCCGGCTCACGGAATATTTTTTCCTCGGTCTTTACGTCCACCGCAACTCCTCTTCACTTTTTACTATTTACTATTCACTTCCCCTCGCCATAATTTGGGCCAGTGGGTTAGCCTGGTGGCAGTTTCTCCGTCAATCCTCGGTTGGCGGTCTTTGGTATTGGCTCGGAGAACGCAGTCTCACTATAACTGCTCCCGGAATCGCCAAAATCTCTCTGGGGGACCTGGGCCTCAGACTTAGGCCATACTCTGTTTTCCCTCACCCCAACGCTTTGGCAGGGTTCCTCCTCGTTTCAGGGTTAATTGTTTATTACTTTTATTCGCAGAAAAAATTTAAGCTTGGAGTTTGGTCGTTGGTAATTGCTGCCGCAACACTGCCCATGACTTTTTCCCGCACTGCTATCTTCCTGGAGCTTCTTCTCATAACTCTCTGGATTTTTTCCAAATTTCGTCTCAAGTTCGTTTTCAAAATTTTATCTGTTTTTCTACTATTAACTATTTACTATTTACTATTTACTAAAATCGGCAACCCCTCTTCCCTTCCCGAGCGCCTGACTCAATATTCCTTAGCATACAACGTCGTTCAAAAACATCCCCTTTTCGGAATCGGCCTGAGCAACTTTATTCCGTATATTTCAGCTAACTATCAACTAACAACTAATAACTATAACCTATCGTTACAGCCCGTTCACAATATTTATTTACTTCTGGCTTCCGAACTCGGGCTTCCTGTACTATTTACTATTTTCTATTTATTCTTTAATGTAGTAAAGAAATTACTAGTCGGCAAACAACTGATCTTGACAACAGCATTAGTCACAGTTTTAGTCTCCGGTCTTTCTGACCATTACTGGCTTACTCTTCACCAAAACTCACTTCTTCTTACCATTTTAATTTCTCTGATTTACTCAAATTTAACCCTTAACTATGAACGACGAACCAATAACTAAAAAGCTTGATATCTACTGCGATGGGGGAGCTCGTGGTAATCCCGGGCCGGGGGCATCGGCATTTGTTGCCGTTAACTCCTTTAGTCAGATAATATTCAAAAAAGGCCATTACCTGGGCCTATCTACCAATAATCAGGCGGAATACCAAGCAGTTATCGAAGCTTTACAGTGGTTAATTCAAAAAGTCTCGACTAAAAAAGTTGAACCACTTACGATCAACTTCAATCTGGATTCTCAACTTGTTGTTAACCAGCTTAAAGGTTTATTTAAAGTCAAAGAACCCATCCTACGAAAAAATTATCTTATAGCCAAGGAGCTGGAAAAAAAATTAAATCTGGCTATGAACGAAGAAACATTAACTATTAACTATCAATATATTCCCCGTTCCCAAAATTTTCTAGCCGATGCTTTAGTCAACCAAACTCTCGACTCTTTTTAAGACTTTCCGGTTAAATATCAATAAATAAGCGTATTAAAGGCCATTTATTTAAATCTTAGTTTTCATGTTTTTTGTACTGACAAAAACATGAAACCAGTACGCACAAAAACTTATTAGAAGCAAAGGAAAAAATAGTGTAATAACAAGATATATCCTTTTTGTTATTTTCCGTTACAATTATTTCTGTATCATGTCTCCGCTAAAATTTCTCACTTTTACTAATAACCTGCCCTTGCGTATTCTCCTTACTCACCACACCCATCCTTTAGTACAGGAAATATTATCCCAGCTTTCCTCATCCTTAAATTTCACTCCGGTTTTTCTTCACCAAAACGAAATTCCGGACACCCCGGAGCCTGTCAGTCTTATAATTCATATTGCCGGCTTCTCCTCTCCCTCATTGGCCGAAACTTTATCTTATACTTCTGAGCTTTATTCTTTATTAAAATACGCTTCCCGGCATATTTCCAGATTTGTATTGGTTTTACCGTCTTCACCCTCACCTCTCAAGCAGACTGCTCTCGTTCTGGTATCTCAGTTCGCCAAGAGTTACCCGCTTCGCTACCAGCTGGTGGAAGTAGACGCAAACCAGGATTTATCTCAAAATGCGGAACTTGTAATCCGACAGTTTAAATATGGTTATGTTTATCACCCCCGTCCGGTCCCGCCTGTCATTTCTAATATTAAAACACCGCCCCCTCCTCGTCAGCGTCTGCTCATCCGCTTTCCCCGAATATTTCCCATCTCCCGTCTGTCGTTAATTATTGCCGTAGTCTTATTAAGTCCCCTGGTCCTGTTTTGCTTGCAGCTTTTGCTAACCCGGTATTATTTTTCCTGCGGGGTCAGGCAATTATTTTCCGGCTCCTTTGAAAAGAGTGTCTCCTGTTCCGCCAGAGCCGCCTCGGCCTCTCGTTTGATTCGTAGTCAGACCAAACTGTTTCCTGGATCTTCTTTTATTTTACAAAAATTTGGTCTGCCCTTCCCCGAAGTTTCTGATACTCTGACCCATTTTTCTGATACCGTCTCTCTGCTTCATAAGACATCTGACAAATTCTCTGATCTCTACTACAATTTCACCGGTTCTGCTTCTCCCAAAAAGTGGGTAGAGCCACCCGAACTTTCCGCCCTGCTTTCTGCCTTATCCGAATCTCTGTCATATTTGCAGTCTGATTTGAAGAGTCTCTATCTTGCTTCCCCACGCCTGTCATCCCAAACCGCTCTATTCGCCCGGAATACCCAGTCTGCTCGCCAAACCGCCTCCAAACTCCAACTGTTAATTCCATATTTACCTCTTTTGTCCTCTCAAACCGGAACCACGACTTATGTATTTTTGCTTCAGGATAATAATCAACCCCGGCCGTTGGGTGGAATCATGGATAGTTTATTGGTTGTTTCCGCGCAAAATGGCCAACTGTCTCACATTCAGGCGCTGCCGGTTAATTTGGCAGACTCTCAATTTCGCGGTAGAGCAGAAGCTCCCTCCGACTTTATTCGTGCGGCCGGGCGTAGTACCTGGTTACTCCGAGACGCCGACTGGGATCCGAATTTCCCCCAAAGCGCCAAACAAATTGCCTGGTTTATAGAAAAAGAGTTGTCATTAAAACCGGATATTATTGTGGCCTTAAATTTAAACACGCTTCGTTCGCTATTGGAGGTTACCGGCCCTCTGGAAATTCCTGACCTCAATCGCACTCTCACCCCTGACAATTTTCTTAATACTTTTTCTCCTTCAAATCCCAGTCTCGATCCGCCTTCTTCTGTTTCTTTCCTTACCAAATTTGCCATGGGACTGGAGAAACGTTTGCGTACGCTCCAGCCCGATCAGGTAACGCGTCTCTTTCTCGTCCTCGCCCGACAACTGGAAAACCGTGAAGTTTACATCACCCCGGTCACCTTTTCCCTCCCTCAGCTGGACCAGGTAGGTTGGAGCGGGGCTGTTTTATTACCCGAATGCCGTTCCTCGTTACCCTGCTTTTCCGGATTTATTTATCCGGTTGTCACTTCACTTGCCCCAGCTGTAGTTTCAGCCCCATCACTGGTGAATCACTCTCTCACCACCCAGCTCACATCGACCCAGATTACAAATGCATACAAAATCATTTTTACCGGCTCCACCCCGTTTTATCTCCGGCTCTATCTTCCGGACCCAGCAGTTCTCGACTCGGTCATTGTCAACGGCCGTACCCTCAAACAGTCGGAATATTACCTCCAAAATCAAGCACCGCTTCAGCTGTTTGGCGTTCTTTTAGACCCTTCCTCCCGCCAGGAATCCGAAGTTGAAATAAAGTTTCATCAATCAGCCAATCTCACGGGCCGTTTTCATTTCCAGCTCGATATTCCTCACCAACCGGGGTATTCCTTGCCTTCTCTCACTATGGCGATTAGCTACCCTTCGGAATGGTTCGCTACTTCATACCAATCTCCCCAGGTTGCTTCTGCCGGTTCGCTTGGCTATAATACCCCCCAGTCAAGTCCCATCAGTTTGGATATTGATTTTTCTCTTCCCCCAAGTTTATGACCAAACACACATTTCCCATCGAACCCCGAACCATTACTGGTCGGAAAACCAAAAGCTTGAGAAACACAGGAATTGTTCCGGCTAACCTCTTTGGTAAAAACATTCCCTCTTTAAACCTTCAGGCAGATATCAAACAGTTTCAGCGTGCCTTTGATCAGGTAGGGGAGTCTGCTCTTCTTTACTTACAGGTTGCCGGTGAAAAAAAAGATCGCCCGGTATTCATTCGTGATGTCACTATCCATCCCGTAACGGCCCAGCTTCAGCACGTTGTTTTCCATCAAGTGGACTTAAAAGAAAAAGTTACCGCCCCGGTTCCTGTGGTTCTTGAAGGTGAAGCTCCGGCCGAGAAAGAAAAACTCGGCATTATGGTTCAACAGGTTAACGAACTCGAGATCGAGTCTTTACCCGCAGATATGCCTGAAAACATCAAAGTCGATGTCTCCACCCTTTCCCAAGTCGGTGCAGTAATTTCAGTTTCCGCCATTAGAATTCCTTCCGCCGAATTCAAGATTCTGAATGATCCTGACACGATAATAGTCAAAATCGAACCCCTGGCCAAAGAAGAAAAAGAAGAAGCCCCGCCTCCGGCTGAAGCTCCGGAAGGTGAAACCCCTAAGGCAGAAGTCGAAGCTCCTGCTCCGGCCGCTGAACCCGCCCCAGAAGAAAAACCGGAAGAGTAATATTGTATACTGATCTAACCATGCCGGAAAAAAGAATGGGCTATTTTTTAGTTGGTATCGGCCTCTCGCTTATCCTGATATCGGCAGTCAGTGTCTTTGTAGTCTTCACTGGTCGCGTTAAACCTGCTCCTGTTTTTCGCCAACCTGGGATTTCTCTCGATATGAGTCAGATTGCCGGCCTGCCTACTCTTCCTGGTAGTAAACCCACACCGGTTGAGCTTCTTTCCGCCTCAGCTTTAAACGATATATCCAATCTCACTCTTCACATTCTGCTTATGGGTTTTATCGCGGGTATTGGTTACAAAATCGCTCTCCTCGGCGTCCAACTGCTTAGGCCTGTTGAGGTAAAACTTAAGACTCAGGAGCCACCGAAGTAGGGGATTCTTGCTCTAAAAGTGCTAAAAGCCTTTTGTCTTTCGGAAAAACAACTCTATTTTTCTTTTTCGAAAACTCTAAACCAGTAATCTTGGAAATTTCTTCTGCCAGCTCATATACGTCCCATTCATATTTATTCATCGGGGTCGATACCATTATGGCTTCGGTATCAATGTGAATACCTAGCCTGGATTGTAATTTTGCAAATCCTGTCGAACTGTCAAAAACCGGAAAACCCTGGTAGAAACCTAGTAACTTGCATGGTTTCAAAACTTTGGTCAGAAACGCATCTTTTAAAGGCAAATTGGAGGTATGATTAGCCAGAAAATCTACCGCTTCTCTGATTATAGGTTCCCTTTTTGGAAAATCCAGTTCATCCGTTGAAAATCTGTTGTAAAAGGTCGCCAACTTGGACCTGTTCCAATAAAAAGTGATGTTGTTTTGTGATTCGACCACATCTCGCCGGTCGAAGTAAGGGTGATATGCGATGGAAAGTAATCGCAAGGCCGGAATTAAAGTACTTGTATTTGATGACATTTGTAACTCTACCCCGTCTGCTTTCAAGTCTAAAATCTGATCATAAACCAAGTTTCCGTCTCTACCGGAGACATATTCTTTACCTCCAACTACCAGCCCTCTTAAATCAGAATCAAAGACAAGTCTTTTCCCGTCTCGTTTGACTTCAAACTTCATGTTAAATATGAACTTAGACTTAAACCGGTCCAGGCCATCGCGAGGTGATTAGCATCTCCTCTCTCGTATTTCTAACATTTAACATCTGATATCTAATATCTTTAATCTCCCCCCACACCGCCTCCGTCACAAACGGCATGAAAGGGTGCAGGAGTTTCAAAAACACGATTAATCCGTGTACCAAATCCGCTTTCGACAACTCACCCTTCTTGGCTGCTTCGATGCATTCATCACAAAACCAGTGCCAAAATTTGTCATATAACCTATCTACTGCGTAGCTCAATTTAAACTCCTCTAGATTTTTTGTTATATCCTTAGAAATTTGGTTAATTTGGTTTGTAAAATGTTCGCTTCTCTCTCCCGGTTCTCCGTTCAAGGAGGTGATAAACCTGACCGAATTCCAGATTTTGTTAGCCAAATTCCGCATCCCTCGAACCTTTTCTTCAGACAGATTCACTTTGCTTCCCGCCGGCGTCCCGTATAACAAGGTCATCCGTAGCGCATCCGCTCCGTATTTTTCCACCAAGTCAATGGGGTTTATCACATTGCCGCGGCTTTTGCTCATTTTAACCCCCTTCGCATCAGCCACCATCGACCATAAATACACATTTGAAAACGGGATCTTTTTAGAAAGGTAAAGCGAAAACATAATCATTCGTGAGATCCAGAAAGGGAGGATATCTGACAAAGTTCCCATAAAATCGGTTGGCAGTCTCTTTTCTTCTTCGCCCCCCAAAGTTACCACCGGCCATTGCCCGGAAGAAAACCAGGTATCAAATGTATCCGTTTCCGGTAAATACATTTTCCCCTCCTTCGGTTTTTCTTCCGCCACTACGTAACTTGGGGCATCTGCTCCTGTCACTGCCAGGGTCTTTTGTAACCCAGCTTCAATCCGGGGTAGGGGAGTGCCCTCTTTAATAAACTTGCTTACCGCTCCTTGATGCAGTTTATTTTCGTTGTCCAGCCACCAAACATACATGTTCTCTTTCTCCGTCTCTATCTCATACCACACTGGTATTCTAATTCCCCATACAATCTGCCGGCTGATAGGCCAGTCATGCATTACTTCAAGCCACTGGAGTATTTGCTTTTTGTATCGTTTGGGAAAAAATTTCACTTCGTCTTTCTCGACGGCCTCAATAACCGGTTTTTTTAGCTCCG
>MEXE01000002.1 GCA_001775555.1 Candidatus Amesbacteria bacterium RBG_19FT_COMBO_48_16 | reverse complement strand
AAGCATAGTTTTACCAGAAGACTTTATTATCTGGGGAGACAGCCGGTGGTCCGGGTCCGGGGGAAAAAGTTGTATGTAGATATCATGGACAGCGTGGTATCGGAAAGACTTCTGGCTGAAGGGGTATGGGAGCCGTATGTGACGCAGGTATTTGAAAAATATGCAGGAGGAAAGAATTTGGTATTGGATATCGGGGCGCATATAGGTTATTACTCGCTAGTCGGTTCATTGAAGGTGGGGGAGGGGGGGCGGGTGATCGCTTTTGAGCCATCTGAACATAATGCGGGGTTACTAAAAAAGACCCTAGTAGAAAACGGGATTACGAATGTGGTGGTGGAGCAGAAAGCGGTGGGGGCCAGGACAGGGGAAGGCAAGATTTATTTCGACCCCGAAAATATGGGGGATAACAGGACTTATGATAGCGGTGGTGAGCCAAGGCGGGTAAAACGAGTACAAACAGTGGCCTTAGACAACTACTTTTCGCGATATAAAGGGGTAATCGATTTGATGAAAATCGATATCCAGGGATATGAGCTGCAGGCTTTGAGGGGAATGATGGGATTGCTTAGTAAGAAGCGAATTTCGGTAATTATCAGTGAGCTGTGGCCGGAAGGGTTGGCTATGGCCGGGGGTGATTGGCGGGAGTATGTTTTGCTCTTACGGAAATATGGTTTTAAGCTAAGGCAGATTGACGAAGAACACGAACGGCTGGTGCCGTTTTCCGAGAAAATAATTGAGCAAGCTTACGCGGAAGACAAGACTTTTACCACGAATATTTTGGGCAAAATGGAGAGCAACAGCGAGGAGTAGTAACAATAACTATAGGGTGGTATAATTTGACTATGACTAGTAGGTTGGAACAGGGAAACGGGGTTATATTGCGGAGTGAATTTGACGCCGATACGGTGGGAAGGTTTTTGGTGGCTGCAGGCAAGCTGGCTGTTGCGGGTGCGACGGTTTACCAAAGGTATGACGGGACGGAGATGAGGCTGGCAGTGGCCCGTGTACAGGGAGGTTTTATTGATATCCAAGCGCAGAGTGGTGGAAGTACAAAACAGCTTTTCGTGACTGTGGTGGATGGAGGACAGGCTTATGAAGTGCAATTTAATCATGTGAAGGATGGGTTATCTCCCGTCGTGAATATTGATCGTTTTGCCAAGGGGAATCTAGAGCCGGGAAGGAGAGGGCGGCTTGAGGAAAAATATCCTAGAGGGCTATCGAGTATAGATTTTCCGGATCCGGGAACACCTGGGGACCTGATCAGGATAACTGAAATTATTGAGGGGGCGGAGCTGGACCCGAAGCTTCTGGTGAGGGTTGTCGCGCATGATACAGCCAGCGGCCAGTATGCTCGAGAAAGGCCGGAGCGGAGGAGTTTGATAGGAATATTGGTGGAGGCTGTGCGTAGATTAGGGACTGGTGGTTGAGGCTGGCGTGGTGGATCGAAGATGATGAGCGAAGCTGAACCATTATCTTTCGGCGAGCTTTCTTCGACTATGCTCAGTACTTCGCGCCACAAGTTGTGGGAGCGAGGTTCTTGTGCAAACAGGGGGTAAGTTATACTTAAATTATGAGTAAACCCATTCAGTATTTACTAGTAGGATTTCCTTATTCGGGAAAGTCTACATTGGCAAGGAAGCTGAAAAAGAGGTTTGGTTTTACTCATATTAACCTGGACCAGCTGAAGTGGGATTTAGGGTATTCTGAAGTAGGAGATGACGATGTGCCGGATGAGGCTTGGCGGAAAATATTTGCTAGTGCGGATGCGCTGTTAGTGAAGTATTTAAGGGAGGGAAAAAATGTAGCTAATGAGTATGCATGGATTACCAGGGAGTGGAGAGATAAAGCCAGGAAGGTGGCAGGCGAGAATGGGTTTGCAACTAAGGTGATATATATCAAACTATCAGCAGAGGTAATTAGAAAAAGATGGTTGGAAAACAGTCAGTCTAGAGGTAGGTTCCATTGGCCAAAAGAAGAACTTGAAAGGATGTTTATTGAGTTTGAAGAACCATCTACGGACGAAAATATTATTTATTACGACAGCAGTTTACCGATTGAGAAGTGGGTGGAGAAAAATTTGATATGAAATTCAGTATGCCTGGTTCGAGCTTCGAGTCAGAGGTTTTCAAAATGAGGGCAGTTGACCGGTTGGGGAGTATTTGTTCCGCCAGGCACAGACAGAACCGGGCCGTTTTTGGCGAATCGGATGGTTCGGGTGCATGACTTGTCCATAAGTACCTGACCACCTTGACCGAAGGTACAGGCTATAACTATTCGGGTAATTTCGACTGATTGGTAAGCTCCGGGAGGTGGGGTTGACAGCCAGTATTTGATAATAGCCAAGGACACAGGGCAGTAGGTACATTACTCATCAGTATTTATTCCACAACTGCAAAGGTGGCAATTATTTCATCTACTTCGCTTTTGGTGTTGGAATTGAGGAGGGTAATGAATTTTCCGTTGATTTCATTGACAGTTAAATTGGCAGCGTTTTTATACTTGGCTTCATACTCGGCCTTGGTGTTCCAAACTTCTACGGCTAAGTCGTAGGATTGGCCTCCGGCATATAAAAGCACGACTGCGTTTGGCCAGCCGTAGAGATTTTCCTGGTCATCTAAAGCTTGAAAATTAGCAGGGTAGGAGATAGTAAACCGGTATTTGGTGTTTCTATATTCTTTCCAACCCGGTTTGAGGCTGGTTGGGGTGAGGGGAGGAGGAGTAGGGCAAGGGGCGAACTCACAGTTGGAGCCGGCTCGGCCGACGCTGGTTCCGTCGGGGCAAACTTTGGCATCTAAGGGGCAAGCTGATTTTGGGGAGATGGCTGGAGTTGGGAAGGCTGGAGGAGTTTCTGGCGATCTCTTGCTGACTCCGAGATAATAGGCCAGGCCGGCGGTAGCGCCTATTGCTAAGAAGACAACTAGAATGGTTAGGGGTGCAAATCCTCTGTGTCTCATGCGGTAAATTGTAGCACAAAACAGCTAACAAACTTGGATGGAAAGTATGTGTATTCCGCTTCGCGTGACTCCTATATTTGCGATACAAAACGAACTTTTTACATACGAATTAAGTTTTCAAAGACTGGTGGATTAAGATTTGAGGGTTTTGTTTTCGGCTTTTAGCCGTGAAGGATAATCCTTTCGTGCGTCCTTTCGTGCCTGTGTGTCTGGCCAAGTGAGGTGGGGGGTTGCCGTTTTCTGTGTCAAAAATCGAGGAGGCCTATGGGAAGGACAAGACCTATGCCACAAATATTTTGTGCAAAATTAGGTGAGCCAATACAAGGGGATGCGATCTATACTATAGGGTGGTATAATAGGCTATGTCTTTTAGGTTGGAGGGGGAAAAAGGGGATATGTTGCGAGGTGAATTTGATGCGGGAATGGTGAGAAGGTTTATAGAAGCAGCAGGTAAGCTGGCTGCTCAGGGGGTATCGGTTTACCAAAGGTATACCGGGACGGAGATGAGGTTGTCAGTAGGTCGGTCAGGGGAAGATATAATTGACATCCAAGCACAGATTGGCCAAGATGTACGTCAGCTATTTGTGACTGTGGTGGGGGATAAGCAAACATTTGGGCTGGTATATAACCATATGCATGAAGGTGGGTTTTCTCCCGTGGATGTGGACCGTTTTGCCAAAGGGGCACTTGGGTCAGAAGAGAGGGCGTTGCTTGAGAGCGAGTATCCCAGAGGGTTATTGTCTCTGAAATTTCCTATTCCGGGGACCGTTGATGACTTGATCAGGGTGACTGAGGTCTTGGAGCAGGCTGTGAAATAGACCCCATTCTTGTGAGGCGGGTTATTGAGCACGATACAGCAAGCGGCCAGTATATTAGAGAAAAACCAGGGCGGAGAAGTTTATTAGAGTTTTTAGGAGGAGCTGTACGGAGATTGGGAGCGGGTCGCTAGGGGTGATTTACAAGGGAGGGAGGTTAGATATTTTGGTCGGGTCCAATGACCCAGCTTTGCCGAAAGTCAGGAAAGACCAGTTCCTGGAGGAATACCCCCTCGATGTTTGTAGAATAAACTACGGCTTTGATTGTGCCGGGTACAGTTGCTTTAGGAGGAGTGGGTGTGGTGTACTCTCTGATTTTGTGTGTATCCGGGTCAGAGGTCAGACCCAGTTTATTGAAGATAGTTTTTTGAACAATGTCTAATTCGAGTGGAGACAGTTCTTCGAATGTTCGTGGTTCAACGTTAAGAGAGTCGGGGTCCAGGGGGAGGGGGGTGTCAAATATTTCTGACTCTATCAATTCCGGCAGCTGGTCCAATCCTGCAGCGTAAGCTTGTTCAAAGGATTCCAAAGGTATTTCGGGGTTATGTGACATGAAATTTATTAGTTGTGAGGATATATCAATTCGTTATCTATTATACGATTCCTACCTCTTTCGGCGGGAGATGAAATGAAGGACGAAGACTTCGGTACCAGGTTTTTATTTTCTGCCCGCTTTTTGAGGTGAGAGTAACCGAAAGTTAGATTACAGAAGTTGAATGGCGGGCGATGGTGCTGTGTTCTGCAGTAACCTTAGGAAAGGAAGGGACTATGCGGGAGCCTAGTTTAGATTTTGATTAATGGGTTTTGCTAATCGATGAATTTGAATGAAGAGAGGATTGCGTTTACTAGTTCGTCTACTTCTTGGCTGGGAGTTGACTCTACAGATTGTAGGGTGATGCTGTATTGGGATTCTTTGTCCTTGGCGTTTACGAGTATAGTCACCACGAGAATGCTATCAGGCGTTGATTTGTTTTTTACAGCATCACTGCCGTCTAGGTTTAGTTTTTCTCCTCCTGCGGTGGATCTAAAGTCAAGAAATTCAGACAACTCGGATTCGGAGTGTCCTTTATTTATGCCACTTAGGACGGTAATTTTTTGTGAGCTGTCGGAATTTTTTATCTCGGCGCTCTGGCCAAAAGGTGTGCTTACGTATTCGGGGTCGTTCCAATCGGGTGGGTATTTAAAAGACATGTTTTCTAAAGTAATATTTTTCCAGTATTGAAATTGGGTGGGCTTGGGAGGAGGGGTGTTTTGGGGACGAGGGAGTGGAATGACTCCCGTTTGGATTTTGAGGTAAACAAAAGCTGAAATAGGTACAGTCAAAATCAGAAGCGATAGGATTACAAACACAGGATTAATAGGAAATTTTATTGATGTCGTTGCTTGTGGAGAAGGTGTGGGGGAAGGAGGGGGTTCTTGCTTGATTTGGTCGTTGGTATGGCCGGATGAATTACGTTGGGAAATGAAATCCTGAATCTGGTCCACAAAAGGAGTTTACCAGATAATGGCAGGCCCTGGTGCCGTGCCCTGCCGTAGCCTTGGTGAAGGAGGGGACTATCCATTCAACTGCGTTCAGGACAAGCGAGGGTATTTTTGATAAAATTTGGGGTAGGATGGATATTGAGGGTCTTCGGCAATTCTTATTAGAATCGAATAGAGCCGGATATGCCGGCGGGGATGAGAAAAAGTGGATCAAGGAGGCGGATGGGTCAACGACTATCCCGTTTGTAAAAGGTAAATGGAGGTCCCATGACAACTTTTTTGGCGGGGAACCTTACGGGGGCAGGACAGTAGTTTTTTATGAGGAAAAAGCGGTATGGATGATGGTGTACTACGGCTGGGTGATGGAGGGAGTTAATCCGGATTTGGTATATGGTGTCTTGAGGGGTGCGTTGATGCGGATGCCGGAAGAGTATCCGTACCGAGGTCCACAAGAGTATAAGCAAGGCGAGTTTGTGTATCGAAATAAGTGGGAGGGTGGATTAAACAAATTTTCGGGTGAAGAGACAATTAAGCAGGGGGAAAAGTTAATTTATAAAGCAGATTATCGAGGCGGAGAGGTAGACAAGAGAAGGGGATAGAAGTCAGGGAGATTGTCGGGGTGTTTGACGGGCATGTTTGAGCTCTGATTCAGGGATGGCCATTTTCCAAACGATTTCAAATATCTGTTTTTGGACTTGGGCGACTTTGTCATTGTGAATTTCCACGCCGAAGATTTCCCCTTCGTGCCAGTTGTAAATAGCCAGGACATTGTCGTATATGTCCATCTGGTGGGTAATATTTAGAACCCCGGAAGAGATGTAACGAGAAATGAATATTTTGGGGTCATAAAGGACTGTTTCTTTGTGATAAAACTGATCACGGACTTCCAGGTAGGTATCGGAATAAATATCTCTTAACACCATCTTTTTTTCCAGCCATCTATCGAGCCAATCGCGAATGAATTTTTCGCCGACTATCTCGACATACGGCCGGTAGGTAAAGCCCACCAGCGGATTACGGCATTTGAGGTTGTTCCAAGCCATTTGCCTGATGCCTTCCTGGCCGCGGTAAAACAAGACCTTGGTTCCCGGCAAAGCGCTGGCGGATACCTGGTTGATAAAAGATGTGACTTGGGGCAGAAGCTGGTTCAACTGCCGGGAGCGGGCCTGGTGCTGCTGGACCAGCAGCCTGAGCCTGTCGCTCGAGGATTTGGAATACTTGATCCGGTTGGCTTCAATTATTTCCTCGACCAGACCCAGACTCTTTAACCGTTCCAAAATGCGGTAAGCGGTGGTGCGGTTGACTTGCGATTTGGTAGAAATTTGCAGGACTGTTTGGTCGGTTGAGGTTACCAGTGCGGAGTAAACCTTTTTTTCTTCGGCGGACAGATCCAAAAGACTCAGAAAATCTTCAAGCTGGGCGGAGGTATTAGGTGTTTTGTTCATTATATGGACAACAGTTTTACATATTTTGTGCCTGATTATAAACTACGGATGATATTAAGTCCAGTGAATGGACAATTGAAAGGAGGTGATAAGAGTGAACAAAATTAATTCATCCGGAGCCCAGGTTTTCTTCGGAGCCGAAGCGATCAAAGACGTTTATAACCAGACGCTGGAAAGTCCGGCTTTGGACATTGTCTGTCTGTCGGAAAACTATGCCCAGGTGGTAGGTAGTTTTTTTGACAGGGAATATGCTCCCAGACTGTTTGATTCCCAAATCAAAACGCGGGAGATTCTGCCTGACAATGAGGCAAACCGGGTCGATGCGAAGAAAAAAGACGGGGTAAAAAACGCGGTCAGGTTTATAAAAACTACCGGGACCAGCGAAAGCGACTATATGCTGTATGGTGAGACTGCCGTTTTGATCTCCTACAACCCGGAGTCGCCTTTTGCGGTGGTAATCACCGACCGGGATATTGCGGTAAACTTACGCAGCCAGTTTGAGGCGCTATGGGGATCTTTGGGCAGGTAATGTAAAAGCAAGACGGTTGGCAGTGCGCGCCTGCCAACCTTGAAGGTCATGCTGGCATTGGGAGATGTTTAGGGTTGGGAAAGCTGTGAGAGTTTGGACCAGGTCGAAGTGCCGACGTGGTGGGCAGCCTGGTAAACGGCAAAGATCCGGGAGGAGTTATGTTTCCACTGGTCGTATTGATCGCGGGCCCGGAGGATCAACCGGGCAGAATCGGCAGTTTTTTGGCCGTAGTGTCTTTGATATAACCGGTGAATAGAGGGTAAATCATGGATATGCTTCAGGTAAGTACCAGATCGCAGCTGGTGGTCGGATAATGTGATTTCCAAACCCAACCTGAGCAGCATTTTTCCCAAGGAAATGGTTTCGTTTAGGAGATATGGGGAGGGGAGAGTCAGGTCATGACTTAGGGCTGCAAATTTTAGCTGGGTGATGAATATTCCCAGGTCGCGGGAAGCGGTTTTGAGCACATATTTTTTATTCACTGTGGTCGGGACAGTGCCTAACAAGTCCCGGCCAAAAATAATTTTGCGGGAGGACTTCATACCAGCCAAAATATTTTTGGGCATGTTGAGGGGGTAATCACCGGACAGCCGGGAAATATCGGCAATTACGGGATTTATAAAAACCTCAAAATTCCGTTTTGGGCCATAGGGGGGAGGAAATTTAAACGGCCGGTATTCAAATCTGATATCAAATTGCCGGTCAAAGTGATGGACCGTGCGGGAGAATATCCGGCCTAAACGCAGGTAATCCCGGCCGGTCGGCGGACGGTTAAATATCAGGACAAAGTTGATGTCCGGGTGCTGGGGGGAATAGTTACCGGTGGCAAAACTACCCACTAAGGCCAGGCAGCCGATTTTGGTTTTGAAAGCGGTGATTATTTGTGGGAATAAATAGTTCGGGATGGAAGTAACCATGCCCTATAGTATGAGGATAAACCTTAACAGAGGTCAAGATGGATACCTTAACAATTGACAAGAGTCATTAAAGCGATATAATGGGCCATTATATGGCAATATATAACAATCAGACTGCGGAAACTATAACAATTCATGAGGCGGCCCGATTGTTATCTATTCATCCGAATACGCTCAGAAATTGGGAGAAAAGAGGGGTCATGGTGCCGGTTCGGGATCCGAAATCAGGTTACCGGAAATACTCCCAGGAGCAGATCCGAAGCTTTTTGCTGAGGGGAAAATCGGCAAAACTAAAATTGTATTGGGGTTACCAGGCGGGAGTAAACTTACGGTTATCGGAGCATGAATTGGCCAAAAGGACACTGGATGTGGGAGTGGGAAAATTATTATCGACAGTTCCCGATAAAGATCTGGATACCAAGTTTTTTAATAATAACCGGGACGCTTTGGCCAGAGGGGTAAAAATCAGATTTATCAGGGATCTGTCCGACCCGATACAGAAAGATAAGGCGGAACAAGTGCGGGGTTTGGGGATCCAGACCAGGGACGGAAAAGTCGGAGGAATGACCTTTGCCGTTATTGACTTGCGGTATGTCAAATTGGAGTTTCCCAGCGATAACCCGGATTACCGGCTGAATATATTGATTGACGATCCGGAGACGGCGGCCAGTTTTGCCAATTTTTTCGAGACTCTCTGGAAGGTGGGTTCTCGGGGTTTAGTTTAATTCTGTATAATACCGATTATGTCAGGACTTGTTTTCGGAAATGCAAGAGTGTCGCACCATTGTAAAAGGGAGGCCGAAACCGGCTTTGATGCAGTGGTAACTGAGGTAGCTGCGACCATGGATAACCAGCTGGCGGCAAGACTGATTGTCCAATCTTGCATTGGAGCTCGTAAAAGTATTTTCCCTGGGGGATGTGAGATGAGGAATTTAGCGGGGCTGACGGATGAGCAAATGCAGGTTATGCTGAGATTAAGTGAGATTTAACATTTGATTTGTGTTACGGATTGGTATAGATTGATATATTATTTAGCTTCGGGGAAAGTTGTGAGCCTGGGCGGACTTAGGTATAATTGTGTAGATGTACAAGCTAATTTTGTTTGATTTGGGGGGGGTGGTGTTTACCAATGGCACTAAAAAGTTTGTTACTGACATTTCTGCTAGATATGGAATAAAGTATGAGGAAGCTTTGAATGTATTAGACGGTGAGATTGGTACTAAATATCGTGAGGGCAAGATAGGAAGAGATGAATTTTGGAAGTTAGTTTTGGAGAGTTTACCACTTAGGGAGACAATAGATGGCTTAGAGAGTGAATGGATAGGAGACTATGAGTTAATACCGGGAACTAAAGAAATTATGGATAAACTGCGGGGCAAATATAAGATTATGTATTTATCGGATAATGTTAAAGAGAGGGTAGATAAACTAGATGCGAGATTTGGCTTCATCTCTTGGTTTGATGACGGTATTTTCTCTCATGAAGTTGGTGTACGCAAACCGAACCCCAAGATATACGAGTATGCTTTACAAAAAGGTCAAGTTGAACCATCTGAGTCCATATTTATTGATGATAAACCCAAAATGCTTGAACCAGCTCGGGAGATAGGAATAACGGGTCTGGTGTTTGAATCTCCGGAGAAATTAGAAAGCGATTTGGAGCGAATGGGGGTATTGTAAATTCTGAAGCTAATTCAGCAGGGCTGGTGGACTATGGGGGAACCTGGTTTCAGTTTAATTTCACGGGTAGGGCTTTTTCCCAGAGCGAATAGAAGTAATTGCGCATGGCATTGGATAACCCCTCGCTATTTGTATACATAGAAATCCTCTCAGCGGGATTTTTGGGATTACTGGCGGAAATCAGGCAGGTTTTTCCGTCTGTGATACTCAAGTGGTATCCGGAACCGGGGTAATGGCGGATATCCAATCCCATTTTGATCCAGCTTTCCAAGAGCAAGCGGTTTTCCTGGTCGGATTTGTGAACTATGAATTTAATATTGACTTTTCGGTTAATTGCATCCCGGTTGGCCAGTTTAATCTCATCCGGGACGGGTTCACCAATCGAGATAATTAGGACCTCTTTTTTGGCTTGATTAATCATTTCTGCACCTTTGGCAAACATTTCCTTGCGGCCGGTAATAATGTCAATTCCGGTGTGAACAGGAGGATCGGAGGAGAGGGCTTCCAGGGAGGCACTTTTGTACTCCTCAATCTCGCGGATTTTGGTTCCCGCCAGAGCGTTTATGGCTGAAACCGGGGGAATCGCCTGAAAGCGAACGGGATGGGTGTCCAGTTTGACGATCAGCCCCCGTTGCATTAAACGGGTGACGAGACGATAAACGGCGTTGGGCAGGATGTTTAAGGCAAGACTTATACTTTTTGCATCCTGGGAGCCTTCCCGGGACAGTATTTCGTAACACCTGGCTTCGTCAGGAGATAGTCCCAATTTAACAAGGGGAGGGGAAGCTGTGACCGGATCTTTGAGGCTATAGGTATTCATGGTTAATAGTATTTTAACACTATAAGGTTAATAGTAATAGACGTGTATTAATATATCGATATGACGGACTTAAATGAGAGAAACATCAGAAAATATATTGGGACGATTGCCCGCAATATTTGGGGGAAGGATCGGGAAGTGAAAATATTAGAGGCGGTCGAGGTGAAAGAGGAAACCTACGTGAATTACATCTTTCGGGTTACAGTTATGGTAGACGAGGTTAAGCAAGTCTGCTATTTGAGACAGACCCGGGATCATGTCAAAACCAGGCCGGAGATGAAAATCGAGGCTGACAGGATTCTTTTTGAGGCAAAAATACTGAATCTGATTGGAGAAATTGTGACGGACTTGGTTCCTCAAGTATTGTATTTGGACAAAAGAAATAACGTAGCAGTACTTTCCGATATTAAAAGAGAGGGTAAATTGCTGGTAGAACAATTGGTATCAGGCAACGCATATCCGGCAACCGGGAAATATTTCGGAAAGGTGATAGGAATGATACATCGGGATACCCTGGGGGTGGAAAATACCCGGGTCAGGGGAGGGGAAGAGGAGAACCAGAAGGCCATAGATTTTCATTTGGGAATGAGGCTGGGGCCAGCGCAGAAGATGTACCCGGAGCCAGTGGAGAGGTTAATAGAGGACAGCAAAAAGTCAGTAAAAACCATGGTTATGGGGGATTTGGCCTCGAAAAACATATTTGTGGACGGGCAAAAGGTCCGGTTTTTAGATTTAGAGAGAGCATTTGTCTGGGACGCGGCTTTTGACCTAGCGTTTTTGTTTTGCCACTACTTGATAGAGATAAAACCTAGGAATATCAGCGAGTCGGTGGAATTTATTAAGAACTTCTTGGCCAGTTATAAACAGCAAATGGGGAAAGTTCTGACAGGCAGTGAGCTGAAAAACTTGGAAAATCGGGTTATCAGGTATCTGGGGGTAACAATACTCTACAGATTATTCGGCTTTTACCTGGTTAGGGATCTGAAAAGGGATAAAGAGGGGTGGAAAATTCAAGCCGAAAAGATGCTTGGAACAAATGAGACTAATTTGGTTATTTTTTTAACAAAATGTGAAGCGGTATTGAATAAGTAAGGATTATTTTATGGCCAATAATAAGGAAGAAGCGAAGAAATTCTATCAGCATGTTATGGAAGGGAATAATGATTTTGCACAAGGGATTATTAGTAAGGTAAACGAAGCGTGTGGAAATTTGATCGGAACGGATCCTGTCCGGGTGATTCTTACGAATGAGGAGGGTAAATGGCTGGTGAACAATCCTGGGGGGACGCTTAGAGAATACGTAAAGGCACTTACAGGTACGAGAGAAGTATTTGAGTGGTACGGGACCCAATCCGTCCTCCATATGGAAGATCCTGAGCATTTATGTGAACAATGTGGGGATTTGTCCAGGCTCGTTTAAAGCCTGCAATTGATTAACCTTGAGATTGTGCAGCAGGGGCTGGTGGACGGAAAATACTGAGCTTGGTCGAAGTACTATGCAGGAATCTATTTTAGTTTGTTTAAATATCAGGAATTTTGGATAGTGTTGTAGACAGCTTTGCCGGCTTTGATACCCGAGGAAAGAACAGCCCGGGGAAATTCCCCACTATTGTTTATTAGCATAAACATAATACCCAATACTACGAGGATACCTACAGTGCCTTCGAATTTATCCGTGGACTGAAAAAGATTTCCGGTTACTTCCAACATCACGAACGATATGGAGCCCTCAACCCCATACACTGCTGCAGTAGTAATTGCTCCGGCAACAAGACCAAGAGCACGTTTAGTATTAGGGGGGGTAGGAGTTCGATCCGGGTTAGTATCAGGGGTCACTTTTTTAATTTTACCCAAATTATAAAAGTAAGTCAATAATTATAGGTTATTTTGCAACCCTGAATGGAAAGTATTCGAACCTATTACGCATAAATTTGATCTGTAGCCGGGTAATGAGATAATGATCCTGTGATTACTTTGCAATCAATAGCCGATAACCCTTCCTTGGTGACGAGTAAATACCAACTTAAAAGTGGTGAGGCTGTTGTTTTTCGGCCGCTTAATGAGCATGATGTTCTAGCTTTTGGGCGATTTATGGAAGAACTCTCTGAGGAGATAAGAAGGAGATTTGGTCCCCACCCTTTAAATTCGGAGGAGGCAGCAAGAATCTGTGACAAGCTCGATGTTTTAAAAATGTTACGCATGATTTTGGTCAACTTAAACGATGAAATTGTCGGCTATATAATTTTGTCTTTTGAGCTTCGGGACAGCCAGGTGTTGCGCTATGAAGATTACAAAATTCCAATTGAAAGGGGTCGAGATATTTGTGTAGCTCCAGCGGTGGCTGATAGATATCAGAATAGCGGTTTGGGGAGCATAATGCTGGAAGAAACAATCAAAATAGCCCAGCGTTTAGGTGTGAAATACATTATCTTATGGCAGGGAACACAGCTGACGAATACTCGGGCAATCCATTTTTATGAAAAGTTTGGATTTCAAAAAAGTGGCGAATTTGAAAAGTATGGGAATAATAATGT
>MEXE01000001.1 GCA_001775555.1 Candidatus Amesbacteria bacterium RBG_19FT_COMBO_48_16 | reverse complement strand
TAATTCCATGATTTATAAAAATTCCCTGGCAGGTTACCGTATACTTTTTGAAAAATTTCTGAGTAACCATGGAGTTCTCCGCCTTTGTATACTGCAAAAGTATGCCAAGTTTTTCCAGTAGTTGACCAGGTACTATACTGACAACCCTTTGAGAAAAGATATGCCTGCCACGAACCGGTATAACGAGTAAAAGTACCAACCGGAAAACCTGAAACACATTTCACTTTATGCGTTGATGTATCCCAATTATATTTGGCTGTTTGGCAGTGTTTCCATTGCTTAACCCCACCCTCTTTATAAGTATAGCAGGCTTGTTTTTGGTAAGTTACTGCAGAAGCTTTTTCAGGGGTTAAAAGAATGCTCAACAATGCGAAAAGGAATACAAAAGTCAACTTTTTCATTTTTATGATTTTTTATATACAATTAAAATATAACACAGTTTGTCAAGAGCCAAAATTCCTGAGCTTTTTGATGCAATGAATCTACCCACGACCTAATGGTCGGGGTATCTTCTCGCTGTCGGACTTCGTCCGATTTTGGGCAACCCACGATTTAACAATCGGGGTTTTACCGCGATAAAAAATATAGAAGGATTTCAATTATATGCCATCTAACTGACTCGTGAGGAACAAATAGTTGAGAAATTGATGTGTACTGAAAATTACCACTGGGTTTTAACTCTCTCTGATTTGGCAAACGTGACAGGATATTCGTTCAAAATCTCAGCAATATTGGTGCTGTTGACTCTGATGATGGTTTGACGGGAGGTTCTAACTCCACGGTTAATGTTTGCCATAGACACAGCCAAGGACCTAATGCATTTGTTTACCCGGTAATTTAACTTAACAGTTTTACTGCCTGGGATTATCAATCTTGAAAGTTCTTCGACAATGGTTTCGAGCCAAGACTGCTGGTCAGAGTTTAAATCTGCCATTTGAGAACATCTTAAAAAAAACGTTATTCTTCGGTCTCTCTGCCACTCTGAATATTTTCCGGTATATTTTTCCGGCATATTGGTATTGGCCGAATAATATCATAACTTTAATTATGACCACTAAAATGATGGTAGAGATTCAGTTAGTGAATGACAGTAGGGAGGTGGAAGGTGCGGAGGATTTCGAATCGAGCGGCGGAGTAGTCATTATGGGAGTGAAGCGGAAGATTTAAACTCGTTGAAAATGTGTCGGGTCATTGGGATCAGTTCTAAGTGGACATCCGTTGCAAACAGGTTTATTTCTACCTGGGCATCTAAATAATGGAGATTCTTGTAATGTTCCAGGCCAACCAATAAAAAACTCACTCACAGCATTTGGGGTAGATCCTTGTACGGCGTCAATTAATTCTGGACAACCAGCTGGAGCCCTATTTGCCAAAGCTAATCTTCTTGCGGTTTCAAATCTTTGTTTAATTTTCTCATGGCTCATAGTATATATCGAGTGCTTAAATATGTAAAGATGATAGGGTATTATTTTGCCTTTCGTTAAAGACGGCGGGTGATGGCAAGATGGGCGAAGAGGAAACCGTCACCTTTTTGTTCTGATACCAGCCAGTCACCACCATTCGCTCCTGAAAGGACGACAGTTAATGTACCTGAGCCTGAATATTCATGAGTTTCAGAAGAAGGAAATCCATGATTATTACCAATACCGATAATTTTTTTAGCGGTTTGTCTGGCGTGAGGACATTTATGGCAATTAGGTGAGAAGTTTTGATCAGGACATTTACCAGATTGCCTCACATCACATTTATGGTAAAGGTGAGGTTTTTCTTTAAGATCAGCATCAGTAACTTTAAGTGGATCTACGCGAATAGGATTTTCTCTTATGTAGCTAGCGACACGAGAAAAGAAACCTGTTAATATTTCTTCGGGAACTGTAAGCTTTGGTTCTAGCTCGGCCATGATACTATTATAGGATATTAATGAGATCTGTCAACATTCATAAATCTACCTATCTTGTGACCGGGTATATAATCCGGGGTAAGTGAAGGAGACTAAAAAAGGGTCCTTGGGGAGAGAGGTATGGTACGCGGTAAAGGCTTACGTAATGGCAAGGATGGTAGTGGATTCAATTAAAAGAACCATGTTGGATCTGGATAAAGATAAGGAGCTGGGAGGTGATCTGAATCAGGTCACAGCTGAACAATTCAGCATGTTTTTGAAGAACACAATAAAACGGCTGGATGAAATGAGTCCTGATGAAGTGCAGGAATTTGTTAACTCACGAATGGAAGGCTTACCGGAGGGGAGAAAAAAAAGACTGAGGAATATTTTGAAGGCGATGATAAAAGCAGGGAGGGATAAAAAATCTGGCTAGCGATCGCGGCGATTGAAATCCCGGCGGTTTCCGCGATCCGGCCTTTCTTCGCGAGGGCGGGCAACGTTGACGACGATATTACGGCCGTCTATCTCTTTTTCATTTAATTCGGCTATAGCTTTGGCGGCATCCGCCTCGTTTTTGTAAGTGACGAAAGCAAAACCTTTTGAGCGGCCGGTGTCACGGTCGATGATCAGATCTACCTGGACTATCTCTCCAAAAGGAGCAAATAATTCTTTGATACTATCCGCAGTAGCGGACCAGGGCAGATTGCCGACGTAAAGTTTATTTTTATCCATGATAGTTTATTATAACAGGTTTTTGGTTTTGTAAAGGGGGTGTTTATTGCCGGGCTAGATTTGCCAGTTTTCTAACAACTGCTCTCTGCGCTCTTAGTTCCTTTGGCATCTCACCCGTGACTTGAGCTGCGTCGTAAAGTTGTAGAAGCTTTTCATCAGCCAGGGGTAATCAGGAAGGATAAATGTCAAAAGGGTCCCTAAACTTCGTTAGGGATGACATTACTTTGAAACCGTCTGGGTGATACGAGCGACCCGGCGGGCCGACTGGCCGCGGACATAGTGCAGTTTGGCCCGGCGAACTGTTCCGTGCTTTTTGACATCCACTTTGGAGATCCAGGGAGAATTGACGGGGAATATCCTCTCGACGCCGATCCCGCCCGCGGCAATTTTTCTGACGGTAAAGGTGCGGTTTTCGCCCCGGCCGCGGATACCGATGACCAGCCCTTCGAAAATCTGGGTCCGCTCTTTACCTGACTCCATGACTTTGAGATGAAGGCGAATGAGATCACCGACATGAACTGCGGTACCCGCGATGGATGAAGAAATAGCCATAGAGAGAATTTTAACCTGCTATCAGGCTTTTAACAAGCTATCAATGGCTTGCTTTAGGTCATCCGTCCAGTTTAAACCGTAAGGCAGAGGCAGGGATTTTGAGGAACCGTTTTGGGAAAATACCAGCTCGGCAGATTGGTTCCCCCGATGGGACTGAAGAAGCTGGTTTAGGGTCACCAATTTGTTTTGAGGTAATCCGGGAGGAATATCGATAAAAATCGCGGGGTTGATCGTTGATCGTTCATCGTTTCTGGATGATATTTTATGGTTTTTGGGAAGGTTGGTATCCGGGCCGGTAAAAGCCGCGGCTGACTCCACGATCACGGTTATTTCCAAACCGGTTCCTTCCAAAGACTCTTCTGGTGAATCATACGCCACACGGGATTCCACCTTGCCGGACAAAAGCACGATATTATCCGGCTGCCAGAGGCCAGGGGTGGAAGCAAATACTTTGGGGAAAACAACAGCTTCGACTGACTTGGTCAGGTCGGTAATTTTGGCAAAACACATAGGTAAATTACCGGATTTAGTGATAACGTTGCGGCAGGTTTCGACTATACCTCCGATAGTGACCTGGCCGAGGGAATGGTGGTCCAAATATAAATCAGAGATGCGGTGGGAGACAATTTGCTCTAAGCCCTTGAGCTTGTCGGAATGGGGATGCTCCGTAAGGTAAAACCCTAATAGTTCCTTTTCCATATTTAGTTTTTGATCTTTGGCGAACTCTTCCAGGTCGGGCAGGTTATCCGCGGGTGATGAAGATGACTGGTCCCCAAACAAGCTGACCTGGCCGGAGCTTTTGAGCTTACTGATAGAGGTACCTAAACCGCGAATTTTGTCCAAAGCGGCCAGCATGGCGGACCGGGCACCGAATGCATCAAGCGCCCCGGCTTTGATCAAACTTTCGAGAACCTTGCGATTGACTTTTTGACTGTCTACACGGAGACAAAAATCGGTAAGGGAAGAGAAAGGACCCGCAGATCGGGCTGCCAGTATGGCTGATATGGCCGCATCGCCTACGTTTTTGACTGCGGTGAGGCCGAACCTGATAGCCCGACCTTCCAGAGAATCGGCAAACGGCTCGATAGTAAATCCTACCGCGGAAGAATTGATATCCGGAGGCAGGACTTTGATCTTGGCATGGCGGCATTCTTCGACCGCCTCGACTATTTTGTCGGTGTAGCTGGATTCGGCTGTTAAAAGTGCGGTCATGTATTCGACAGGATAATGGGCTTTTAGATACGCTGTCTGATAGGAAACCAGACCGTAGGAAGCGGCATGTGCTTTGTTGAACCCGTAACCCTGGAAGGGGACGAAAAGCTGCCAGATTTTTTCGGCTTCCGGTTCGGTCATCCCGGACTGGGTCTGGCAGCCTTTGATGAAAATGTCATGCTGTTGGGCCATTTCCTTGGGCTTTTTCTTGCCGATAGCCTGGCGGAGGGCGTCTACTGTATTCCAGTCATAGCCTGCCAGTTCCAAGGCGGTAAATAAGACATCCTCCTGATAGACCATAATGCCGTAAGATTTGTCCAGGTAATTAGCCATTTTAGGGTGGAGATATGTAACCGGGGATCGACCGTTTTTGCGGGCGATGTATTCGGGAATATTGGCCATAGGACCGGGGCGGAAAAGGGCGATCATGACCATAATGTCCTCAATCCGGGCGGGTTTTAACTCTTTCAGCCATTTGGTCATACCTGAACCGCCGAGCTGAAAAACTCCCATGGTCGCTCCCCGGGTAAGCATGGCAAAAGTTTTTTTGTCATCCAAGGGCAGATTGGCTAAATCAATTTTGGTATGGCGCGAGTTTTCGATGATATCTACTGCCGCATTTAATATTGAAAGGTTTCTGATACCCAGAATGTCAAACTTGACTAAACCCACATCCTCACAAGCGTGCATTTCATATTGGGTAATTATTTTGGTGCCATTGGGTTCGAGCTGGAGAGGAGAATAGTCGGTCATGGACGTCGGGGAAACCACGATCCCGGCCGCATGGACGGAAGCGTGACGGGCGTTGCCTTCGATCTCCCGGGCTAAATCAAGTAAATTTTTTGCCTGGGGATCCGAGTCGTATAGTAATTTGAGTTCCGGAGATACATCAAGGGCTTTGCGGATCGTCATGGGAAAGCCCTGGGAGCCCAGAGGAATGAGTTTGGCAATTTTGTCGGGATATGAGTAAGGGTGACCCAAAACCCGGCCGACGTCACGAACTGCGGCCCTGGCCAGCATACGTCCGAAAGTGCATATCTGGGCTACTTTGTCGGAACCGTATTTATCAGTAATATAGGTAATTAATTCTTCCCGACGGTTGTCGGAAATATCCAGATCGATGTCCGGCGGTTTGGGGCGGAACGGGTTTAAGAATCTTTCGAAAGGTAAACCGTATTTGATGGGATCTATGGTAGTAATCCCCAATACATATGAAATAATAGAACCGGCGGCAGATCCCCGGGTGTTGGTAATAATCCCCTGGGAAGTGCACCAATTGACCATGTCCGCCATCATCAGGAAATACGGTGCGTAACCTTTGGAGATGATGACTTCCAATTCATAATCCAGCCTGGTTTTGGTATCCGTTCCCGGATGGGGATATCTGTCTTCCAGGCGAGACAGAACAGTTTCCTTTAGGAATTGGGGGGCAGTCCGACCTTGGGGAATGTCAATTTGGGGAAAGTACCATTTACCCAGATCAACTTTTAAGTCTATTTTTTCGGCCACTTTTAGAGTATTGGCTACAGCGTCGGGCAAATCGGGAAATATCCGGGTCATTTCTTGGGGGGAACGTAAGTGAAAAGTGGGAGCGTCCACGTAGCGGAGGCGATCCAGATCCACTACCCGTTTGCCTGTAGAGATGCAGACCAACACATCCTGGGCCGTAGCGTCTGATTGGTCAATATAATGGGCATCATTGGTGGCTACTAATCTGATTCCCAAATCCCGGCTGAGCTTGACAATGCCTTCGACCCATATTTTTTCAGTGGTATGCATAGCAGTCAGTTTGTCTAAGATTTTGGGGTTATCTTTGACCGAGGCGAAATAATCGTTAAATTGGTGGCGCTGGATTTCCAGGTAGTAACGGTTACCAAATAAATGCTGGTACCAGGAGGCGGATTTTTTGGCTGAGGCGTAATCGTTGTTAATCAGCAGTTGGCCTATTTCGCCTTTGGCACAGGCGGAGAGACAAACAAGACCCTGGTGGTATTTGGCTAAAGTCTCTCGACTGAATCTGGGGCGATAGTAATAACCCTGCAAATGAGCGATTGTGGTAAGCTGCATTAAATTCCGATAACCGGTGAGATCCTGCGCCAGAAGCACCAAATGATTGTTTTCGGCATCTCCCCGCCCGGCCTTCTTAGAATGATCTCCGGAAACAACGTAAGCTTCTATTCCTATAATCGGCTTTACACCCTCACTTTTGCAGGTTTTGTAAAAATCGATAGCGCCGTACATAGCGCCGTGGTCGGTAATGGCCACAGCCGGCATGCCGAGCTCTTTGACGCGGGAAACCAACCTTTTTATCTTGGACAATCCATCCAGAAGCGAATATTCCGTATGGACATGGAGGTGGACGAAGTTTGAGGACATATTAAACCTTTGCGTTGTCAGGGGCTCAACCCCTGTTTCAGGTAAAGGCAGTTTAATAATATTACATCAGGTTTGCAAGCGGTTTATCTTAAGTAATTCCCCGATAATATTTTTGGTCAATTCGATGTCGATGTTGCCGAGTTCACGCTTGATTTGACCGATTATAAAGAACATAGCCTGCTGTTTGCCGGTTTTGAGATCGGCTACAGCCCGAGGGTGAGTATCCAGAACCCGGGTAACAGACTTACGGATTTGATCTGAACTGACAGATGACTGGGCCTGGGATGATTTAATTAATTGAATTAATTGTGATGGCGTAGCCGGCAGTAATTCCCCATAACGCTTGTTGATGAGAAAATCAGCCAGGAT